>CBIHMP010000019.1:0-23641 GCA_966211015.1 uncultured Luteolibacter sp. | reverse complement strand
GAAACGGATGAGCCGCTCCCCCCGCGCAGGAGAAGCGGGGACCATTGCTGGAGCGGCTCATCCGTTTCCGGGAACTGCTGATGCGTCACACCGGGGCGCAGGGTGTCTTCATCCTCGACCGCGAGGGGAAACCCGTGATGGAGGATCCGGCTTTCGGAAAGTTGCATTTCCTCGCGCGCAGCCTGGCCCAAGCCTATCGCCCCGTGGCGGGACAGGCAGGGAACGTACATGTGAAGATCGGCTCGAACGCCGTGCTGGAAGTGGTGCCGGTGGAAACCCCCTTCGGATGTCTGGTGCTGGGAGCCGTGGTTCCGGGACCGCTGACCGCGGCCGCCGTGGCCGAGATCGCCACGGCCTTGCGGCATGCCGCGACCCCGCGGGAAGCCTGAGGCATGGCGGCTCCATGGACCGCTATTCGCCGGTTGCGTTAATGCCGGAAAGGCAATTGCATCGGCTGCACCCCATGTGTTCTCTCCCGCGACGCGTTTCCCCGCAGATCCCTCTGATCTCCGCCTTCCTGCTATCACTGCCGGTAAGGGCGGAAGATACGCCGCAGCCGCTCATCGCGCGGGTCGAGTTGAGGCTATCCATGGTCTCTCACCGCATGCACATCCCGGATCGGGTGAACTTCTACAATAGTTTCGGGAATCCCCTGGGGAATCAGCACTACGCCGTCCCGAACCTGGTTTTCGAGCCCTTGGTCACGCTCTACAATCCCCACAATGTCGCGATCTCCGTGGACCGCACGCGAGTGCGGCTGGAGAACCCTCCCGTAGGTTTCAAATTCCAGAAGAACGACGACTACCTGCGCAACGAATGGAGCAACGGTGGAGCCGCGGTGGGCATTGGCCAGCTGAACATCAACGACCAGCAGGATCCCGACGCACGCAAAACCTTTACCATGACCCTAGGAGGAGGGACTGCTTCGGACTATGCTTCTTCGCCCATCGTGCTGGAACCGGGGCAGGCGAGGCAGTTCGCCGCGCGCGTGGAGAGCAACTGGACCTGGGGCTTGGAGACCTCCGGCGGGATCCATCCCCGATCTTTCGCGGATTGGTACTCGGAAAACGATTTCACCAACCGCGACGGACGGACCGGCAACACCTTCGGGGCGGAATTCATTCCCTCGCCTGCACCCCTGTTTCAATATGATCCCCGTGCGGGCTTTCAGAACGATCACCTTTCCTCCACCACGGATCGACCGGCAGCGACCAAATATTCGTTCGAGGCCTCTTCCTGGGATACCGGGTGGGTCGCGATCAAGCTGACCGACGATGTGACGGTTTCCGCCGAGGTGATGCGCAGCTTCACCGGTACCGCCGAGGAACCGGACTTCCGCATGCTCGATTTGAGGAACGAAGTGGTTGATGTGACGCAGGACCTTCGCGCGGCATACGACTTCGACGTGGACCGGACGGTCCGTCCCGGGGGGAGCGGCGTGATCCGCCGGCGGTTCTTGGTGGGGGACATTCTCCAAACGCCGACCGATTCGACGCCAGGGGGTAAATCGCCTTTTGCAAACTTCGTGATCACCGCCCGCTCGAAGGCTCTCCGTACCGGACGCTTCCTCCGCGACGATATTTCCCCGGAGGAACTCTACGAGACGCGCTTGGAGCAGGTCATCGATTTCTACACGACTCTTGCGGGTAATCCCTCGGATGCTCCGGGAGCGGGTGTGATCGAGGTGTACAAGGTCGCGCGGGAAGGAAACTTCCTCTACATCGACTTCGCGGCCAAGCCCCGGCGCAGCACCCCTTGGGGATTGAAGGGAACCGCGGACCTCGCGGCCGGCTTCACCGACGACCTCGCGATTCCCGGCAATGGCGTGACGGAAGGCCCCCCCGGAGCCGGGATCTACAAGGCCAAAATCGACATCTCGGGGAAAGGCGCGAAATACTTCGTCCGGATCGAGGAGTGATCTACCTCGTCCGGCGGTTCTGGATGCCGAGGACCGCGGCCGTGCCGATACCCGTCCCGAGAATCACGAGGATCAGGAGGCCGGCATCGTAGTCGAGGGTGTCGAGCCACTCCTCTCCGGCGGGTTTCTTGAGGGCGAGGAAGATGTTCCGCGGCTTGTCCCGGTTACGGTAATCGAGGCGGAAGGTTTCCGCCTCGCGGACCAGCAGGTCGATGCGGTTGTTGACGAAGAATTCCGAGATGGGCCGCGCCTTCGGGTTGTTGGTCTGCACCTTGATGGAATCGATCTCCAGGCGGGTGCCGCCGCGGGCGAGGTTGGTGAGCCGTTCGGCGAGATCGCTGGCATCGGCGGCAGTCACGGCTTCGGCGGCACCGAGCTTCAGCAAGGCTTCGAGCATCACTTGCAGGCGCTCGGCCACGGCAGGCTCCAGCATGTGCGGGACTTCCTTGATCGCATCCACGCGGCGCTGGATGCGGATGCGCTCGACCTCGTAGGGATTGCGGGTGGCCTGCGTGACGACCATCGCCTCGTAGGCGTGGCGCAGCGGCATGAAGCGCGAGGGGAAAGGAGCCCCGCCGCGCTCCCGCTCCACGCCGCTGTTTTCAAAAAGGCCGCGGTTCATCTCCCGGAAGGGCACGAGCGCGCCCGCTAGCAACATCTGCGGAACGAGCAGGAGCGGCACGGCCGTCAGAGCCGCGCGCTCCGTCTTCACGAGGGACGACACCAGCAGGGCGAGCCCGGTGCCGGTGCAGGCGGTCAGGGTCATCCACAACCACTGGCTGAGGATGGTACCGCGGATTTCCAGGAACCAATGGCCGATGGCCGTATAAGCGAGGCATTGCGCGGCGGCGACGAGGCCGAGCGCGCTGAACTTCGCGCCGACGTAGAGCAGGGGATTCGGGCGCGAATTCCGCTCCCTCCGCAATACCGGCCGGTCGCGCAGGATTTCCGTGGCGGAGTTCGTCAGGCCGAGGAACATCGCCACCGTGGCGGAGAGGAAAAGATAGGCCGGAACGTGGAGCGCTGTCGGGAGCTCGTAAGCACCTTCCTTTGAGGAGCGGAGGGTGACGGCGATCAGCAGCGCCAGCAGGGGAGCTTCCAGAAGGGTCGAATAGAGCGTTCCCCGGTTCCGCATCTTCGACAAAAGCGAGCGCTGGAACTGCGTCGCGAAGACGGCCAGGGTGCGCTTGATCCCGCGCCCGAAGCCCAGCGCGCCGGAAGCGGCAGGCACCGGGGTATTCGCCAGCCTCTCGATCCGCGACGGCGGGGCACCCTCGCCCAGCGAATTGACCAGCGAGCGGCTTTCGAATCGCTCTTGCCAGAAGTTTGCCGGGAAACGCCGGGCCGCGGAGGGATTCTGGCCCCCGCCGATGTGGGCGAGAGGCGTTTCAAGGATGTCGAAGACGAAATCCGCGCCCAAGGGAGCATTTTCCGAAACGGAGGGGTGGGAGATGCCGAGTTCCCCGGCGATCTCGCGGAAATAGGCGATCATTGCCGCCGGGGTGCCGAAGAAGGCGAGCTTGCCGCCGTTGTCGAGCAGCAGGACCTTGTCGAAAAGGCCCATCACTTTCGCCCCGGGGCGGTGAAGCGACGCGATCACGATCTTGTCCCGCGCCAGCGAGCGGAGGGTTTCCGCGACGTGTTCGGAGTCCTTCGAGGAGAGACCGGAGATCGGCTCGTCAAAGAGGAAGACCTCCGCGGCGCTTCCGAGATCGAGTCCCAGATTGAGGCGGCTGCGCTCGCCGCCGCTGAGGGTTTTTTCTCCGGGCGAGCCGACCCTGCGCCGCGCGATCGCCTGCAGGCCGAGTTCCGCGAGGATGCCATCGGCACGCCGTCCGACTTCCTCCGCGCTGAGGAAGGGCCGCCGGATGGTGGTGGCGTGCCGCAGGTGCTCCCGCACGGTCAATTGCGGGTTCAGCGCCTCTTCCTGCGGCATGTAGGCGATGTAGCGGATGAGCTCGAGGCGGCTCTGGTAGAGCGAGGCGTCGTTCAGGCGTACCCGCCCGCGGCTCGGCTCCAATTGCCCGGCGAGCACCGAAAGCAGGGTGCTCTTGCCGCTGCCGCTGGGGCCGATGATGCACATCATCTCGCCACGGGCGATCTCGAAGTTGACGTTGTCCAGCGCGCGCGTGCCGGGCCCGAACTCGTGGATGAGGTCCTGGGCGCGGAGGGATTCCACGAGATTCCGCTCCTCGTCGATGATGCCTTCGCTGAAGCGGCAGCGGAGCGCCTGGGTGCGGGAAAGCCGGAGGATGGACCCTTCCCGGAGCGGCGCGGAATTTTTCACCGGCACGTCGTCCGCGGTGATGACGCCCTCCGCCTCGCGGACGAAGAGGTCGCCGGTCCGCCGCTCGAGATCGAAGCGGACGCGCAGGACCACCCGGGGAGCCAGGCCGGGGGCAAGGAGGAGATCTCCCCGTTCCAGAACGGAAGGATCGTTGGAGACCCGGAAATCCCGCTGGTCCGCCTCCAGGCGGAAACGGCCGCCGGCCTCCGCCCGCCGCCGGCGCAGCGCATCGATGGTGATGGAAAAGCCGGAAGGCTCCGAAAGGCGCTCGTGGTGCCCGCAGAGGATCGGCCGCGCGGGGACGAGGAGCCCGCGCCCGTCGATGGCCAGTTCGGTCGGCCGCAGGGCCTCCACCTCCGCCTGCAGCCCGAAGCGGATGCGGACGGCGCTCTGGCGGCTGCGCGCCCGCTCGCTGGTGAGGCCTTCCTCGGTGATGGCCAGGAAAATGGCGGGCCGGTTCCCCGTCAGTTTCACATTCAGGAAAAAGATGAGATCCTCGCAGGTGAGGGTCCAGCCCGGCACGACAAGCTGCTGGCGCTCCCGCATGCGGAGAAAGGCACCGCTTTCCAAGGACCGGCCGCGGACCCAGAGGGGTTTTTCGCCGGTATTCCGGACCAGCAGGAGATCGGCGGCGCGATAGACGCGGAAGGCGTGCCCCTCCGCCTGCTCCGGCAGTCCGACCTCGGCACCGGGAGCGGCGGAGAAGGTGATGCGCTCGAAGCCGGTGCTTTCGGCCGCTTCGTCACCGCCCATTTCCGCGAGGATCTGGCGGGCAAGGTCCGGTCTGCCGAGACGGCGGAGAAAGATTTCAAAGGAGGCACGGCTGCGTTCCGAGCGACCGACGGCATCCACCAGCGTGTAGAGCTGCAGGCCGACCGCCATTTTTTGGGAATCATCCAGCAACTCCCTGAGGTCCAAGGCGGTGCGGGCGAGCGGCTTCTGCTCCCGGACGGCGCGCTGGACGCGGCGGGCGAGCCAACTGTGGTCGGCTTCCGGAAAGGCGCTGCGGAGCAGATCGAGGATCAAATCCGCCTCTTCCGCATCGAGCCTGCCATCGAGGGTGGCGAAGCCGGCGAAAGCATCGACCATGAGGCCGAGGATCCGCGCGCCGGAGGATCCCGAGCGGCGGCGATGCTTCCAGCGCGCCAGCAAGCCGAGGGGACGAATGCGCGATTCCGGGGTGTCGTCGTGGGGCGCGTCCCGATCCATTCCCGCCATGAATGGCAAAGCAGGGTTCCCCGGGCAAGAGCGGCGGAAAAAATTGGGTTTTCTTTCCCCGGATGAGGACTACCCTGCCGTGCCCTTTGCAGGTCACCCCGGAGATGCTATTATCCGGCAAGTTTCCGCGGGAGCTCCAACAAAGAACCAATGTCAGAATCGCCCCAAAATCGTCCGCCGCAGGGCCCAGGCACGCGCGGACCCAATGACCCGCCCGGATTCAACTGGCGTCTCGCCATTTTGCTCGGTGTGGCCTTCCTCATCCTCGCTCTCGCGTTTTTCACCTCGCCGATGAATGCGTCGGCGCAGCCGATGACCTATGCCCAGTTCAAAAAGGCATGGGATCAGGGGCGTGTGATCACGGAGGATCCGAAGCATCCTTTGGAAGTCACCACGGGCGACAGCCCGTCGAACGCGCTGATCAAAGGCTATCTCGCCGCCAAGCCCGCCCGCGGGCCGGGCGAGGAGCCCGGCACCAGCCGCGAGATCCAGGCGACCTTGCGCATGGATGAACTGGGTGAAATGCTGGGAGACTCCGTGGTCCTGCGCGTGAGCCGGGAAGCGGCGCCCGAGCCCGGCCCGGACACCACGGTGCTTTCCAAGGCCGGGTTCCGCCGCGTGGCCGCCCTCGAGGAGGTGAAGCCGCTGAACGAGCAGATGCCCCTCACCGTGTATTCCCCCGACGGGAATACCGGGGTGATCATCGGCCGTCAGGAGATTCCGAACGAACCGGCCGCCGGCGAAGACCCGAAAGCGGCGCAGCCGCGGCCCTTCCAAGTCACCGCCCCGCTCCTGATGCTGGGTGACGACGTGGGCAACCTGCTCAAGGAGAAGCAGGCGATCTTCAAGCCGAACAACGATTTCCTCAGCCGGGCGATCTTCACCTTCCTGCCGGTGCTGCTGATCGTGCTGCTTTTGTTCTTCCTCTTCCGCCAGCAGATGAAGGCGGCGGGCAGGGGAGCGATGTCCTTCGGCAAATCAAAGGCGCGCCTGCTCACGCGCGATCACAACAAGGTCACCTTCAAGGATGTGGCCGGTATTCAGGAAGCGAAAGAAGAGCTGTGGGAAATCGTTGATTTCCTGCGCGATCCCCGGAAATTCCAGAAGCTCGGCGGCTCGATCCCGAAGGGCGTGCTAATGGTGGGGCCTCCGGGCACCGGCAAGACCCTGCTGGCGCGCGCCATCGCGGGCGAAGCGGATGTGCCCTTCTTCTCCATTTCCGGTTCGGATTTCGTCGAGATGTTCGTGGGCGTGGGTGCTTCCCGGGTGCGCGACATGTTCGAGCAGGGCAAGAAGCACGCCCCCTGCCTGATTTTCATCGATGAGATCGACGCCGTGGGCCGTCATCGCGGTCACGGCATGGGCGGCGGTCACGACGAGCGCGAGCAGACGCTCAACCAGCTCTTGGTGGAGATGGACGGCTTCGACACGCAGGAAGGTGTCATCATCATCGCCGCGACCCTCCGCCCGGATGTGCTGGACCCCGCGCTGCTGCGTCCCGGGCGTTTCGACCGTCAGGTGACCGTTTCCCTGCCGGATGTGAATGGCCGCGAGGAAATCCTCCGCGTGCACGTGAAGAAGATCAAGCTGGCCCCGGGGACCGATCTGGGTGTCATCGCGCGCGGCACGCCCGGGTTCTCCGGTGCCGAACTGGCGAACCTGATCAACGAGGCCGCGCTGCTGGCTGCCCGCCGCGGGCTTTCCGCAGTGACCATCGCCGAGATGGAGGAAGCGCGCGACAAGGTCCGCTGGGGCCGCGAGCGCCGGAGCCTCGCGATGTCCGACAAGGAGCGCATCGGCACGGCATGGCACGAGGCCGGCCATGCCTACCTGAACATGGTGCTGCCGCACACGCACCCGCTTCACAAGGTGACGATCATTCCGCGCGGCCCGTACCTCGGGGCGACGATGTATCTTCCGGAAGGCGACAAGTATTCGACGCAGCGCAAGGAAGCGCTGGCGAACCTGGTCGTGACGATGGGCGGCCGCATCGCCGAATCCTTCATCACCGACGACGTTTCCAACGGCGCTTCGGGCGACATCCGCCAAGCGACCTCGCTGGCCCGCCACATGGTGTGCGAGTGGGGGATGAGCGAGAAGCTCGGCATGATCGAATACGGTGACGGCGACAGCCCGGTTTTCCTGGCCCGCGATGTCTCGCGCAGCCGGAACTACTCGGAAGACACGGCCCGGGTGATCGATGCGGAGATCAAGCGCTTCATCGACGAGGCTTTCGACCACGCCACGAGGATTCTGACGGAGAACAAGGACAAGGTGGAGCTGATTGCGAACGCCTTGCTCGAGTTCGAGACGCTGGACGCCACCCACATGCGCGACCTCATCGAGTTCGGCGAGATGAAGAACCCGCCGAGCGCGCCGAAGCCGCCGCCGATGCCGGAGGAGTTCCGGAAGAAGCCCGCCGCGAAGCCCGCGGAGGACAAGCCGGAGGACGGCGGACCGCTGCCCGGCGAGGTGGTGGGAGCCCCCGCCTGATCCGGCGGCTAACTAGAAATCACAGGAGCGCGGCGTGGCAAAGGTCACGCCGCGTTTTTTTGTCGGCACGCGTTCCCTACGGGGGTGGCAGCGTGTCGAGCAGGAGCTTCTTCAGCTTGTCCCAGCGGAGGGGCTTCCCTTCGAGAAAGGAGGATCGCGCGACCACCACGGAGATGCTGCCGAAGTCTGCCGGGAATTCGTTCCTGAGTTCCGCCGAAAGACCGTAATTCGGATCGGCAACGGTCAGGATGCGGAGATCGGGCGCGGCAGTGCGAAGGGCATCCATCCATTTCCGCACAAACGTGGAGTCGATGTCGCGGGACGGATCGTGATGGAGTCCGATCACGGGCGCGTCCGGGCTCTCTTCGGTGCGGATGGACAAGTGGATCGCGGAGCCCCAGCGCGCTTGCTCTTCGCGGATCCGCTGCTTGAGGAGGTTCAGGTGGGCGAGGTGATGGCGCTCGTCCAGTTTCCCCCGCTGGTCTTCGGTGAGCTTCTTTGAAAAGCGGCTGAAGCGCGCCGGGTCATCCCTGCGACAGGAGAAATCGACGAGCAGCTTGGTGATGTCGCCGTGGGCGAGCAAGGTCCGCAGCTTGGTGGCGAAGGCTTGGGCGAGATTGAGGGAGCCCGGTGCCCATCCTTCCGCGGCGAGCGTCTCGTCGAGACCCTTGAAGAGGTCCCTATGCCATTCGGGAACGGCACAGGTCGCGGGCTCGCAGGAAAGGACGAACATCGCCGAATGTCATAGCAGTCCCCGCGGGCGATGTCGAATGCGGGGTTGGGGAGATCCCGTCCCGGCGGCCCGCTTTTCAAAATGCGGTGCCGATGGCGAAGTGCCAGACGCCGGAGGGCTCGCCGTCATCCTGGGTCAGGCTGTGACCGTACTCGAGACGGATCGGCCCGACGGGGAGATCGATCCGCAGACCGAGGCCGATGGCGACTTCCGGCGAGTCGAAGCTGAAGCCGTCGTTCAGGCCGGAAAGGTGGCCGGCATCGATGAAGCCGACGCCCTTCATGGGGCCGAAGAGGGCATGGACGTATTCCGCATTGGTGACCCAATAAGTTTCCCCGCCGAGGGGGTCGTTGCTGCGCGCGCGCGGACCGAGCTCGTTGAAGCGGAAGGAGCGCACCGTGTCCGCGCCGCCTGTAAAGAGGCGCAGGTCGATCGGGAAGTCCGTCACGCCGGTGGAGGGGAAAAGCATGCCGACACGCGCGCCCAGATTCACCTGGCTCTTTTTCGTGACCGGAATGTATCCGGCACCGAGGGTCTCGAAGCGGACGTAGTTGGAATTGGTATCCCCGGCGAAGAGGCCGGCTTCCAGAAGCGCATTGAGATGGTAGCCGCGGGACGGGGAGACGGGGTCGTCCCGGCGATCATAGGCGAGGTCCGCGCGGACGTAGTGATGAGTGTAAACGGTTTCGCCGAGCTGATCCCGGGGAATGCCGTTGCTGTCGATGTTCACCAAGGAGCTGCCGAAGATCAGGCTGGCGTCGAGATGCTCGGCGAAATCGTCCCGCGAAAACTCGGCGGAGATGCCCGTCTCGAATTTGTCGTAACCTTCCAGCGAGCGGGTCACCGAGAAAAGCCGGAGGCCGAGATAGGTGTCGGTATCGAAGAGCCAGGGATCGGAGAGGCGGATGTCGCCGAGGAATCCGCGCGAACTGGCTTCCACGCCGGTGCTGAAATTCCAGAGCTTCCCGAAGAGGTTCCGGTCGTGATATTTGAGACCGAGAATTCCGCCCTCGTAGCTGCCGAAGCCGCCGTAGGCGGAGGCGCCCCGGGCCCGGCCTTCGGTGACTTGAAGCGTGGCATCGAGCCGGCCGTCGGCATCGGTCGTTTGCTCCACCCGCACAGAGGAAAAGGCGCCGGTGGCGAGGATCTTCTTCAGGCGCTTGTCGAACTCCTCGGCGTCGAACCATTCGCCCCGGAGATCCTCGAAGCGTGCGGTGAGGCGGTCCACGTCCGTGAGCTTGGCCCCTTTCACGATCACCTGGTCGAGCCGCTGGCGGGTGCCGAATTGGATGATGAAGCGCGGCGTCAGCGTGGCGTCGCCGAGGATGCGGTTCATCTTGAAGGTTTCGAGCGGATAGCCGGTCGCGCGGAAGATGCTTTCGACCTCGCTGCGAAGGGTGGTGAGGAGGTCGGTGTCGGCGACCTTCCCGACATGCGGGGCGGTCTTGGCGCGGAGGCTGCCCATCAGCTCCGGCGGAGCGCCATCGAAGCGGGGAGCGCCGAGGTGATGGAGGGGGCCCGGGGCGATGCGGATGACGAAAGAGATTTCCGCGGTGCCGGGGGTGATGCCCCGCTTCTCCACTTTGGCATCTGCCCTCCAGTAGCCGCGGGACCGGAAATCGGCGATTAGCAGGGAAATGCCTTCCGCGACGTCGCTTTCGCGGAAGGGCGGCTCCTGGCCGGGCCGCAGGACGCGCTCCTGGCCGGGGAGCTTGAAGAGCCGCGAAAGCCGCTCCTGATCTTCCTCCGGAAAGCCGGGGACATTCACCGAGCCAATGGACAGCCGCGGGCCTTCGTTCACTACCAGGCGGATGGTGTTGCCGGAGATCAGCGGCTTCACGTCCGGACTCTGGAAGCCTTGCCGCTTCATCAGGGCCTCCAGCAGGAAGGCCGCGTCGCTGGCCCGGGCGGTACTGGGAGGCTTGTTCTTCACGTGCTCCAGCCGGTCGCCGAGGAGATCAAGCACCTCGCCTTCTTTCATCGACCGCAGGCCCTCCACGCGCAGGTCGGCCGCCGACAGGAGACCGGCAGACAGCAGGCAGAAGAAGGGAGCGAGCGGGGCTCCGGCCTTTCGCCTGCGGTTTTCGAGTCTGCGGTCCTTCCTCATTTGAAGCGGATGACGAAGGCGCCGAGGACGCGGGTGTTACTTTGCTTATCCACGGAGCCGCTGATGAACCAGCGGTCGTGCAGCTCGATGGTGGCGGAGTTCAGACGCTGTCCGGTGAGGGGATCGTCCTCGCCGATGCGGACATCCACGCGATTGATCACTTCCATCACCTCGGCTACCTGCTCGGCGAAAGGCAGGCGGCCCTTGCGCCATTCCTCCACCAGGAGCTGCGCGGCCTTCAGGGTGGCGGCCTGCCCTCCTTCGAGCCCTTCGGAGGTGGTGCCGGTGGCGAGCAGGGTCATGATCTCGCTCTCCGGGAGCGGCGGATCGGAGGTCAGCGCGGTCTTCGGCGCATCAACCGGGCCGTAGAAAAAGACGTTTACCTCGTAGCGGCCGATGGTCGAGGTGCCGCGGATATTGAGCTCGGGATTCAAGCCGCCGGCCGGAGTGAAAAGAACGGCGCCATTGTCCACCCGCAGGGTGCTGAAGGGCAGGCGCGCGGTAGCGTCGTGGATGATTGCATTTCCTTGCGGTTGGATATCCCCGAGCGTGCCTCCGAAGCGGACATCCCCGATGGCCGAGCCATTGGCGAGATTGCCCCGGATCAGGATCGGATCGCGGGTGCGGACACGTACGTCGAGGGTCCAGTTCCGGTAAGGCTCAGGCATATCCGCGGCTTTTTCATCGGGATCGATGGTGGGGAGCTTCGGCCGGGAAGGGGCGGTGAAGGGAACGCGGACGGGAAGGATTTCGAAATCGCGGTAATACAAGCTGTCCACGATCTCGACCGTGCCGGAAATGGCGGCTTGCTGGAGATCGCCGCGGATATCGAGATTGGCGTCCGCCCGGACGATCATCGATTCGTCCCGCTTCAGGGGCAGGGAAGTGCCTTTCAAAGAGAAGTCCAGGGTCGGCTTCGTCGCGTCTTGCAGGCCGGTCTTGCCGCTGCCGCTCACCGTACCGCCGGCGATTTCCAGGGACAGTGTCTCCACGAGCACGTCCTTGCCCTGCAGCCGGACGAGCGCGGCGGCATTCGACACCGGAGGAACGGGAGAGTCCTCGAGGGCGAAGGCACCGCCGCTGAGCCGCAATTCCCCGGAGAGTTCCGGAGCGCCCACCTTTCCGCCTGCGCTGAAGAAGCCTTCGAGATTGCCTGCCAGCGTCCGCGCCTTCGGGATCATTTTTTCGAAAGTGCCGAGTTCCAGCTTGGGAATCTCCGCCCGCGCCTCAAGGGGCTCCTCCAGCACCGCTCCGGGATTTTCCGCCCATTCGCCGGGCTTGAAGGGCATCTTTCCGGAAAGCGTGACGGACGGGTACGAAGCCGGCCGGATCTCGCCTGCGAGGACCAGCGCGCCGTCCGCTCCATCAAGCGTGAGGGTTGCATCGGTCACGGGCACGTCCGGCTGGTCAGGGACGGTAAGGCCCTTGAGCTGCGCCTCGAAGTCGATCTTCGGGACCGCGGGAGTACCGGTGACGACGAGATTCACCCGCCCGCTACCCGCCGCGAGGGGCGACTTCTTTTCCGGGAGCCAAGCCGCAAGCCGGGCATTGTCGATCCATTCCGACTCCAGAAAGATGCTGATGGGTTCCGTCTGCTTGAGGAAGCCGTTGAGATCCCCGGGCTTCTCCGGCACGGGGATTTCGGCGCGGCCGCCCACGAGCCGGGTGTCGCCGTCTTTCCACTCGATGCGGGGGATCGTGAGGAGACGGTTCGCGAGGGTCGCCTCCGCCTCCAAAGTCTGGCCTTCGGAGATGGCGGTCAGGCGGGTGAGCGTGACTTCCCGGGGCCAAGCGTAGGTGCCCGTGGTACGGAGGATCAGCGGGGGCGTGTCCTTCCGGACCCACTCGAAGGAAGGGATATCGAAGGATCCGCGGTGAGGCTGCGGGCCGAAGTCTCCGCTGCCTTTCCACGTGCCGGTGGCGTTCATTCCCGCGGGCAACCGGACACCGGCAGCGGCGGCCCAGGCGGCAACCGTCTCCGGACGGAAGGCCTCCAGCACCGCGCTGCCTTCGTAGCGTTTGGCCGCAAGGTCGAGCCCATAGGTGGCGCGTAAACCGTCCGCACCCAGGGAGCCGTCGAGTTTCCCATCGGGTGTCCATTTCACTTCTCCGGCCAGAGCCGCCGCATCTCTCTCCGGGGAGAGGAGCCAGCGGGCGTCGGCCGAGCGAAGATCGAGCGGACCCCAATCGGCCTTGGCATCAAGGGTCAGGGACGAAGGGGGCAACGGCGGGGAGTCGGCGGGAGCAAACCGGAGTTTCTCCTTCAGGGCCGAGTAGAGAGGGGCGACACGAGGGACGGAGATACTGGCGGAGGCCTCGAAATCCGTCCAAGTGCCGGCGGCGAGGTCGCGCCAGACGAGGCTGCCCTCGCCGGAGAGTTCGGAATCCAGCGCCGCCACGGTCCAAGCCAACTTTCCGGTGCTGCCGTCTTTCGAAGCATCAAGCGTCAGGGTGCCGGCCCGCCAGTCTTGATAGGCGAGATCGCCCATCTCTGTCGCGATGGTCGCCTGCCACTGATCGGGAGTTTGATCGAAGCCGGTAAAGGTAGCCTCCAAGGACCGCACCGTGGCTTGGAAAGGGAGGCTCAAGGCGAGATTTTTCACCGCCTCGTGGACCGGGAGCGGCTCGCCCTCCATTCGCAGCGTGGCGGATTCCAGCGTGCCGCCGAGCAGCAGCTTGGAATCTTCTATCAGAACGGCGCCGGAGCCTGCGAGTGCGCCGCCCGGCGGCATTTCCACACGGATGTCCCTGACGCCGAGGCGGGGGGTGAGATCGAAGCGGTTCAGGGAGAGCTCCTCCTCGGTCCAATGGATCACCGTCTCCTGCGCGGCGAAGGCATAGCCGGCGCCCACGGCCAAGGCTCCAAGCTTCAGCCGGAAATCATCGCTGCCCGGCGCGTGGGAGAAATCGGTGGTGTCCAGAGTGACCAGGTTTTCGTCTCCCCGCACCAGTTGGACGCGGATGTCGGCGGCGCTGAGGTCCATCGGCAGCAGAATGCCGCGGATCTTGCGGAGCGTTTCCGGGAGCCTTTTCGGGTCGAAAGGCGGCTTCGCGGGGTCCTTTGGCGGCGCAGCGGCCAGATCGATCACGGCATCGATCCTCCGCACGGCAACGCCCTCGATCTCCCCGCGGATTACCCGGCTAACCTTATACAATGGGCCGGCGGAGCCGATCTCCAGCTTGCGGATGACACCGCCGCTCAAGGTTAATTCTTCCACCCGGACACCGCCAAGCAAGGTGCCCCTCAGCTCGAAATCCGCGGCCATATCCGCCTTGTCGAGCGCCCTCCGCAGGGCGATGCCGCCCAGCCAACGCCAGCCGGGGCCGTTCAGCCACACCAGCCCGGCAATCAGCAATCCCAGCGCCACCAGCAGCTTCCTGCCGAGACGGCGCGGACGCCTTTTCGGTTCTTCGGACGTTTCCTCCTGGCGACTCATCACATCAACTGACGCATCTTTCCTCGCTGCTCCCGGCCACCGGGTCAACGATTGCTCTTCCCGCGTGCCATTTCTCCCGTCTTGCGCCAAGCTCACGGCATGCCTGACAGCCGCGAACCAGAGATTTCCCGCCGCGAACGCTGGCGCGAGATCATCTTCGAAGCCGAGACTCCTGCGGGCCGTCGTTTCGATGTCATCCTGCTGGTGCTCATCAGCTTGAGCGTCCTGGCGGTGGTGCTGGAAAGCGTGCCGGAGATCGCCGCCAAAGCGGGCGGGGTGCTGCACGTGGCGGAGTGGGGGTTCACGATTCTTTTCACGGTGGAATTCATCGCGAGGCTCTGCGTGGTGCGCCACCCGTTGCGATATGCGCGCAGTTTCTACGGGGTGGTGGATGTCCTCTCGATCCTTCCCACCTATCTCATGCTGTTGCTCCCCGGGGCGCAGTCGCTCCAGGTCATCCGGGTTTTGCGGATGCTGCGGATGTTCCGGATCTTCAAAATGGTCCGCCACGTGAACGGAGCGGAGTTGCTGATACACGCGCTCCACGCCAGCCGGGCCAAGGTGACGGTGTTCTTTTCCGTGATGCTGGCGATCACGCTCATTGCCGGGACACTGATGTACCTCGTGGAGGGGCCCGAGAGCGGTTTCACCAGCATCCCTACGGCGATCTACTGGGCGATTGTCACCATCACGACGCTCGGCTTCGGCGACATCACGCCTGACACGACCTTGGGCCGCATGCTGACTTCCGTGCTGGTGCTCACCGGTTACGCCATCATTGCCGTGCCCACCGGGATCGTGACCTCGGAGCTTTCCAAGCTGAACGGGGACGATACCTCCGACGCCTGCCCTTCTTGCGGCGTCCACGGGCACCTTCCCGACGCGCGGTTCTGCCGCCGATGCGGAGCCCCGATGGCCTGAAAATCCGCGATTCCGCAAAGGCCCGGACACCGCATCGTCAATACCGCGTGACTACCCTCAGAGGATTCCGCGGCGATCTTCGGTCGGCAGGTTGACAAAGGGGGAGAGGCTTGACCAATCTGCGACCGCCGGGTTGTGCACAATGCCGCCCGGTTACAAAATCGTCTTTCCAAAGGCCCGAAAACCCGTGTTCTCCAACGAAGATTACTTGGCCGACCTGCTGGTGGAGGCAGGCGCGGTATCACCCGATAGTGTCGATCAGGCCCGCCGCAAGGGCGGTTCCGTGGTCGAAAGGCTTCTCAGCGAAACCGATCTCTCGGAGAACACGGTATGCGCCGTCCTCGCCCAGAATGCGGGCATCGAGGCGATCGATCTGGCCGAGATGGCGATTCCACCGGAGGTGGCGGATAGCATTCCGGACGACATCGCCCGCCGCTACAGGGCGATCCCGGTGGCGGACGACGGCGTCTTCCTTACGGTCGCAGTGGCGGATCCTTTCGACTTCGAGACGATGGACAGCCTGCCTCACGTGCTCGGGCGGGAGCTGAATTTCGTCTGTGCGCCGGCGAACGCGGTGCAGATGTTCCTCAAGCAATTCTACGGGCTGACCGATCAGTCCACGGCGGTGAATGTGACCGGCGGCCACGACGTGGAGGTCTCCGATAGCGATGCGCCGATCATCCGCCTCGTGCAGAACCTGCTGGTGGAGGGGATGAAGAACCGCTGCTCGGACATTCACATCGAGCCCTTGGAGACCTCCGTCCGCATCCGCTACCGCATCGATGGCAAGCTGATCGAGGTGGACAACCACCCGAAGAAGCTGCTGCCGGCCATCATCGCCCGTCTGAAGGTGATGAGCGGCACGATGTCGATCGCCGAAAAGCGGCTGCCCCAGGACGGTCGTATCCAGGTGAAGGCGGGGGACAAGGAGATCGACCTCCGCGTTTCCTCGGTGCCCTCCAACCACGGGGAATCGATCGTCATGCGTATCCTGGACAAGTCGGCGCTGGTGCTCGGCTTGCCGGAACTGGGCTTCTTTTCCGACGACCAGGCGACTTTCGAGGAGCTCATCGGCCTGCCGGACGGCATCATCCTGGTGACCGGGCCGACGGGTTCGGGCAAAACCACGACGCTCTACGCCTGTCTCAACGTCATCAACAAGCCGGACAAGAAGATCATCACCGTGGAAGACCCGGTGGAATACGAGCTTCCCGGCATCAATCAGGTGATGGTGAAGACGGACATCGGCATGACCTTCGCCGCGGCGCTCCGCGCGATGCTCCGCCAGGCGCCGAACATCATCATGATCGGGGAAATCCGTGACGCGGAGACGGCGAATATCGCCATCAACGCGTCCCTCACCGGTCACCTCGTGCTTTCCACGCTCCACACGAACGACGCGCCCTCCGCCGTCGCCCGTCTGGCGGACATCGGCATCAAGCGCTTCCTCATCGCCTCCGCCGTGCGCGCGGTGCTGGCGCAGCGCCTGGTCCGCAAGCTATGCCCGGTCTGCAAGGCCCCGCACGTGCTGACGGACAAGGAGGCGCGCGCGCTGCGATTCGACAACACCCGCGGGGACAGCTCCACAGTGATGGGTCCGGTGGGCTGCGAGAAGTGCCGTAACAACGGCTACCGCGGCCGTATCGGGCTCTTCGAGTTGTTCCAGATCGACGACGAGGTGCGCCACATGATCAACGAGAACCTGACTTCCAGCCAGCTCCGCCGGCGCGCCCGGGAGCTAGGCATGCGCACGCTGCGCGATGACGGAATCCGCAAGGTGCTGGCGGGCCTGACCTCCCCCGAGGAGGTCATCCACGTGACGATGTCCGATCTCGACTGATCCCAGGATCACGAATCTCAAATTTTCAAATCTCAGATTTTCTAAAACCCGATCCATGGACAGTAACCAGATCGTAGAACTTTTCGTTAGCCGGGGCCTGATCGACCGCTCCCTGGCGCAGGATATCCTGCACGAGGTGGACAACAGCGGCAAGGAAGCCGCGGAGATCCTCGCCGACTTCCAAGTGATCAACAACCGGGACGACGTGTGGCCCGTGGTGGCCTCGGAGTTGGGAGCCCCGCTGGTGGAGCTCCGGAACTGGACGCCCTCGGAGCAGCTCCTGGCGCTGGTGCCTCCGGGAATGGCCCGCCTGCACGGGGCGCTGCCGGTGAACTTCGATGCGGAAGGCCTCCACATCGCGCTGGTGGACCCGATGAACCCGCAGACCATCGAAGACCTCCGCTTCGCGCTCGGTCGCGAAGTGACGCTGGCGGTGGCTCCGGACTACCTGGTGGAGCAGAAGATCAACGACTGCTACGGCGGCGAGGGCAAGGCGATGGAGGACATCCTGAGCCAGCTGGAGACCGGGGTGAACCCGAACCTCAGCGCCGCGGAACTGGAAGCGGAGGCGAATTCAGCGCCGATCATCCGCTACGTGGACCTGGTGCTTTTCCAGGCGATCAAGGAGCGGGCCTCGGACATTCATTTCGAACCCTTCGAGAAGGAGTTCAAGATCCGCTACCGGGTGGACGGCTCCCTTTACGAAATGGCCCCGCCACCGGTGCACCTCGCGATTTCAATCATTTCGCGGGTGAAGGTGATGTCGAACATGAACATCGCCGAGCGCCGCGTGCCGCAGGACGGCCGCATCGTCAAGCAGGTGGGGGACCGCCAGGTGGACATGCGCGTTTCGACCCTGCCGACGCAGTACGGCGAATCGGTGGTGCTGCGCGTGCTCGACCGCTCCTCGGTGAATCTTTCGCTGGAGAACCTCCACATGCCGGAGTCGATCTACGAGTACATCTGCGACACCATCGAGAAACCGAACGGCATCTTCATCGTCACCGGTCCCACGGGAGCGGGCAAAACGACCACGCTCTACGCCGCGCTGGCACGGATCAACACGATCGATTCAAAGCTGCTGACCGCGGAAGACCCGGTGGAATACGACATCGACGGGATCATCCAAATCCCGGTGAACGAGGGCATCGGCCTGAATTTCCCGCGGGTGCTGCGCGCCTTCCTCCGTCAGGATCCGGACCGGATCATGGTGGGGGAGATGCGTGACATGGATACGGCCCAGATCGCGATCCAAGCCTCGCTGACCGGTCACTTGGTGCTCTCCACGCTCCACACGAACGACGCCCCCGGCGCGGTGACCCGTCTGGTGGACATGGGCTGCGAGCCCTTCCTGGTCGCCGCCTCCCTTGAAGGAGTGCTGGCCCAGCGTCTGGTCCGCACGATCTGCAAGAACTGCAAGGCTTCCTACGAGCCGAACGAAAGCATCCTGATGCAGCTCGGGGTGGCCGTCCACGAGATCGGGGACAAGGACTTCTTCACCGGCCGGGGCTGCGAACTCTGCGGAAACAGCGGGTACAAGGGCCGGAAAGGCCTCTATGAACTGCTGGACATCACCGATCCGATCCGGGAATTGATCACCGACCGTGCTCCCACGGTGGTGATCAAGCAGAAGGCGATGGAACTCGGCATGCAGACGCTCCGCGAGGACGGCCTGCGTAATATCTACCTCGGCCATACGACGATCGAGGAAGTCCTGAAATACACCTGATCCGACACCTTTCGACGCGAATTTTGAGTCGCCAGCCAACAATTGTGCGCTCACATTCTCCTCACTCGATTTAAAAATAACCCCATGCCTCAGTTCCAATTCACCGCCGCGGATGCCAAGGGCGAGCAGATGTCCGGCACCATCGAATCCACCAGCGAAGCGGAAGCCATCCAGCAGCTCCGTTCGCAGGGCTACTATCCCTTGCAGGTTGTCGAGGCCGGCAAAGGCAAACTGGCTGCCAAGAAAGGTGCCAAGAAGGGCAAGGCCGCCCCGGGACCGAAAAAGGCGAAATCCAGCACCGGCGGGCGCATCAAGCCGAAGATCCTGATGATCTTCACCCGCCAGCTGGCCACGCTGATCGACTCCGGCCTGCCGCTGCTGCGCGGCCTGACGGTGCTTGCGAAGCAGGAGCCGAATCCCGTGCTCCGCGGCACCATCGGCGCGCTTGCCGATTCCGTGCAGTCCGGCTCGACCTTCTCGGAGGCGCTCGCCCAGCACCCCCGGATCTTCAACAAGTTGTATGTCAACATGGTGAAGGCCGGCGAACTCGGCGGTGTGCTGGAAGTGGTGCTCGTCCGTCTGGCCGAGTATCAGGAAAAGGCGCACAAGCTGAAGAACAAGATCGTGTCCGCGATGGTGTATCCGGTCATCGTCATGTTCATCGCGGTGGCGATCCTCGTCTTCCTCATGCTCTTCATCGTTCCGAAGTTCGAGACGATGTTCGCCGAGCTGGGCAAGGACGCGGAGCTGCCGATGATCTCGCAGATCGTCTTCGGCACCTCGAAGTTCTTCCTCAAGCCGAGCGTCTGGATCATTCCGAACATCGTCTGGGTGTTCCTCGTCTTCATGCTCATCGGCTTCCTGATGAACATGTGGGGCAAGACCAAGAAGGGCCGCCGTGTGATCGATTCGATGAAGCTGAAGCTGCCGATCTTCGGCGACATCCAGCGGAAGTCGGCAATCGCCCGCTTTTCCCGTACGCTCGGCACGCTCGTGACCTCCGGTGTGCCGATTCTCCAGGCGCTCAACATCACCCGCGATACCGCCGGAAATGTCGTTGTTTCCGACGCCATCGAGAAGGTGCACGAGGCGGTGAAGGAAGGGGAGTCGATCGTCACGCCGATGCAGTCCTCGAACATTTTCCCCTCGATGGTTATTTCGATGGTGGACGTGGGCGAAGAGACCGGCCAGCTCCCGGAAATGCTTTTGAAGGTGGCGGACGTCTATGATGATGAGGTGGACAACGCCGTGACCGCGCTTACCTCTATCCTGGAGCCGATCATGATCGTTATCCTCGCCCTCGTGGTGGGTGCCGTGGTGTTCGCGCTCTTCCTGCCGCTGATCAAGATCATCTCCGAAATGGGCAACATGTGACCCGCGGCGGGACCGGCCAAAGTGCCGGTTCCATCCCGGGAACCCCATAAATCCAATGAAACTCAACGAATCCCGTCGCGGAGCCGGTGGCTTCAGCCTGATGGAACTGATGGTGGTCGTAGCGATCATCGTCGTCCTGGCCGGGCTGACGATGGCCGGCATGTCCTTTATCCAAGCCAAGCAGGCTCGGGAGAAGGCGAAGCTCCAAGTTACGCTGATCGAGAACAAACTGGAAGAGTACCACAGCGACAATCGTTCCTATCCGACCAGCCTCGATCCTGCCGGGGAGCGCGGGGACGAAGTGCTGTACAAGCATCTCTACTGGGACGGCTACGAAGCCCGGGATACCGGCGGGGTGATCTACATGCCGGAATTCGATCCCGAATATAACACCAAGGGCGGGCAAGCCTGGATGCAGGGCACCAACGCCCAAGCCCGGATCGTGGATCCTTGGGGCAACTTCTACCGCTACCGTTCCGGCGATGCGCCGGATGCCGTGAACCCGGATTTCGATATCTGGTCCTGTGGACCGGACGGTAAGACGAATGCCGACTACAAGCACAACGATTGCTTGGACGACATCAAGAATTGGAAATAACCGGGGGCGCGTCTCCGGCGGCCGCAACTGCTGCGGGTGCCGGGCGAAGCTGCCCGAGAGCCGCCGCGATCCTTCCGGCGGCTTTTATTTTACTATAAGAGAACTCATAGGGGACGGAGCTTTCCGCTCGACGTTCCGAGATCACGAAGACTTTTTTCCGCAAACAATGAGCGAAGATTCCGACGACAATGCCGCCCCGGCCGAAACCCCGGCGGCCAAGACAGCCCGCAAGCGTCCTTCCGTCCGCAAGACGGCCAAGGCCCGGCCCGCGGCAGAGACCGATGCCGCACCCGCGGCGGAAGCGCCTGCGGCACGCGAGGCAGCGCCAGCTCCCGAGCCAGCCCCCGAACGCACGCCCTCCGCTTCTGCCGGTGAGAGCGTGTCCGCTGCCGGTGAGGGCGTTTCCGAAAGCCACGATGCGGGACGCATCGCCTTCCTCGTGGAAACTCCTGCCGGTGAGCCGGGAGGAAATTCCAAGAAGCGCCGCCGGCGGAAGAAAAAGCACGGCCAGCAACCACAGCAGCAGTCCCAGCACCCGCACGCGGTGGCGCCGCACGGCGAGGCTCCCGCTACCGCCCAGCCCGCGGAACAGGCGTCCACGCCGATGATGCATGCCACGCCGCGGCCGAAGCTCGATTCCGACCTAGTCGCCAGGAAGGCGTGGAAGATTTTCCAAGCCGAGGTCGGGGAAGAGGGGCTGGCATTGATCGACGATCACGACGCCCGGAAGATCTCCCGCCGTTGCTTCCGGCTGGCGGAAATTTTTCTCGAAGAAGCCGCCCGTAGAAGCCGCTGACCCTTGATGCGGTTGGAGTGCGGCGATTCGCCGCGCTCCCCGGGGGGCTCAGGCCAATTGCAGCAGTTCGTTGGTCCGGCGGGCGACTTCCCGGTAGAGGTTCGCATTCTCCGGTTTCTTGAGATCGGTGTCCCAAGTGGGGATCATTTCCCGCATCCGGGCCTTGCCTTCGGGAGTGTCCAGGAGGTGGGGGAAGCATTTCTTCACGACCTCCAGCACGATGTTCACGGAGACCGAAGCCCCGGGTGAGGCACCGAGCAGGGCGGAAATGGAACGGTCTTCGTTCGTGATGACCTCCGTGCCGTAGTGGACGATCCCCGCCTCGCCGTCGGTCTTTTTGATCGCCTGCACGCGGATCCCTGCATCGATCAGCTTCCAATCCTCGGGCTTCGCCGCGGGGTAAAAGACATGCAGCACTTCCATGCGGTCCTGCATGCTCTGGGTGCCCTGTTGGATCAGGTAGCGCACCAGCGGCAGGTTGCTGACGCCGATCTTGAGCAGGGTTGCGAGATTGTCCGGTTTCACCGAAAGCGGAAGATCCAGATAGCTGCCCTTCCTGTGCAGGAACTTGGTGGTCCAGGCGGCGAAGGGCCCGAAGAGCAGGGTCTTCTTGCCGTCCAGCATCCGGGTGTCCAGATGCGGCACCGCCATCGTCGGGGCGGATTCGAGCGGCTGGCCGTACACTTTCGCCTGATGCTTTGCGACGATCTCCGGATTCTCGCAAATGAGCCACTGACCGCCGATCGGGAAGCCCCCGAGGCCCTTCGCCTCCGGGATGCCGGATTTTTGAAGAAGGTTCAGGCTGCCGCCGCCTGCGCCGACGAAGATGAATTTCGCGTTGTTCTCGTGGATCTCGCCGGTGCGGAGGTCCTTCGCTTTTACTTCCCAGCCGTGATCGGTCTTGGTCAGGTCCACGACGCGATGGTTGGAGGCGATGCCGCAGCCCGGCTGCTTCTCCAGCCAATAAAGGAGCTTCCGGGAAATATTGCCGAAGTTCACGTCCGTGCCCGCGTCCATCTTCGTCGCGGCAATGGGGACCTCCTTGCGGCCCTCCACGAGCAGCGGGGCCCATTTGCCGATCTCCGCGCGATCGGTGGAGAACTCCATCTCCTTGAAGAAATGGTGGGCGGCCATGCCGTCATGGCGGGCTTTCAGGTAGCCCACCATGTCCTCGCCGTGGACGAAACTGAGGTGCGGGACCGGATTGATGAACTCCTTCGGGTTTTCCACCATGCCGCTGGCGACGGCGTGGGCCCAGAACTGCTTGGAGTGGTCGAACTGCTCGAAGATCTCGATGGCCTTGGCCACTTTCACGGTGCCATCGGACTCGCGGTGCGGGGTGTAGCTCAGTTCGCAGATGCCGGCATGACCGGTGCCCGCGTTGTTCCAACCGTGGGAGCTTTCCTGGGCAAGTTCTTCCGTAGCCTCGTAGACCTGGATGGAAAGGCCGGGCTCCAGGCACTTCAGCATGGCGCCGAGATTCGCGGACATGACACCGCTGCCAATCAGGATAACGTCGGGATTTTCGATATGGGAAGAGTGCGGCATGGATGAGCGTGTAAGCCGGGACGGTCTAGCGGCTGGCAATCTTTCTGCCAACCCTGCGGAACCGCTTGGCCCTTGAAATCACGCCATATATGCCCGATTGGCCGCAAGCGGATTGGGAAGAGACGCCGGGCATGCAAATGCGGGCAGTCCGGGTCTCGCGGTGGCCGCGAAACTCGCGGAGCGGAGGTAATCGCAGGCCGTGCCGCGCTACACCCCCAGCAGTTCCGCCGCGGATTCCACGGGCATGCCGTGGGCCTCGCCGACGGGTGCGCAGGTAAGTTTCCCGCCGCTGCAATTCACCGCGCCGAGCACTTCCTTGCGGATGCGGCAGGCTCCTGCCACGCCGTTGTCCGCGAGCAGGGTGATCCATCGCTGGGTCACGTTGTTCAGCGCCTGCGTGGCGGTGCGGGCGTAGGCACCGGGCATGTTCGCCACGCAGTAGTGAATCACGTTCTCCTCCACGTAAGTCGGGGCATGGTGGGTGGTCGGCCGTGTGGTCTCCGCGCAGCCGCCTTGATCCACGGCGATGTCCACGAAGACGCTGCCGGGCTGCATCAGCCGCAGCATCTCGCGCGTGATGAGTTTCGGCGCGCGCGCGCCGGGCACCGGCACGCAGACGATTGGCAACGGCGGCAGCGGCGT
>CBIHMP010000018.1:0-23782 GCA_966211015.1 uncultured Luteolibacter sp. | reverse complement strand
TGGACACGCCGGTCAGCACCACGATGGTCACCAGCGGCGAGGGCACGGCCCGCGATCCCCACCTGGGTCTCATCACCGGCAACATGACCCCGCCGGTGGACGGCAAGCCCGCCCTGCTGACCCACGGCGAGGTGGAGACGATTTTCCACGAGTTCGGCCACCTCTTGCACGGCCTGCTGAGCGAGGTGCCGGTGCGCGCGCTGGCCGGGACGAATGTGCCGTGGGATTTCGTCGAGCTGCCCTCGCAGATCATGGAAAATTTCTGCTGGGACCGGCAATCGCTGGATTTCTTCGCCCGGCACCACGAGACCGGCGAGCCGATCCCGGAGGATCTTTTCAAGCGGATGATCGCCGCGAGGAACTACATGAGCGCCACCGCCTTCATGCGGCAGCTCGCCTTCGGCAAGCTGGACCTGGAGCTGCACATCCATCTGGACCGCTACGCCGGCCGCGATCTCGACACGGTGGACCGCGAGATCCTGGCCAGCTACCGCGTGCCGATGAAGACGGACGCGCCCAGCATGGCCCGGCGCTTCGGCCACCTTTTCAGCGCGCCCACGGGATATGCCGCGGGCTACTACTCCTACAACTGGGCGGAGGTACTGGACGCGGACGCCTTCACCCGTTTCCAGGAAAACGGGGTGATCGATCCGGCGACCGGCGCGGCCTTCCGGGAGCACATCCTCTCGAAGGGAAATTCGGCACCGGTGGATGAGCTTTATCGCCGCTTCATGGGCCGGGAGGCCGCGCTGGAGCCGCTGCTGATCCGCTCCGGGCTGGCAGGGGAGGCCATCCTGCTCGCGGGTGGCGCAAGGGACACCGCCCCGGCCTGAAGCAGCCGGGGCAGCTTCCGCGATTGCCTTTTCCCCCGGCAATCGCCAATCCCCCTCTCCGCAACATGGCGCGCACCGGCATCCTCTTCCTCGTCTCCGGGCCTTCGGGCTCGGGGAAATCCACGCTCTGCCGCCGGCTCGCCGAAGAAGGCGAGGCCCAGTTCTCCGTCTCCTGCACCACCCGCAAGCCGCGGCCGGGGGAAGAACACGGCCGCGAATACTACTTCCTGAGCGCGGAGGAAATGATCCGCCGGGAGGAAGCCGGAGATTTCCTGGAGCACGCGCTCGTGCACGGGAACCACTACGGCACCCTGCGCAGCGAGGTGACCGGGCGTCTCTCCGCGGGAATCGACGTGGTAATGGACATCGACGTTCAGGGAGCGGCTCTCGTGCGCTCCTGCGAGGATCCCGCGATCCGCCTGGCTCTCGTGGATCTCTTCGTGATGCCTCAGGACGAGGCGGAACTGGCCAAGCGCCTGAACGGCCGCGGCACCGACAGCGCCGAAGTCATCGAGTTGCGGCTGCGCAATGCCATCGACGAAATGCGGCATTGGCCGGAGTACCGCTACCGCCTGCTTTCCGCGACGCACGAGGAGGATTACGCGAAATTCAAGGCGCTGCTGATCGGGGAGAGGTTGAGGGTGGCGAGATTGAAGGTGTAGCGGCAGCCGGTTCCGGGACGACCTTGCCACATCCGCTTGGACAATCCGGATTCGCGGCTAAGACTCCCGGCGTGAACATCGTCCTCGGCATCACCGGCTCGATCGCGGCTTACAAGGCGGCGGACCTCGCTTCGCAACTGGTGAAGGCCGGTCACACGGTGCACGCGGTGATGACCCGCGCGGCGACGGAATTCATCACGCCGCTGACCCTGCAGGTGCTGACGCGGAATCCCGTGCTGGTGACGCTGGAGGATGAAAAACAGAGCTGGAAGCCGGGGCACATCGAGCTGGCGGACAACGCGGAGCTTTTTCTGGTGGCTCCCGCGAGCGCGGACGTGATCGGAAATTTCGCCAACGGGCTCGCGCCGGACCCGCTGTCGTCGATCT
Source organism: uncultured Luteolibacter sp. (assembly GCA_966211015.1). Lineage (GTDB taxonomy): Bacteria > Verrucomicrobiota > Verrucomicrobiia > Verrucomicrobiales > Akkermansiaceae > Haloferula. Next base: position 21,900 of record CBIHMP010000018.1, on the reverse strand, counting down.
ATCTCGCCCTGCCCCGCAGCACCCGCGTGGTGATCGCTCCGGCGATGAACGGGAAGATGTGGCTTCACCCGGCGGTTCAAAGGAATGTCGCGCGCTTACGGGAAGATGGCTGCCGCTTCATCGGCCCGGCGGAGGGCGATCTGGCGTGTGGCTACCAAGGCGTCGGCCGGATGGCACCGGTGGAGGAGATTCTCGCCGGGCTGGGAATCTAGCTCCCCGGCACCCGGCGCACCCACATGTGTCGGGAAGTCGATAAAAATACATGCGGTCGGGCCCGGTGGGACGCCGACCGGCACCCGGGGTGTATGACATCTTCAGCCCTTGGGAATGTCCGCATGCCTCGCGCGCTGTCGGAATCGTGCGCCCTGCAGACCCACTTCCGGCTAGACTCAAACGCGTTTCACCTTTAGAGGAAGGATGCTGGAAGTCTGAAAAACCCAAAGGACGAGCAGCACCCGGCGAGCCGTGCCGCAACAAGGGGCGGCATGGATAAAATCCCGGGCTTGTTCAACAAAATCCAAGACCCACAGACGCACGCAGCCACCTTCCCCAAGGCCGCTCCCAGCCGGAGTCTCTACCGGCCCGGCCCTGATGTGACCTCCCCGTTCCCGGGGCTTCAAGCCCGCAGCGGGCGGCTTTCCGGCGATTCCGGAACGCCCGCCGCGCCCAAGGTATTGTCGCGCCCGCGACGGGGGATCGGAAGAGCTGCGAACGCTCTTATCCGAAAAAATCCCCATGATCCGAAACATCATCGTTCTCGGTGCCGGCAGTGCCGGCCTGATCGCCGCCCTCTCCTTCAGGCGCAAGATTCCCGGCGTACACGTGCGGGTGGTGCGCAGCCCCGAACTGGGAGTCATCGGCGTGGGAGAAGGCACCACGCCGAATTTCCCGCGGCACATCTTCGAGTACCTCGGCATTTCCCGGAAACGCTTCTACGAGCTGGCGGAGCCCACGTGGAAGCTGGGCATCCGCTTCGAGTGGGGCCCGCGGGGCCGTTTCGACTACACCTTCGCCCCGCAGCTCGATTCACAATGGTCGGACCTCCCGCGGCCGAACGGCTTCTACTGCGACGAGGAGTTCTCCTGCGTGGATCCCGCTGCGGCTTTGATGCGCCAGGACAAGGCCTTCCCCCGTCAGCCGAACGGCGCGCCCGACGTCCAGCCCTGGCACGCCTTCCACATCGAGAACCACAAGTTCGTGAACATGCTGGAAGTGGTCGCCCGCGAGGCGGGGGTGGAATTCACCGACGGCAAGGTGACGGGCGCGGACCGCGACGCGCGCGGCGTCACCGCGATCCATCTGGAGGACGGGCGGCGGCTGGAGGCCGACTTTTTCGTGGATGCCAGCGGGTTCCGCAGCGAACTGCTGGGCAAGAAGCTGGAAGAGCCCTTCGAGGATTTCGGGAAGACCCTCTTCTGCGACCGCGCGGTCATCGGCGGATGGGAGCGGACGGATGAGCCGATCCTGCCCTACACGACGGCGGAGCAGATGGACGCGGGATGGTGCTGGCGGATCGACCACGAACACCACATCAACCGCGGCTACGTTTACAGCTCGCAGGCGATCTCCGACGACGACGCGGCGGCGGAGTACAAGCGCAAGAACCCGAAGGCGCCGGAAGCGCCGCGGGTGGTGAAATTCCGCAGCGGCGCCTATCGGCGGATGTGGGTGGACAACGTGGTGGCGATCGGCAACGCCGGGGGCTTCGTGGAGCCGCTGGAGGCCACGGCGCTGATGATCGTCTGCGCCCATTGCCAGACGATGGTCGATTTCCTGCTCCACTGCGAAATGGAGCCGACCCCTGGCATGCGGGATCTCTACAACGAGCTCACCCGCGCCACGTGGAACGACATCCGGGACTTCCTGGGCCTGCACTACAAGCTGAACACGGCGATGGACACGCCCTTCTGGCGGCATTGCCAAGCGGATACGGATCTGTCCGGAATCGCACCGCTGCTGGATTTCTACGAGGAAAACGGGCCTACGGGCTTCTGCCGCTACCGCCTGCCCTCCACCCAGAACGACTTCGGGATCGAGGGCTATTTCGTGATGCTGGTGGGAAACCGGGCCCCCTACCGCAAACGGCACCGGGCGACCCCCGAGGAAAAGGCCATCTGGGAGCGGCACCGCGCGGAGCACATCGCCCTCGCCCGCCGGGGGATCGACGTGAGGGAGGCCTTGGCCTACGTGCGCCACCCGGGCTGGCAGTGGCATGCGGATGCGGTGGCGAAAACGGCCCCGGCTCCCCGACCCGCATTCGCCTGAGGGCCCGGACGGCCCCCCGTGGAACAAGATTTGTATAACAAATCTTAGAAAGCTCCTTCGGCTCAAGGATGATTTAAAATTCATAATCAGGGAGCCGTTAATTCTTCGTCATAAAACTCAAACGCGGTTGTTTTTCCAAAAAACAAGATCTACATATGAAACCCCTAGACGTGAGAGCCTCCTTTCCGTCTGGGAAACCCGAACCCCGACCCAAACCCAGCGCCGGACATTCCGCCCGGCGCGTTTCGCGGCAGCCGTCCATCCCAAGGGCGACTTCCGGCCATGACCCCGGCCCCGCGATTTCCCGTTAAACGACCCAAGATTAACCCCGATGAAAAAATCGACCCGTCAACCCATCACGCGTGCCTCCCTGATGGCCACCGCCACCTCCCGGAACGCCCGCTGGATCGCCTGTCTCCTCGCCGGCACCACCGTCCTCGGAACCACCGCGCTCGCGGTGGACAACCTCTGGACCGGTGCCGTGGATAACAATTGGAACAACGCCGGCAACTGGAGCCTGGGCCGCGTGCCCGCGTTCCCCAATGGCCAACCTTCCGGCGACAATTTCGACGACGCCTTCATAAACACCCTGAACAATTTCCCCGTGGTGACGGCGAGCCCCTCCGCCAACCCCCGGGACATCATCGTGGGCGGTGCCGGCGGCACGGGCCGCGTCGATCAGCTCGCGGGCACCGTGGCAGGCGGCGGTGGCGGCAACTGGTCCTTCATCGGCCGCGAGGGCGGCACCGGAACTTACAACCTGGCGAACACCGCCGCCGCGGGCGGCGCCCTCACCGGCTTCGGAACCGGCTCCGGCAGCCTCAATATCACCGGCCGCCTCTATGTCGGCGGCAACCAGAATCCGGGCGGCGGCAACGGGACTCTCAACATCAACACCACCGGCACCGTGAACACCGGCTCCGACCTGGGGGTCGGCTCCAGCGGCGGCACCGGCGTGGTGCGGATGGATGCCGGCACCATGACCACCGGCGGCTGGACCTTCATCGGCAAGCAGGAGGAAGGCGAGACCGCGGAAGGCGGGGGGAATGGAACGCTGAGCCTCAGTGGCGGCACGATCACCCATACCGGTTCGCGCGCTTTCGTGGGCCTCGGCGCAACGACGGGCACCGTTAATATCAGCGGCGGCACCTTCAACAACACCGGCGGCGGCGGCGACGCCTTCTTCGCGGTAGGGGTGAGAAACATCGCGGAAGGTCTCCCGGTCTCCACCTTGAACATGACGGGAGGGACCCTGGGTGTCACCCGCCTGCTCAGCATCGGCGGCGTGGAGCCGGCGGGCGGCAACGGCAACGCGCACTACGTCGGCTCGGGCACGGGCACGATGACAGTCAACGGGGCATCCGCGGTGGTGAACGTGGCGGGCGAGCTGTGGGCCGGACAAGGAGCGGGCAGCACCGGGGTGATCACCTTGGACGCCGGAACCATCAACGTGGAAAACTGGGTGGCCATCGGCCGCGGCAGCGGCACGGGCACCCTGAACGTCAACGGCGGCACGCTCAACAAAACCCCGACCAGCGGCGGCAACTTCATCGTGGGTGCCAGCGGTCCGGGAACGATGACCCAGACGGGCGGTCTGGTGAACGTCCAAAACGGCGTCACTTGGTTCGGCGAGAGCGATGCCGCGACCGTGACCCTCAATGGCGGCGAATTCCGCGCCAAACAGGTCGTGCCGGCCCAGAACGCCAGCTCGACCGCCACCGTGAATCTGAACGGCGGGATCCTGCAGATGACCGGGCTGAGCGGCGGAGCCGGAACCGAAACCGTGACCTTCAACGGCACGCAGGTGAAGATCGGCGAGGCTCTGACCGGCGACTGGATCTCCAATCTGGACACCGCGACGCTCGCCGCAGGCGGCCTCAACGTGAACACGAACGGCTTCAGCGCGACGGTCCCCCAAGTGTTCGGCGGCACCGGCGGCATCACCAAATCAGGTGTCGGCACCCTGACCCTGACCGGCAAGAGCACCTACAACGGTGCCTCGACCGTGAATGCGGGCAAGCTGATCCTCAGCAGCCTTTCCACGGGGATCGCCAGCTATACCGTCGAAGCCGGTGCCGGAATCGGCGTGGCGGTTATTCCCGATCCGGAGTTTCCCTTCGACCCCCAGCAGTTGGAGGTCGCCTCGGTCACCTTCGGCGCGACCGGAACCTCGGTCGATCTCGTCCTGGACAACGCCTCCGGGAACCCGCTCGACGCTCCTCTGAAGATCAACGGCGCCGCCACCCTCAACGGGCCGGTGGCTGTGAACGTGAGCGATCCTTTCCCGGAGGTGGGCAGCTACCCTGTCATCGAGTACGGCTCGAAGACGGGTGCCGGTAGCTTCGTGCTGGGCACCCTGCCCCTGGGTGTTGTGGGCAATCTTAGCGAGGTGGGCGGCGTGGTGACGCTCAATGTCACCAGCGTGGCGCAACCGAGATGGGATGCCACCTTCAACGGCAACTGGAACGACGACGACAACAGCCCGAACCCGAACAACTGGGTGGACCGACTTAGCTTCGCCGAGATCAAATACACCAACGGGAACCCGGTTCTTTTCGATGATCTGGTCTCCGGGGAGGCCCAAGGCAATGTTACCATCACGGAGGTTGTCACGCCGAGCAGCGTGGTCTTCGACAACAGTTTCGTTCCTTACGTGATCGGGGCCAGCGGAGGCGGCAAGATCAGCGGCACGACCGGCCTGACCAAGACGAATAACGGCGACGTGAGCCTGACCACCAGCCACGATTACACCGGTGTGACCCGGATCGAAGGCGGCACGCTGACCGCGGCGACCCTCGCCAACGGAGGCCTGGCCAGCTCGATCGGCGCGGCGTCTGTGGACCCGGCGAATCTCGCCCTCGCAGGCGGCACGCTGGTTTACACCGGCGGTCCCGTCACCATCGACCGCGGCTACAGCATCGCCGCGGCGAACGACGGAATCCTGAGCGGGATCCGCGTCACGGACAGCCTGACCATCGCCGGCGCGGTGACCACCCCGACCTTCGGGAAATTCGAGAAGACCGGAGCCGGTACCCTGACCCTGACCAACCCCGGCGCGAACGTGCTGGCCAAGGGCGGGAGCGGAGCGCTGCAAATCGACGGCGGGAATCTCGTCTTGAGCGGTGGCGGCACCCAGACCAACCAGGTGACCGGCGACGTGTGGGTGGGATCCGAACTGGATGTCCCCGCAACGCTGACCCTGAACAACACGACGCTGACGGCGACGGGTTGGATGGCCATCGGCCGGGATAACGGAACCACGGGCGCGATCAGCAACCTGACCGCAACGGGATCCACGATCCAAACTTCCAACCTGAGCACCGGCTTCGGCGGGGAGGCCAGCAACGGCACCCAGAACCTGACGCTTACCGATACCAACTGGACGATCGGGGGTAACAGCGTGCTCGGGGAAGACGGCTCCACCACCACGAACATCACGCTCAACGGAACTTCTTCCATTGCGGCGAACGGTTCGTTCCAGATGGCCCTGAGCCCGACCTCGACGGTCAACATGACCATCAACGACAGCGGTAGCCTCACGAAGACGGGGGGCTGGTTCTCGATCGGCAACGACGGCACCGGCACGCTCACCGTGAACGAGAACGGCAGCGTCGTCAGCAACGGCGACTTCAACATCGCCGACGTGGGGACTTCCAATGGCACGCTGAACGTCAACGACTCCGCCACCGTCACCAGCAACGGCCGGATCTTCATCGGCAAGGGAGCCCTGACAACCGGCACCCTGAACCAGACGGGCGGGACCATCACCGCCGCCGAGTGGATCAGCGGGGCGCGCTTCGAAGGCTCCACGGGGATCATCCACATCTCCGGCGGCCTGTTCCAGCAGATGGACGCGGGTGCTGCCTTCTTCATCGCGGAAGACGGTAACGCCACGGCGACCCTTTCCGGGACGGGGAACTTGAACGTGGCCGGAAACCTGGTGATCACCAACACCGCGGCAGCCACCGCCACCTTCAACCTGGATGGCGGCACCCTGACGGCGAAGCAGATCTTCGACGGCAACAACGGGGCCGGCAACGGCACCTTCAACTTCGACGGCGGCATCCTGCGCGCGCGGTCGAATGCCAACGAGGACTTCATGTTCAACCTGGAGACGGTCAACGTCGAAGACGGCGGTGCCATCATCGATACCGACGGCAAAAACATCCGGATCTTCCCGAACCTGCTCGACGGCGGCGGCGGCGGGGGTCTGGTGAAAAACGGCGCGGGCATCCTCCGACTCAACGGCGTGAGCTCCTACACCGGGGCCACGCAGGTGAACGCGGGCGGCTTGGGCGGCACGGGAATCCTCAGCAGTGCCGTGTCTGTCGCGGCCGGGGCCTCCCTGGTCCCCGGCGATGCCACCGGCACGCTCTCCGTGGCTTCCGCGACCTTCGCGGCCACGGCGAAGCTCTCCATCAACATCGACGACAACGCCGGTGTTCCGAACGGCGAGCTGGAGACGACGGGCAACCTGGACATCACCAACGCCACCCTGGAGCTCACGGGCACCCCGACCCAGCCGGTATACATCATCGCCCGCTACGGCTCGCTGACGGGTACGCAATTCGCCAGCGTGCCAACCCTGCCGCCGGGCTACTCGATCGATTATAACTACCAAGCCCTCGGACAAATCGCCATCGTGCGCCCTCAGTCCGGTTATGAAGACTGGATCGCGACTTACTTCCCGGGTGAGACCAATCCGGCCATCATCGGCGCGGATGCCGATCCCGATGCCGATGGCGGTTCGAACCGCTTCGAACACGCCCTGGGCGGCGTGCCGAACGATCCAACCAGCAGGCCGAAGGTCTTCGCGTTCGCTGCGGATAGCAGCGACGGCGGAACGACCCGCGAACTGCTGCTGACCATCGCGGTCCACACGGGCACGCCGGCCTTCAGCACGGGTGCCTCATCGACGGCCACGCATGCCGGCGAAGGGACGACCTACACGGTTCAAGGCAGCACCGATCTGGTGGACTTCAATACCACGGTGACGCCGGTAGCGATGGTCCCGCCGCCGGTTGATCCGGGGCTGCCAGCAAATTATGAATACCGCACCTTCAGCTTGAGCGGCTCCGACGGGCTGCCGGCGAAGGGCTTCATGCGGGTGCAGATTACCCCTTGATACGGGTCTGACGGAAACAGGGGTCCCGGCCAACTTGGGTGGCCGGGACCCTTTTCGTTTCAGCGGGAAAGGAAAGTGCCGGATTTCGCCTTGGCACCGCCGGGAGTCCGCTTTACAAGCCCCGCGCCATGACCCGCAAGCAGATCGACGTCAGCGTTTACGTCTTCTTGATCCTCCTGATCGCCTTCTTCGGGTATGCCGTCTGGGGCGTCCTGGGGATGATCGGCGTGGTTGGCTGATTACAGCCAGCCCACGGCCACTTCCTGCATCTGGCCGCCGCGGTCGTGGAATTTCAGGTGGCCGTTCGCGAGCGCGTATTCGTGCACGCACTTGGTGACCTTCACGTCGAAGGCGCAGTATTCGGCGATTTTCATCAGCGGGGCGATGTCCCCGGTTTTCTTGTGTTCCTGCCACCAGCGCAGGGCGTCGAGCCCGTCCGCGGATTTGCCGGTGCCGAGGCAGGCGGCGGCGGCGGACTCGAGTTTCATTCGGAAGCCGAGCCGCTCCTGGAGATCCAGCATCATGTCCAGATTCACGGTCTGGGCCGGCAGATCGTAGATGGTGTAGCCTTGGAGCACGGGGTAATCGAATTCCACGTGATTCCACCCCACGACGAGGTCGGCGCGCACCAGTTCGTCCACCAATTGATCGACCTCGCTCTCCCCGTAGATCCGGTAGCCTCCGCGGGCGGTGCTGTAGGTGACGGCGACGGAGATCCCCATCTTGCCCTTGTGGGCGGAGCCCCCCACGTCGCCGAAGCTGCGCTGGGTTTCGAGATCGAAATAGACGATGTTCTTGCCGGACACGCGCGGAGGGTATGCGGCGTTTCCGGGAACGGGCAACCCCGGAGGAGTCATTGCCAGCGGATCCCTGATGGCAGCGCCGCGGCTACTTCACCAGCCGCTCCGCCAGCTCCCAAGTCTCGTGGTATCTCTTGAAGCTGCGCAGGGCCCATTCGGCCTCGGCGAGCACGACCCAGTGGCCGGCGGCGTCCTTTGCCAACGCGCAGCCGCCGGGAAGATCATCGGTAGGTGCATTGGCACCCGTGACGGGCTCGCCATCCGCCATCAGCCAGCGGATCACCGTCCAAGGGCTGTGCTCCAGGACGACTTCCGCGCCATACTCGGACTCCAGGCGGTATTTGAGCACCTCGAACTGGAGGGGCCCGACCGCGCCCAGCAGGGAGGTCGTGCCGGAAGCCGTCTCGAAAAGCTGCGTCACGCCCTCCCGCACGAGCTGGTCGAGCCCCGCACGGTAGCGTTTCGCGGTCGCCGTGCTGCGGCCGCGGATGGTCGCGAAGCACTCGGGCGGGAAGATCGGGATCTCGTCGAACTTGATCGACGGATCGGTGGTCAGGGTGTCGCCAATTTCAAAAGGCTGGTTGCCCACCAGGCCGACCACGTCGCCCGCCCAAGCCTCGTCCACGATCTCGCGCTCCTGGGCGAAGAGGCGCTGCGAATTGGAGAGGCGGATCTGCTTGGCTCCGGAGCCGTGCCATACCGACATGTCCCGCTCGAATTTCCCGGAAACGATCCGGATGAAGGCCATGCGGTCCCGGTGTTTCGGGTTCATGTTTGCCTGGATCTTGAAGACGAAACCGCTGAAGCGCTTGTCCTCCGGCTCGATCATGGTGTCGCCCGATTTGCGACCGGCCGGTTCCGGAGCCAGGGAAAGGAAGCCGTCGAGCAGGAGCTGGATGCCGAAGTTGTTCGCGGCGCTGCCGAAAAATACGGGCGTGAGCTCGCCTGCGAGCACGCGCTGCGGATCGTAGGCCGCGCCGGCGATGTCCAGCAGCTCCATTTCTTCCACCGCCTTGTCCACCAGATCGCTATCCACGTGCTCGCGCACCGCCGGATCGGTAAGGCCGAGCACGGAAACAGGCGCACGGTAAGCACCGGCTTTCGTCCGCTCGAACAGGTGCATCCGACCGTCCCGCCGCTGGATGAGGCCGCGGAAACGGGGGCCGTCGCCGAGAGGCCAATTCATCGGGTGGGACGCGATCCCCAGCACGCTCTCGATTTCGTCGATCAGCTCCACCGGCGGGCGCGTGGGGCGGTCGAGCTTGTTGATGAAGGTGAAGATCGGGATCCCGCGGAGGCGGCAGATTTCGAAGAGCTTGCGCGTCCGCGCCTCGACCCCCTTGCCCGCGTCCACCACCATGATGACGGCGTCCACGGCGGTGAGCACCCGGTAGGTGTCTTCCGAGAAATCCTCGTGCCCCGGGGTATCCAGCAGGTTGATGCGGAAGCCCGCGTAGTCGAACTGGAGAACCGTGGAGGAAATCGAGATGCCGCGCTGCTTTTCCAGCTCCATCCAGTCGGAGGCGGTGCTGCGCCGGTCGCGGCGTGAAGTCACGCTGCCGGCGAGGTCGATCGCGCCCCCGTAGAGGAGGAACTTCTCCGTCAGCGTGGTTTTGCCCGCATCCGGGTGGGAGATGATGGCGAGGGTGCGGCGGATGGATGAAGGATGGGACACGGGATGAAAGCGGCGGCGGCGGCGCAGGGAAACACGGCACCCGGTCCCTGCCAAGGCCGCGTTCGGCGGAGAGTTCCCCGGCCGCCCGACGGTTTCCCGCCAAATTTCCGCAAGCAATCACCAGCACGCGCCGGCGGCAGCTCGTATGCATGCGGGCGGTTGCCGCGCGGCCGGAGAGCGGGTTGTCTTGGTAGGGCCCGCTCTCCGCCGCGACTTCCGTCTTCCGGCGATGAATGCCCCTTCTTTCCTCCAGCTTCCGATCCGCCTCCGGCACGACGCACCGGGGTTCTTCGAAGGTCTCGCGTCCCTCGGCCTGCTCTACCTGCGCGCGAGAAACCCGACCGCGGAATTGGTGGTCATGGGCGACTCCGGAGAGGCGGCCTTGACCTCCGCGGAGCGCGTGCTTTTCCCCTCGCTCGGCCTGGCGCTCGCTCCCTCACGGCTGGCGGGCGTCCATGCGAGCCGGACCGCTTGGCTCCCGCAAAACCCCGGCCTGCTCGAATTCGACTTCGAGCAGGCCCGCTTTCCCTTGGGGATCGCGATTGCGGACGAGCCGGAGGGAATCGCCCGCCTGCAAAACTTCGTCGCCACTTTTTGCAGGGAGGAGGTGGAGCTCCCGCAGCTCCTGGAATGGCGGGCCGCGCTCGCCGAGCCCTTCAAGTCTTGTCCCTGCTGCCAAGCGGCCGCAATCGAGCGCCGCGCCCATCCGGAAGCGCATCCGCTGAGCCCGATCCTCTCCGACGTCATTGACTCCGGTGCGGATCTCCATTGCCGGGTGAGGGGCGAGGGTTTCGACCTCTCCCGTTTCATCGATGCCCGGTGGATTTCATTTGAAGGCGGCATCACCGTTCATGGCGGCCCTGGCGAGAGCATCCTGCGGATCGACCCCGCCCATGCGCATGCCGTGTGGGTGCTGCCGGTCCGGGTCGATGGCGAGACGCGGACCACCGTGCGGATCTACGACACCCTCGGGAACATGAATCTGGAGCTCTCGGTCCCCGGCGGCTCCTTCGTCGCGCCGTGGCAGCGGTACTGCGCCGCCGGGTCCTCGCCTTCATCTGACGCAGCGGATTAGCACTTAACTTCCCCCACGGATCTCGAGAGCGAATTGAGAACGAGTCTCAATTCCCTGGAAATCATTGAGTTGAGACTGGATCTCAAGTCATCCTTTGCTTGCACCTGCGGGACATCGGGGTCCATAGTGACAAATCCCTTTTCCGCGTATGAATACGAAAACCACCACCCGTGCCTGTGAAGCTTGCGTCCATTGGAACAAACTCGAGGACGACCACGGCGAATGCCGCCGCCACGCCCCGCAGACCATTGCCTTTGAAGTGGACGAGGAGGTGAAATTCGAATCCATGTTCCCGGTTACGGCCGCGGAAGACTGGTGCGGCGATTTCTCCAGAGCCGATTGATCCTATCTCCAAAACCTCCCCGGCTTCTTCATTGGTAGAAGCCGGGCCCTCCCCAAAACGCCCCGGCCCGTACACGGCCGGGGCGTTTTCCATTTCCGGCCCGAACCCCATCCTTGCCGCCTCCGGCCGGGAGGTGCCACTCTCCGTGCGATGAGCCTTGTCCGTCGGGCGATTTTGAAATAATCCGTCACCTTCAGTCGTTTTAACGCCCCGATCATGCAGAATCCCATCCGAATTCTTTGCGTTGGAGCCGGCCATATGGGCCGCTCCCACGCCCTCGCCTATCATCGCATTCCCGGCTTCGAGATTTGCGGGATCGTCACCCGCTCGGCGGAAAGCCGCGGCAAGCTCAATGCCGAACTGGGCGGCGGCTATGAGGAGTTCGCGGATTTCCACGAGGCGCTGGCGGCGACCAAGCCGGACGCGGTGAGCATCTCCACTTATCCGGACACCCACGGGCCGTATGCCGAGGCCGCCTTCGAGGCGGGCTGCCATGTCTTCATCGAGAAGCCGCTGGCGGAAAATGTCGCGGCGGCAGAGGCCATCGTCGCGAAGGCGAAGTCCAGCGGGAAGAAACTGGTGATCGGCTACATCCTGCGCCACCACCCCAGCTGGATCAAATTCATCGAGATGGCGCAAACGCTGGGCAAGCCCCTGGTGATGCGGATGAACCTCAACCAGCAATCCTTCGGGAGCAATTGGAAGACTCACAAGGCGCTGATGTCCTCCATCTCCCCGGTGGTCGATTGCGGGGTCCACTACGTGGACGTGATGTGCCAGATGACCCGCTCCAAGCCGATCCGGGTCTCGGGCATCGGAGCCCGCCTGAGCGACGAGCTGCCGGAAGGAAAAATCAACTACGGCGCGCTTCAGGTCACCTTCGAGGACGGCTCCGTGGGTTGGTACGAGGCCGGCTGGGGCCCGATGATGAGCGAGGTGGCCTTTTTCGTGAAGGATGTCGTCGGGCCGAAAGGCTGCGCGTCCATCGTGGCGGAGAAGGCCGGCGGAGAAGGCCAGAGTTCAAATGTGGATGCCCACACGCAGACCCAGGCGATCCGCCTCCATCACTCCCGGCTCACCCCGGAAGGGACCTTTGCCCGGGCCGACGAAACCATCCGCCTCGACGACGAGCCGGACCATGACGACCTGTGCCACCGCGAGCAGGAGTATTTCCTGAAAGCGATCCTGGAAAACACCGACCTCACCGATCACATGGAGGACGCCGTCGCCTCCATGCGTATCGTCACCGCTGCGGACGAGAGCTTCCGCACCGGGAAAACCATCGATCTCTGAAAACCCCTGGCGCAACCGCCGTCGTGGAAGTCCAATCACCCAACCGATCCCCAATACCATGAAATTCATCCCGCTTCTCCTTCTTCCGCTCGCCGTTTCCGCCGCCGAGCCGAAGCTCCAGCGCGTCTCCCTCTTCAACAGCAAGGACCTCAGCGGCTGGAAGGGCGAGGGCTACGTGGTGGAAGACGGTGCCATCGTCTGCACGCCGGAAGGCCGCAATCTCGCCACCGAGCGGATCTACGCGAACTACGCGCTGGATTTTGAATTCAAGCTCCCGCCGGGAGGAAACAACGGGATCGGCATCCACTATCCGCTGACCGGCGACGCCGCGTACGACGGGATGGAGGTGCAGGTGCTGGATAACAGCGCCGAGAAGTACAAGGACCTCAAGCCGTACCAGTTCCACGGCTCGCTCTATACCCTGGCGGCGGCCAAGAAGGCCCCGCTGCGGCCGGTGGGCGAGTGGAACCAGGAGCGGATCTACGTGAACGGCAACGACGTGCAGGTGACCGTAAACGGCGAAACGATCCTCAACGCGAAGCTCGACGAGCTGAGCAAGGAACACCCCGACCACAAGGGCGTGAAGCGGCGCTCCGGCCACATCGCGCTGTGCGGCCACGGGGACCGGGTCGCCTTCCGCCGCCTCAGCATCTGCGAGTTTCCGCCGACGGCGAACGAGGAGGGGGCGAAGCAGTCCGGATTTACCAAGATTTTCGACGGAACCACCTTGGACGGCTGGGAATCCGAGGAGGGGGACAAGGGCCACTGGCGTCCCATCAACGGCATCCTGAAATACGACGGGAAAAGCGAGGCGAAGGACAAGGACCTGTGGTTCGGGAAAGAATACGGGGACATGACCCTCATCTTCGACTGGCGCTGGAGCGCGCCGGGGCCGCTGATGAAGCGGCCGGTGCTCGGTGCCGACGGGAAGGAAACCGGCGAAACCGTGGAGGTGCAGGAGCTGGACAGCGGCGTCTATCTCCGCGGGAATTCCAAGAGCCAGGTGAATCTCTGGAACTGGCCCTGCGGCTCGGGCGAGGTCTATGGCTACCGCACCGATGGAAGCCAATCCGCCGAGGTGGTCGCGGGCGTGACGCCCAAGAAGAAGGCGGACAAGCCGGTCGGCGAATGGAACCGGACCATGATCACGATGAAGGGCGACCGCCTCACGGTGATCCTCAATGGCGAAACGGTGATCGAGGACGCCCAGCTCCCGGGCGTCCCGGAAAAGGGCAAAATCGCCCTCCAGCACCACGGTGCCGCAATCGATTTCGCCAATATCTGGGTCAAGGAGCTCTGACCGTGGCTCCGCCGCCGGGGTGCAAACGTGCGCCCGGAGCCGAAAGCGGAGACGGAAGACCGCCGTGGCACCGCTTTTTCCGGCATTGAATTCCGTGGCCAACCCCGTTTTTCTTTCCCCTATGAGATCCCTGCTCCTCTGCCTCCCCCTGGCGCTTTCGCTCCCACTTGATGCCGCCGTCGGCGAGTGGAAGGTCCTGCAGGACGGCGAAGGGGGCTCGATCAAGGTCCGCTTCGAGGGCATCCAAGGGGACCGCTACCTGCTGCGCCGGGAGGCGGACGGGAAGCTTTTCGAAGTGGCTCCCGGCCTGCTCCCGGCGGACGCGCGGACGGGATTCGAGGCCGAGGCGAAACAGCTTTCCGAGGAACTGCCGAAGCTCAGCAAGATGGCAGGGCACCCGCTTTTCTCCGGGACCCCCTTCGAGGCCCGCAAGGCGGATGAAATCGCCGTGGCGCTGAGCCTGAACCAGGAATCGAAGACGAAGCACAGCGCGAGCTGGCGCTCCTACACCGGGGAGTCCTACCGGCTCTTCGGCGCGCGGCCGTATTCCGTCGCGCTCTACGCCGACGAGCAGGGCAACGCGTCCGTGCTTTCCGCGGTGTATTCGAACAAGGGCGATTTCAAGAGCGGCGTCGGCGCGGGAGAAGACCATTTCGAAGGCAAGAGCGAGGCGGACGAGAAGTCGCTCGCGAAGGCCATGGAGGAAGACGAGAAGGCCGTCCTTTCCGCGATCTCCAGCGTGCTGGGCGAGCCGAAGACGCAGCGTTTCGGAGACTCCCGGCAAACGCGCCGCGCGGTGCGGCGCTGGGACTGGAACGGCCACGCGCTGATCCTTTCCAGCGAGGAGAACGAATATGTGTCCCTTTCGATCGTGCCGCTGGACCTTGCCGAAGGCGGCGGAAAAACCGCCAAGGTGAAGGACGGCGACATCCGCAAGCGTCTGGTGCAAGACGTGGTGAAGGAGGAAAACGGGGACGTCTATCTCGGCCAGATCCCGATGGTGGACCAGGGGCCGAAGGGCTACTGCGTGCCGGCCACCTTCGAGCGGGCGATGCGCACCGCGGGGATCGAGGCCGACATGTACCTGCTCGCCATGGTGGGCAAGAGCGGCATGGGCGGCGGCACCTCGGTGGAATTCCTGCTGGAGGAAGTGCGCTCGCAGGTCCGAAACAAGGGCCGCCGGACCAAGGATGAACGCGTGAAGGAACTACGGGTGCGCGAGGTGAAGCGCTACATCGACCAAGGGGTGCCGGTGATGTGGACGATGCGATCGCTGGGGCCTTACAACGAGACCGCGAACAAGAACACCGTCAAACGCCGGAACGTGACCGACTGGAAAGCCTGGGCGGCGGAGATCGCCGAGAAGGCGGAGCCGATCGTCAAAATGGAATCCGAACAGGACAACCATCACATCTGCATGATCGTGGGTTACAACGAGGCCACCAACGAACTCGCGGTCTCCGACTCCTGGGGAGCGAGCTATGAACGGCGCTGGGTGCCGGCACCAGTGGCGAATTGGGCGAGTTCCGGCGGGCTTTTCATGATCCTGCCATAGTCAGGCAGGATCCTTTCCTTGCTTCGGTTGTTGCGGGCCCCGGGAGAAATCCCGGGCTCCTTCGTTTCCGCACTTCCCTCGATGCTTACACCTCGATCTTCCAAGGCCCGCGCATGGGCTGGTGGATCAGCTTGTTCGCCTCCGCATCGTCGAACTGGAGGGTCTTCGGGTCGAACTTCAGGCTCTTGTTCAGCCGGTGGGCGGTGACCCCCATGTTCACCACCGTGCAGGACCAGAAGCCGTTCCGTTCGTTGAGAGCGAATTTCTTCCGCGTGCGGATGCTCTCGTGGAAATCGGTGATCTGCGGCTCCGGATCGGCCAGCCCCGCGAGTTTCTTTTCGAGATCGGGAATGTTGGACCTGAAGTCCTTGTAGATCTTGCCCTTCGGGCCCTCGAGGTAGGCGGCGTCCTTATCCTTGTTGTCGCCGTCGAGGACGATCTTGCAGCCGTCGGCATAGGTGAACTCGATGCGGCGCCAGGTGCCGATGGCGTCGGGGTCCTGCGGATCGGCATCGATTTCCACGGAGATGGGGGCGGTGTCGTCCTTGTTCAGGATATACTGGGCCGGATCGAGGTAATGCTGGCCCATGTCGCCGAGACCGCCGCCATCATAGTCCCAGTAGCCGCGGAAGGAACCGTGGGTGCGGTGGGCGCTGTAGGGCTTCAGCGGGGCGGGGCCGAGCCAGAAATCGTAGTCGAAACCCTCCGGCACCGGCTGCACGGGCAGGTTCTTCCGGCCGGCCCAAAGGCCAAGCTTCCAATCGAAGCCGGTAACGCCGGAGACGGTGATCTTGAGCGGCCAGCCGAGCAGGTCGTGCATGGCCGCCTTCTTGAGCTGCTTCACGGGCACGCCCATGCCATAGAAGGGATCCTTGAAGCGGAACCAGGTGTTCAGGCGGAAGATGCGGCCGTGTTGCTCGACGGCCTTCACCATGGAGATGCCCTCGCCGATGGTGCGGCTCATCGGCTTCTCGCACCAGATGTCCTTGCCTGCCTTCGCGGCTTCGATCGCCATCAGCGCGTGCCAATGCGGCGGGGTGGCCACATGGATCACATCGATGTCCGCGCGCTGCAGGACCTCGCGGAAATCGTGGTAGCCTTTCACGCCCTTCGCTTCACCGCCCGATTCCTTCATCCGCTGGTCCAGGTGGCCCTTGTCCACGTCGCAGAGGGCGAGGAGCTTGCCCGGCATCGGAAGGTGGGAAGCGGAGATTCCGCCGCAGCCGAGGATCGCCTTGGTGATTTCCTCCGAGGGCGGGGTCTGCCCGCCAAGGCCGAGCACGCGGCTCGGCACGATCTGGATGGTCGCGAGGGCGGCGAGGGACTTGAGGGTCTGGCGGCGGGTCAGATTTTTCATGGATGGAAGGCGGGAACGGATCGCAGAGGCCCTTACGGACCTCGGTTTCAATGTTTTGCATCGCCGCCGTCGGCGGACTTGTCCCAGAAGGCGATGAAGAAGATGACGGCGATGACGGCGGCCATGCCGGCGGGAAGGAGCCAGAACGCCTTCCACTGGAGCGAGGCGGAGGAAAGGAGCACGGCATCCACCTCCGGCAGGCCCACCGAGAACATCTGCCCGAGCTGCCGGGCAAAGGACAACTCCTGCACGGGGCTAGCGTCCTTGATGGCGGCCGCGAGGGCGGCGTGATCGGGAACCCCGACCTTCATCTTCGCATCCGCGATCTTGTAGCCGATGAACATCCCCACGCCCTGGGTGAAGAACACGAGCATGGACTGCACCTGGCTGCGCCCGGTCGCGGGGGCTTTCTTATCCGCGTAGATAAAGCCGGTGACGAAGAAGAAGTCGTAGCAGATCCCGTGGAGCGCGATGGCGATGAAGAGCATCCACACCACCTGGTCCGGCGCGCCGAAGGCGAAGAGCACGTAGCGGAGCACCCATGCCAGCATGCCGATGAGGATCATCAGCTTCACCCCGAGCTTCCGGAAAAAGAAGGGGATGAGGAGCATGAAGATGATCTCCGACATCTGGCCGATGCTCATCGACGAGGCGGGCTGGTGGAAGCCCATGTCCGAAAGGAAGATCGAGGTGGTGCTATAGTAGTAAGCGAGGGGGATGCAAACGAGGGTCGAACAGACGATGAAGACCAGGAAGGCGGGCTTCGCAAGCAGCTTGAAGGCGTCCAGCATGAAGATGGAGCCGAGCTTGAGAGGCTGTCCCTTCGCCGGAGGAGGCGTGTGGGGAAGGAAGAAGGAAAAGACGCCGAGGAGAAGCGAGGAGGCTCCCGCGAGGGTGAACATGTTCAGACTGGTGGACCAGCCGAGGAAGCCGGTGATGAGACCGGCAACGATCCAGCCGATGGTGCCCCAGACCCGGAGCGCGGGGAACTTGCTCTGATCGCTGATATTGGCGAAGGCGATGGAATTGCCGAGGCCGAGCGTGGGCATGTAGCAGAGCATGTGGGCGAGGAAGAGGCCCTTGACCATGCCCTCGTCCCCTTTCGCGGCAAAACCGGGAACGGCAAGCATCGCGGCCCCGCCGATGAGGAGCAGCACTCCCATCACCCGTTCCGAAGGGAAAAAGCGGTCCGCCACCAGACCGAGGAACAGCGGGGCGATAATGGCCGCGATGGGCGCGCTCCCGTAGGCCGCCCCGATGATCCCGGCCAAACCATTGGCATCCAAGCAGGCACCCAGGCTGACGAACCATGCTCCCCAAAGGAAGAACTGGAGGAACATCATGACCGACAGGCGGGAGGTCACGGCGGGCGAAGAGGCGTTTTCCATGTTGAAGGGGAGACTCGACGAATCGCTTGGCGGGCGGCAAGCTCGAAGAGGCTTGATTTCGTCTGAAAACGTCCGAATCTGTCACAAAAAACGAGGTTAAGGGAAAATTTCTCGCCATTCGGGTGAAAGCCGGGAGAGGAAAGAAGCCGTATTCCCGTCCCGTTTCCCAACCAAGCACCTGCCATGAATCCACCATCTCTTTCACGCCGCAACTTGCTCGTCGGCACCGCCGCCACCGCGGCCGTCGCCGGATTTCCGAACCTTCTGCTCGGCCAAGGAGCAAAGAATGCCAAACTGAAGATCGGTCTGATCGGCTGTGGCGGCCGGGGTACCGGCGCGGCGCAACAGGCGCTCTCCGCCGATCCCGACGTGGTGCTGTGGGCGATCGGCGATGCCTTCCCGGAAGCGATCACCGGGAGCTTGAACGGCCTGGCGAGCTTCGGTGCGAAGGTGGATGTCCCGGCCGAGCGGCAGTTCGCCGGGCTGGACGCCTACCAGAAGGTGATCGAGAGCGGCGTGGACGTGGTGCTGCTGACAGCGCCGCCGGGATTCCGCCCGCAGCACCTGCGCGCGGCAATCGAAGCCGGAAAGCACGTCTTCGCTGAGAAGCCAATGGCCGTGGACGTGGCCGGCGTGCAATCCGTGATGGAATCCGCCAAGCTGGCAAAGCAGAAGGGCGTGGCAATCCAGCACGGCTACTGCTGGCGCTTCGCGCCCGGCGTACGCGAACTCTACGGCAAGGTGACTTCCGGCGAGCTGGGGAGGATTTATTCGGTTTACGGCACCTATATGGGCAGCCCGCCGAAGCCGCTGCAGCCGGGGATGAAAAAGCCGGACGGCATGGCGGATGTGGAATGGCAGCTCCGCTGGTGGACGAATTTCGAATGGACCAGCGGCGGCCCGCTGCTGGAACAGGCGGTGCACACGGTGGACAAGATCGCATGGGCGATGGGCGACGTGGCACCGGTCGCGGCGGTGGCGAACGGCGGCCGCGCCTACCGCACGGATGCGGGTAACGTGTACGACCACTACAATATCGCTTACGAGTACCCGGGCGGCGTGATCTGTCACCTGGGCGAGCGCCAGTTCCTGGGCTGCCACACCGAGGTGGTGGATCGCATCTATTGCGAGAAAGGCACTGCCATCGCCCCCAGCACCCCGATGGTCATGGGCTTGGACGGAAAGAAGCGCCAGTGGGTGTACCGCGCACCGGGAGGCAGCGAGCAAAACATGTATCAGGTGTGCCACAACGAGTTCTTCGCCGCGCTGCGGAAGGGGGAGATCATCAACACCGGCGAGTACATGGCGAACAGCACGATGCTGGGCCTGCTCGGCCGGGAGGCCGCGCACACCGGTCAGCGCGTGACTTGGGAGCAGATGTGGGCATCGAAGCAGGACCTCGCTCCGGATACCTTGAAGATGGCGGACAGTTTCGCGGTCACGCCGGTACCGGTGCCCGGCGAGCACAAGCTGGGTTGAGCTGAATCAAACGTGTTACCTCGGGGCGCGAACTGGACCTCATCCGGCCGCGCCCCCAGACTTTCCGCTCAATGAAGCGCCTTTCTCTTCTCGCCCTCGCGTTGGTCGCCGGCTGTGACAAGCAAAAGCCTTATCCGCCGACCCAGCGCGGACTGGAGGTCTTCCTGCCGGCCCTTCTTCAAGGAGAAGCCGCCACACAGACCGCTCCCGCCGCGGAAGCTCCGGCAAAGGAACAGGCTGCAGCGGCTCCTGCAGCTCCGGCGGAAGCCGCCGGAGCTAACGATGAGCTGCCTAGCCCGCAATACCTGCCGGTAACCGAGGAAATCCACGCGCTGGTGGTGGAGAAGGGCGAAACGCCCGCGAGTGCCGACGCGATGAAGGCCTATACCGAGAAGGTGCCCGCGGCGAAGGATGCCACCTTCGACATGGTGCCGCTGCCCGGCGGGGAATTCACCATCGGATCCCCCGCGAACGAGGCGGGCCGGAAGGAGAACGAGGGACCGCAGGTGAAGGTGGCGGTCGATCCTTTCTGGATCGGCAAGTGCGAGATGACCTGGGACGTTTACCGCGGCTTCATGGAAAACGGGAAGTCGCGCAACAAGGACGGCACGCTGGACAGGGATTCCAATAACAAGACTTCCGAAGCGCCGGAGATCAAAGAGGGCGAGACGCTGGTGGACGTGGTAAGCCAGCCGACCCCGGCCTACGTGCCGATGCACTTCGAGATGGGCGAGGGCTACGGCGCGGGCTGGCCGGCGATCGCGATGACCCACCACGCGGCGAGCAAGTTCTGCGAATGGCTCACCGCCCAGACCGGCCACTACTACCGGCTGCCGACCGAAGCGGAGTGGGAATACGCCTGCCGCGCGGGAACGACGACGGCCTATTCTTTCGGCGACGATCCGGCACCGCTCGGCGACTACGCCTGGTATGCGGAAAACGCGGACTACACCTATCAGAAGGTCGGGCAGAAGAAGCCGAACCCTTGGGGGATTTTCGACATGCACGGGAACGTCTCCGAGTGGTGTCTCGATGCCTATCAGCCCGACGCCTATGCGAAATGGGAAGCTGGCGCGAAGAATCCCTGGCATCCGGCGGTGAACCGCTACCCTCACGTGACGCGCGGCGGCCACTACTACGAAGGCGGGCCGGAAACGCTGCGCTCCGCCGCACGCGTGCCCTCCGATCCCTCGTGGAAGGCGATCGATCCGCAGAACCCGAAGTCGATCTGGTATCTCACGAGCAACCAGTACATCGGCTTCCGCGTGGTGCGCCCCATGGCCGTGCCGGATGTGAAGGTGATGCACAAAATGTGGAACACCGGGCCGGGACCGCGCGAGTAGCCCCTTGCGCACAGCGCGGCGGCTCTTGCAGGATAGGGTCCATGAGGAGCGGGCGAGCCTTGGTGACATTCGTGGCGGCGGGATTCGCGCTCGCCGTGCGCGCGGAGGAAGTCCCCTATGTCCGCCAGAAGCCGGAAGGGCCCCTGCAATGCGGCCTGCTGGGGGAGGCAAGCGGACTCGCATCCTCCCCCACCGATGGGAGCTTCTTCTGGCTGGTCAACGACAGCGGAAGCCCGGCCGAGCTTCATCTGGCAAGCACCGACGGCAGCGATCTGGGCAAGGTTTCCCTGCGCGAGGCACGGAACACGGACTGGGAAGACCTCTGTTCCTTCGTTTCGGAAGGAAAGCCCTACCTGCTGATCGCAGATTGCGGCGACAATGCCGGCCAGCGGCCGGAGTGCCTGCTCCACGTGGTGGCGGAGCCGCGCCTGCCGGAGGCGGGCAAGCAGCTCGAAGGGGACGTGCAGGCCGCATGGACCATCCGTTTCCGCTACGAGGACGGGCCGCGGGATTGCGAATCCGTGGCGGTGGACGAAAAAGCCGGGAAGATCCTCCTGCTCAGCAAGCGCACCGAGCCGCCGCTGCTTTACGAGCTGCCGCTGAAGCCCGCTTCCGACGCGATCCAAACCGCCCGGAAGATCGGTGCGATCTCCAAGCCGCTGCCCCCGGGCTTTCCGCCGATCCCCTACGGTGGCCAGCCGACCGGGATGAGCTTCTGCCCGGACGGATCCGCCGCTGCGGTGGTGACCTACGCCGGAACCTTCCTTTTCCCGCGGAAGGAGGGCGAAAGCTGGGCAGCCGCCTTTTCCCGCGAGCCGCTGGCTCTGGAGCGGCACCTGCTGCGGCAGGCGGAGTCGGTCGCCTTTTCCCGCGACGGCGGAGTTCTGCGGGTGGTCTCGGAG
>CBIHMP010000017.1:0-24195 GCA_966211015.1 uncultured Luteolibacter sp. | reverse complement strand
CCTCCAATGGCTGCTCGAGGCGATCGCTCCACGTGCCGCGCCCGTAGCTTCCCGGTAGGTTGAACCGCAGTGGGACTCCCAGCAGATCGCTGCACATCAGGACCGCGAGCTTCCCGCTTGTATTGAACAACGCGCGCTGCAACCCGAGCAGGAAGACATCGTCGAGCTTTTCAATGGGATCGCCGTTCATCCCGGCAAACTTTGCGAGCGCCCTCAGTTCCCCCGCGGCTTTTCCGTCCGGTTCTTCCAGAGCCTTCCGCTGTAGATGAATGAAGAGCGAAGCAAGGGGAGCATTGTCGTGGTTCGCATAGGTGACCAGGCTGAGCTCCCGGAACTGATCGGACGGGCGCACCGATCCGTCGGAAGTTCGTTCCAACTGCGGGAAGGTCAGGTTGGCGAGCTGCAAATCTTCCAAGGCCGCTCTCATATAACCGGGCATTTCTCCCATGATCTCGGCAACCAGATCCATGTCGCCCGCCGCGTCGATCAGATGGCCGATAATTTCCCGCCCCTGCAGTTCGTTGATCCGCGCCGCGGTGGGATCGGTATCCGGCCCGGGAACGAAGCGCGGGAGCTTCCCGCCGGTCAATAGGGCCGCCTCCTCTTCATTCAACCGGGAAAACTCCACGTGCTTCGCGCCACCCGCCCACGGAAACATGTAGCTGCGAAAGTAGCCGCGCAGATGGTCGATCCGGCAACCGTGGAAAAACTCTTTCTCCCAGGCGATCCTTCCCCGCAGCCATTCAAAGGAGGTGGAACGGTGGTTCTCCCAGCGGTAGGGCGGCAGGCCCCAGTTCTGGCCCCAGCGCTCGGAGTCTTTATTGGTATCGAAGTGGGCAAGCGGCCGGGTGCCCAGGCTCCACTCCAGATCGAAGAGCGATGGGTTCGCCCACACGTCCGCGCTATTCACCCCCACGCCGAATGACATCTCCCCGAGAAGCCGGACGCCCTTGCTTTCCGCATGGGCGCGCACCTCCTTCCACTGCCTCCAGGATATCCATTGGATGTAAGCGAAGCCCGTCCTGAGGAGCTCGAGTTCTTCCCTCGCCGGATGCTGGAGAAGCCACGCCCTGGCACCTTCATAGCTGCGGTGCTCCGGGCGCCAGTCGTCCCACTGGGTGTTGCCCTCGTATTCCCGCACCAGCAGCCGGAAGAGCGTGTAGGCATCGAGCCACGACGCCTGGGCTTCACGGAAAGAGGCAAATTCAGCATGAGCTTCTCCCGGTTGCAGCGACAGGAAGTGGTAGGCAGCAGTCAAAAGAACCTGCGTCTTCAGCGGATAAACCGCTTCCTGCCGCACGTTGCTGCTCCGCAACTGGGTCAGCCATGACTGCGGAGCCGCCTGCTCCAGCAGCGCGCGGGTCAGCCCCGGGACCTCCTGCGGCGCGAGGGATAGATAGGCCGGCGAGTGGGCCCGGGAACTGATCGGGTTGTAAGGGCTATGGTCCCCGAATGTCTCGTGGATCGGCAGGACCTGCAAGACGCTCATTCCGATCCCGGCGACGAAATCGATCGCTTCCTTCACCGCCAAGGTGTCCCCCACCCCGAAGTCGTTCTTGTGACGGAGAGCATATACCGGGGCCAGCAGACCGGCCCTCCTCCTGTCGAAAATGGATGAGTTCATGAATGAGCCTGAGCCGATTCCAAGGGGCCGGGAACTGCCGTCCCGCCCTCGCGGGATTCACTCCTTGCAGGAGCCATACCACCGGACATCCCGACCGAGCACTTTCACCGCGGGGAAGGTCGAGGAACCGTACCGCCCGGTGATGAAAAGCATCAGGGACTCCGGGAGCACGGCGCTCGCGCGGGCAGTGAGACCCTTTCAGCCCCCCTCGTCTTCAGTCTCGTCCACTTCTTCGGCAAGCATTACGGACGTATCGGGCCGGTCCGCCACATCCTGCTCGTCGCGGAAATCGTCTTCGCCCACGCTCGCCCCTTCTTGGGTCGCATTCGCGGTATAATCGTCGGCAGGCGTGGGAACCACTTCGCTCTTCGATACCTCCGCGCCTTCGTCAACTGATCCCACGATCACCGGTGTAGCCGGATCCAACGGCTCCTGCCGGTCACGCGGTGCCTCCTCATTTTCTCTCGGCTTGGCCATCACTTTAGGTTGTCGGATTTACTTGGAGCTTGCAGCCGCAGGCTTCTAGGAATCGTCCGCCGCAAGCTGGGAAAAGTCTTCCCGCCAATCCCGGCCGAACTTTTCGCGATAGTCGCCGGGATGGAGCGGACCGAACTCATGGAGGAAGCGATCCACACGGGAGAGAGGGAGCTTCAATGTCTCGCCGTTGCCGTCGTTGAAAGAGATCCAGCCCTCCTTCGCTGGCGCATCGGATTTCCAACCCCGGACGTTCTCCGCAATCGTTAGGTCGTCGTGCGTGGCGGGAATCTCGGGTCGGCGCGTCTGTTGTTCGGAGACCGCGGTGCGTTTCATGGCATCTCCTTCGCAATCGACGTGCCGTGGCAGCCAAGTCCCGATCAAAGGCGGCCGAACGATAAGAATACCATTCCCTCGTCTCATTTTGCGCCGCGGTCGTGCAAAAGGCCTCTACGGAAACACCTCCCGCCTCTCCCGGGTCAGCCTTGATTGCAGGACCTCCACGTATCCCGGATGACTTCGCAGGCAAGTTGAGGCGCCGCGGGGTTCGCCAGGGGGGCATCCTTCGCAACCTCGCTGGCGACAACCAAGGGCAAATGACCGGTCAGCCGCACGACCATGGGCGCACAGGATTTGAGTCCCTGCTCGGCCAGTGCGGCGGTTTCCGTATGTCCGATCGAGAGCCCCAAGGTGAGAAGCATGCCGTACCCGGTGGCGGCCATGTCCAGGGCAACGATGTCATCCCGCAGCATTCTCGAAACCGGATGCTCCCTGAGCTTTCCGTAGAGTCCGGCGAGACTTCCGGTCACCGCCATCAACCCTTCCTTGATGGCTTCGCCAAAGGTTCCACCCTCGCGCTCGGAGAGCTCTTTGAATTGGCGGATGCGCACCTCGCTCTGCAATGCCGCTTCTTCCAGGAGCTGCCTCAGTTCGGGATGCTCGCCAAGCCGCTCGTCGGAGAGCTGCCCCTCGATCGCGTTCGCGATGTCGCGCTCCATCCCGATGATGTCGTTGACGTACTGCTTGAGGTTACCGTGGTGCTTGTCCTCCATTCCCGCCCTTCTGCAAGCGTCATGCCGGCCAGAGGACAAGGGCGCAAACCGCATGATGGATGTCCCGTCAGTGACGGAAGCAATCGCCCGATATCAAGGTCCCCGCCAGCAATCCTGCGGCGAAAGCAACCGCTACCGCCGCACAGGGGTTCTCTGCCACCATCTTCCTGCAGCAGGAGGCACCCCTCGCTTCCCTCCCGGACGAGTACTGTCCCTCCGAGGCCTGGATCCGCTGGGATGCCGCGGCACGTTCGGCTGCGGCACGTTCGTCCTCGCGATGAATCCCGTATTCTTGCGGAGAGAGGGGCGGATCTTCTCCCGGCCGGGTAGGGTCGTTTGGCGTAGTCATGCTCTTGTTACAGTTCACCGCTCCCTCGCATGAGGGGTGCCAAGACGAGCGGACATCGATCAGAAAACCACGCGAAGCTCTGCAAGTCGCACGGAAGTCGCCTTCAAAAGTTCCCATCTACCTTGCAGCGACCTCGCCACCCTCGACCGGAGGTGGCTTTGGCAAGCTGGCATGTCGCCTGCGACCGGTACCCTATGAAAGAAACCGCCCTCGTCACCGGCTGCACCAGCGGCATCGGCCTCTATCTCGCCCACCAGTTTTGCTCTCACGGCCATCCGACCGTTCTCGTCGCACCGGATTCCGGTGAAGTGAGATCGCTCGCGGAGGAGCTGGCCTCGAAGTACTCGGTCGCTACCATCCCCATCGCGAAGGATCTCGAGCAGGAGGACGCTGCGGAGGACATTTTCTTCCGGCTGGAACGGGAGGCCGTGATTGTCGATATCCTCGCGAACAATGCCGGCCACGGCTTCCGGGGCAAAAGCTGGGAGATTCCGCTGGAAAGAGATCTCTCCATGATCCGCCTCAATATCGAGGCCGTGATCCGCATGACCCGTCTCTTCCTCCCCGGAATGCTGGAGCGGAAAAGCGGCCGGATTCTCAATACAGCCTCCGTCGCCGGCTTCGAGCCGGGTCCCCTGTTGAACGTGTATCACTCCACGAAGGCTTTCGTGCTTTCCTATAGCGAAGCCTTGGCGGTCGAACTCGAGAACAGCGGCGTTTCCGTAACCGCGCTTTGCCCCGGACCCACCGACACCGATTTCTTCCCGAAAGCGGACATGACCGGCGTGGTGGGATTCCAGAAAGGAAAGGTCATGGCGCCCCAGGACGTGGCTGAGGCCGGCTACAAGGGGGTCATGGATCGGGAGCTGATCGTCGTCCCCGGCACCATGAACAAGATGCTGGTGGGCGCACGCCGCGTCCTCACGGAGCACGCCCAGGCAAAGATGAACCAGATGATGTACGAGGAGGTCCCGCCGGAGAAGCGAACCCGCGCAAGGGGCGACAAGGAACAGGAAGCGAACGCGTGATACTGCGATCCATGGATACCCAACCCTACTGGCATCGAAGCACCGCAGTGCCCGCCTACCCCCCTCCGGCCGGGGATCTGGAGACGGACGCGCTGGTGATCGGAGGCGGCATCACCGGCGTCACCACCGCTTATCTGCTGGCCAAGGAAGGCATCCGGACCGTACTCGTGGAACGCGAGCAGTTGGGTCGCAGGGACACGGGCCACACCACGGCTCATCTCACCTACATGACGGACACGCGCCTGTCCGATCTCGTCGCGACCTTCAGCCGTCGCGAGGCGCGCTTGGCTTGGGAAGCAGGTTCCGCCGCGATGGAACTGATCCGCCGCCATGTCGAGGATTTGGAAATCGCCTGCGAACTCCAGACCGTGCCCGGCTTTCTGGCCGCTGCCAGCGATGCGGATCTTCAGGAGGAAAGGCCGCTGCTCCAGGAGGAGGCGGTCCTTGCCCGCCAGCTCGGGTTCGATGCCACGTATGTGGAACGCGCCCCGGTGACCGACCGGCCGGGAATCCGCTTCGGCGGCCAGATGATGTTTCACCCCTTGCTCTATTTGCAGCAGCTCGCCTCACATGCCGTGGCCGCGGGAGCTAGGATCTTCGGAGACACCGAGGTCACGGCTTTCGACGACAAAGACGGCTCCGTAACCGCGGGGCCCGTGAAGATCCGCTACAAGCACGTCATTATCGCCACGCACGTTCCCATGCAGGGCACCTGCGGGACCACGGGAGCCACTTTGTTCCAGAGCAAGCTGGCTGCTTACAGCACCTACGCGATCGGCGCGCGGATCCCGGCCGGAGCGGTCAAGCACATGATCTGGTCGGATACCGCCGATCCCTTCCACTACTTGCGCGTCGGAGAACTGGCCGATTCCGACTACGCGATTCTCGGCGGCGAGGATCATCGTACCGGCGTCGCGGAAGATACCGATGCCCTCTATCGAAAGCTGGAACAGAAGCTGGAAAAGATCGTTCCCGGAGCGGTGGTGACCGACCGCTGGTCCGGTCAGGTAGTGGAGACGGTGGATGGCCTCCCCTACATCGGCGATGTGGGAGACGGCCAATTCATTGCCACCGGCTACTCCGGGAACGGGATGACTTTCGGAACCGTCGCGGCGATGATGGCCCGGGATTTTGTCACCGGGCGGAAGAATCCTTGGACGAGCGTATTCGACCCCGGGCGGAAAGTTTTCGGGTCGATGTCAACTTACCTCAAGGAGAATGCCGGCTATCCCGTGCGCATGGTGACCGATAGGCTGAAAGTCGAGGAGGGAAGCCCCGGGGATCTGGAGCCCGGTACGGGCAAGGTGCTCGAACATGACGGGAAACGCGTCGCAGCGTGCCGGGATGCCGATGGAACATTGCACGTGATGAGCGCGGTATGCCCGCACATGGGCTGCATCGTCGCGTGGAACGGGGCGGAGAATACCTGGGACTGCCCTTGTCACGGCTCGCGCTTCGCGGCGGATGGCAAGGTAATCGCGGGCCCGGCGGAGAGCGATCTCAAGAGCGAGTAGCAGGCGGACCGGCGGTTTGGCACATGCGCTGCGGGAACAACGCCATGAGCGAAAAATCCAGCCCCCAGCCCCAGGCGGTCCTGACCCCCTTGGACGAATCCGAGCAACGTTTCGTAAAGGAGATCCAGAAGCAGCATCCGGAGCTGACGATCACCGATATCGAGGCCGCGGTAAGGCGGTGCGCCCTTGCACTCGCATTGGCAAAATGTCGGGCGGAACTTACGGCCTCCGTCAAACACCAGCTCGGGGTCTAGCACTCTCGGACCAACACCATCTGGGTGCTTTGAGGAAAGTGGAGGGGTGGCCATCCGTGCATTCGGCACGCCCGAATTGGTAAAAATGCGATCCTCAGCTGCCACCGGTCCGTAGCCGGCATCGTCATTGTTACACAACTCGTTCGATTTCAGCGAGAACCCGGGAACGATCCGAGATGGTACTTCATCTGCGAGTAGGAAGGTGAACCAACCCATCAAAACCATGCTCCACTGGACTCTTGTTTTTCTAGTTATCGCCCTTGTCGCGGCCTTCCTTGGATTCGGAACTTTGGCCGGCACGGCGGCAACCATTGCCCAGGTCGCCTTCGTCCTGTTCCTCGTGCTCTGGCTGATCGGCTTGGTGAGCCGCCGCACCAAGGTCTAACCCGGCCGCGAGCTCGTGAAGTCAAGCCGCCACGTTTTGGCGTTGGCCGAGTACGGCGATCGCTTCGGGACCTACCGGGGAGACGACTATCGTAGCCCCGCGCAGTGTCCCGAAGACCGCCGGTCCTTGGTCGCGGAGATAAAGGTCGGCGAAGCCGCCGCGATCCTAGCCAATCATTTTTCGCAATATGTCGAGGGAGATTACCTTCTCCCTTACACGGAAGATCTACACGACCACTACAAGCAGGTAGCAGACTGGGACCCGCATCTGCCCCGGAAAGGCCGTAAGATTACGACCACGGGTTAGCGGAGTTCTACAAAGGCGAACTCACTCCGCATAATTGCGGTGACCACTAGGGCTTCGTTGACAGGGCTTCGGCGAGTCGTCCCTTGGTCCGGAGGTTTGGTAAAAACTTGGCCGACGGGAAAGGGCACGCGTAGAATGACGAAGCCAGATGCCCGAAGACTCATCAGCCCAGAGAACAGCGGCGGAAGATGCCGCGGCCCGCAACCCGGGACTTGTAGATACCTCCCAGGTTGGAACCGCGGATCCGGCGGCGTTCTGGGGCGATTCCGATTTGCCGGTCGTGGGCCTCGGCGGTTCAGCCGGCAGTCTCACTGCCCTCCAAACGTTTTTTCAGAGCACGCCGGAAACCACAGGGATGGCCTTTGTGGTAATCCTCCACCTCTCCCCCGAGCATGAAAGCACCCTCGCGGCGTTGATCCAGCAGGCCACTCCGATGCCGGTCGTGCAGGTGGTCTCGAAGACGGCGGTCCGACCTGATCACGTCTATGTCATCCCTCCTGGCAAGCATCTCACCATGCAAGACGGGAGTTTGGACCTGACGGAGCTGGACCGGCCGAAGGGCAAGCGGGTGGCCGTCGATCATTTCTTCCGCACCTTGGCTGACACCCACGGGGCTGCCGCCAGTGCCATTATCCTATCCGGAGTCGATGGCGACGGAGCGCTGGGCCTAAAGAGAATCAAGGAGCGCGGCGGGCTGACGATTGCCCAGGATCCCGATGAAGCCCAGGAGGAAGGGATGCCGCGGGCAGCGATCGCCACCGGTATCGTGGACTGGGTTCTTCCCGTCGAGGAGATGCCGAAGCGATTGGTGGAATACAGGGAGAATGCAAAGCAACTTCAGTTGCCGTCTGCCGATGCTCCCCCGCTCGATGAGGAGGCCGACGCCGTACTCAAGCGCTCCGAAAAAGAGCGGAATGAAGTGGCGCTTCAGGAGGTGC
The DNA here is from genome assembly GCA_966211015.1 of uncultured Luteolibacter sp. Classification (GTDB taxonomy): domain Bacteria; phylum Verrucomicrobiota; class Verrucomicrobiia; order Verrucomicrobiales; family Akkermansiaceae; genus Haloferula. The sequence goes on along the minus strand of CBIHMP010000017.1, from coordinate 16,271 downwards.
TGGCCTTCCTGAAAATGCGCACCGGCCACGATTTCTCCTACTACAAAAGGGCCACCATCCTCCGGCGGGTCGGGCGCAGGATGCAGGTGAACGCCTGCGCCGATACCCCCGCCTACCTCGACTACATCCGCACCCATGTCGGCGAAGCGGAAGCCCTCCTGCAGGACCTCCTCATCAGCGTGACGAATTTTTTCCGGGATCGCGACGCCTTTGCGACCCTGGAGGCTGAGCTCCCGCGGCTTTTCGAAGGGAAGGGCCCTGGAGACCAGGTCCGGGTCTGGGTAGCGGCATGTGCCACCGGAGAGGAGGCCTACTCCATCGCCATGCTCTTGTGCGAGCACGCTTCGACTCTCTCCGCCCCGCCACAGATTCAGGTATTTGCGACCGATATCGACGAGTCGGCCATCGAAGCCGCGCGCCTCGGAGCCTATCCCGAGAGCATCGCCACCGACGTTTCGGAAGAGCGCTTGAGGAGATTCTTCACCTATGAGGCCGAGACCCGCACTTACCGGGTGCGGCGATCGGTGCGGGAGATCGTCCTCTTCGCCCTTCACGATGTCCTCAAAGACTCCCCCTTTTCACGCCAGGATCTGATTTCATGCCGGAATCTCCTCATCTACCTGGATCGCGAAGCTCAGGGCAGGGTTTTCGACGTCTTCCACTTCGCCCTGCGGCCGGAAGGATTTCTATTTCTGGGCTACTCGGAATCGGCGGAAGACGCAGCCAATCTCTTCGTCCCGCTGGATAAAAGGAACCGGTTTTACTCCCGCCGCGCCGTACAGCGCACGGGCCTGGCCGTGCCTCTGGGCTCACCCCCGCTTACCCTCACTCTCCAGTCTCCGCATCAGGCGGAGCCGGGACCGTTGTTTCCCTCCATGAAAGGCCTCCCGCCGAAGCCCGAGTCTGCCGGTGATCCGGGGGGACGCATTCTTCAGGCCTCCCCCCGCGGCGCATCGTTGGCGGAACTGCATTTCAAGCTGCTCGACCAAGTCGCCCCGCCTTCCGTCATCGTCGATCAAGCCCACAATATCGTTCACCTTTCCGGAAACGCGGGGAAATTTTTCCAGTTCTCCGGCGGCGAGCCTACGGCAGATCTCCTTCGCGTGGTTCACCCCATGCTCCGCATCGATCTGCGCACGGCATTGTTCCGCGCTGCAAAAACCGGCGCATCGGTGGAGTGCAGCGGCGTTCCGTTCCAAGTCGAAGGGAAAACCCGGCACGTTGACATCGCCATCTATCCGTCGAAGGAATCGACCCACCAGTTGTTCCTCGTCACGTTCCGCCTTCGCGGGGCCGAGCAGTCCCCTCCCACGGAAACCACTCTCTCGCCCGAGTCCTTCGCGGTCGTGCAACACCTGGAGGAAGAACTCGATCAGGTCCGGCTCCAATGGCGGGATACGGTGGAGCAATACGAGACGTCCACGGAGGAGCTGAAGGCATCGAACGAGGAGCTCCAGGCGATGAACGAGGAACTGCGTTCCGCGACGGAGGAATTGGAGACCGGCAGGGAGGAGTTGCAATCGATCAACGAGGAACTCAGCACCGTCAACGGCGAGTTGAAAAGCAAGGTGGAGGAGTTGAGCCGCGCGAATAGCGACCTCCAGAACCTGATGGCTTCGACCAATATCGCGACCGTCTTCCTGGATCGCGACCTGAGGATCCAACGTTACACCCCTTCCACGGTGCAGCTCTTCAATATCATCCCCGGAGACATCGGACGACCGCTTTCCGATCTCACGCACCGGCTCGACTACCCCGGGATCTCCGCGGACGCCAGGAAAGTAATCGACGCCAAGCTGCCGGTGGAACGGGAAGTCAGGACCCTCTCCGGAGGATGGCACCTCGCCCGCCTCCTCCCCTACCGGACGGCGGAAGACGAGATCGCCGGGGTGGTGCTGACTTGTGTGGACATCACCGAGCGAAAGCGGGGGGAAGAGACCCGGCAATGGCTCTCCGCGGTGGTGGAATCGTCGAACGACGCCATCGTGAGCTTCGCCTTCGACGGCACCATCCTCAGTTGGAATCGCGGGGCCGAGAGGATCTTCGGCTATACCGCCGCGGACCTTGTCCACAAGCCGTTTTCCATCCTCATCCCCCCGGACCGGGAGGAAGAAACCCGTACCGGGCTCGAAAGGCTACGGAATGGCGAGGAGATCAACAGCTTCGAAACGGACGGGATCAAAAAGGATGGGGCGCGGATCCACATCTCGTTGTCCGCGTCAATCATACGCGACGAGGGAGGTGAAGTCGTCGGCGCCACCGCGATCGCGCAGGATATCACCGTCCGCAAGCAAGCCCTGGAGGCGCTCCGTCAGGTGCGGAGAGAGCTCGAGGAACGGGTGGAACAGCGCACCCAGGAACTCCGGGAGAGGGCCGCGCAGTTGGAGCGGATGGCCTCCGAATTGACCCGCGGAGAGCAGCGGGAAAGATTGCGGATGTCCCGGCTCCTCCACGATCACGTACAGCAATTGCTGGTTTCGGCGAAGATGCGCCTTGAGGGCATCGAGCAATCCAGTGAAGCGCTATCCGCCGAGCAGATCCGGGCCGTTATCAATCTGCTAGGCGAAACCTTGGAAAGCTCCCGCTCGCTTGCGGTCGAGCTCTCGCCGCCGGTACTGACGGAGGGCCTCGCCATTGCCTTGGAATGGCTCGGCGGGAGTTGGATGAAGGACAAGCACGATCTGGACGTAAAGATGAACTTGGACCGCAGCCTCGATGCGAGGAGCGAGGAGCTGCGCGCCCTGGTATTTGTCGCCGTGAGGGAGATCCTTTTCAACGTGGTGAAACATTCGGACGTTCACGAGGCCTTCGTGGACCTCTACGCCGACGGGCCGGACACCCTGAAAGTGAAAATAAGGGATCACGGCCGGGGTTTCGATCTCTCGATCCTGGAGATGGGCCGCCCCGGCGTCTCGGGCCTCGGCCTCTTCAGCCTTCGGGAGCGCCTTCAGATGCTCGGCGGAAGTCTTGAACTGGAGAGCAAGGAGGGCGCGGGCGTACAGGCCGTAGTGAGCGTCCCGCGAAGCCCAAATCCGGGCCTAAATAACTAGGTACCCGGATCTTCTCCGATCGCTCGCCAATGACCCCGGATAGCAAGGATACCTCCCGCATGCTCAAGATCTTCATTGTGGACGATCATCCGATGTTGCGGGACGGCCTCCGTCATCTTTTCAGCCAGCAGGAAAGCCGCGGCCGGGTCTGCGGGGAGGCCGCCACCGCGGCAGAGGCCATATCGGCGCTGGCCGATAGCGATGCCGACATCGTTCTGATGGACCTCACCCTTCCGGACCGCAGCGGCTTGGAGGTGATCAGGGATCTTCACGCGATGCGACCGGAGCTCCCGGTGCTGGTATTGTCCATGCATGACGAGATGCTTTACGCGGAGCGGGTCATTCGCGCCGGCGGCAAGGGCTATCTGGTGAAAGGAGCCTCCGCCGAGGAGATCCGCCGCGCGGTGGAGGAGGTCGTTTCCGGTGCAATCTACCTCAGCGACCGCGCTTCCAAACATGTCCTTCAAGGCCTGGCGAAAGGAAAATCCGGCGGCCTCGCCTCGGGCCTCCAACGCTTGTCGGACCGCGAGCTGGAGGTTTTCGAGTTGCTGGGCCACGGGTTGAGCACCGCCGAGATCGGCGGCAAGCTCCAGATCAGCCCCCGTACTGTGGATGCACACCGCAGCAACATCCGCACGAAGCTCGGCCTGCCCGACTCCCTCGCGGTGATAAGGGAAGCCGTGATATGGGTCGAGGTGGGATCGGGCTGAACCGCCCGCTCACGACACGGCTTCGCCGGCGGGCTCGCTATTGCGTTCCCGCCGGTTCAGCCTTTTTCGCATGGCACCGGTCGGAAATCACGCCGTCACCCCCGCGTCGAGCGCCGCCGGGGTGATCTGCTCCGCGATCTGCGTGAGCAGCTTGTCCGCCGCCCCTTCTTCCTCGATGGTAGCTTGGAGGAGCTCGAGCACCTCGTCGTGCCCCAGGATTTCCGCGATGGCCCGCGCCGAGCCGTAGCCGGAAATTTCATAATGCTCCACTTTTTGTGCGGCGACGATCAGCGCGAAATCCTTCACCGCCGGATCGCCGTCTTCTTCGATCACTTCCGCACCCTCCTCCACCAGGCCTTTCATCGCCTTGCAGCTCTTGCCGCGGGGGGTGATGTCCAGAAGACCGGCGATCTTCTCCAGCCGTTCGACGTGGACTTTCGTCTCCTCCAGGTGGTTCTTGATCGCCTCCTTCAGCGACGCGTCGGCAGCGGCCTTTGCCATCTTCGGCAGCGCTTTCACCAACTGGGTTTCGGCGCTGTAGAGGTCTTTGATCTCCTGCACCAGCAGGACTTCGAGTGTTGCAAGTTTTGACATGGCTATTCGATAGGTTTCTCCCGGCATGATGGCCGGTGAGAAAGAGCTTGCAGACACCGTGCCGGAGCCGCGCCATTGCCATCCAAGGCGGTTACGAGATCCGGCGGCGCATGCCCGTGCAGCTTGCATCCCGGGCTCGTGCAAGGGGCATCCTGCGGCGGTCCATGAAATGCACCAAAGGAAGCGCGGGAACCCGGCAAACCGCCTCTCTCAACTCCTTCCGGAGCATGCCTTCTTTCTCCGCAACCGTGAGCGGGGGCGCTGCCACGTTTCGTTTACCTGAAAAGCTTTCAGGCTCCGCTTTCGCTCAGGTACATCCGCGCAGCAGGAAGAGTATGAGGAGCACGGGGATGGGGATGCCGAGAAGCCAGAGAAGGATCCAACCGATCTTGCCGGGGGCCAGATGTCTTTCACGGGAATGAGGATTTTGTCTCATGAATCTCCTCCGCATGGCGCGTGCCACCCTCTAACAAGGCCACGCACAAGGGCCGCGAGGAATAGGACGATTGAAGAAAGCAATCAAAGGGTGCGAATTGCGCCCGCACTCCACCGGCCGGCGTGGCCGGAAAATGCCCGCACTGCCGCGGGACCCCTGCTTGTCGGCCCCGCGCCCCCTTGGCACGGCCGATGCGAAAGGAATCCCCGATGAACACCTCCCAAATCTCGCGTGTGGAATTCGAAGGCGGGCCGGAAGACGGCTTGATCCTCGATGCCGGCCTATTTCGAAACCTGGAAACCATCGGGACCCTCGATAGCCCGGGATCGATCCCCATGCTGGTGAGGGAGGAGATCGAGAACGGTCCGGGAGATGCCGCCTTGCTGGGACATTACATGATCGCCGCTACCAAAGGCTCCGCTTTGATTTACAACTGGCATCCCCTCTCATAGATCTCCGGGTGTTGTTCGGTAAATAGCGGGCATTGGCTTCGCCCGCAGGCGGCCCGCCATGACTGTGGCGGGCCGTCCTCCCGAACCTCTCGAGCTGCCGGGATCCTCTCGATCACACCGCGGGTTCAAACAGATGTTATTTAAGATAACACCTAGTAAAATCGCGTACATACACGGTGAGTCGCCACCTACAGACAGAAACGCCGGGTCGGGATAGCCTCCGGCAATGAGTCTTTCGAACCACCGGAAATTTCGGACATTCCGTGCATTACGCGTGGAGCTGGGGCTCTTGGCCCTATGGCTTCTCGCCGTTGCTTGGACGATTTTCGCTTGGTTCCGATGGTAGATGACTTCCCCCCGCCACCATAGCTGAAAGGTGCCCTCGCTGCTTGTCGGCGAGGGCATCTTTGCTTTAGCCCCCTTCCACTTCCACCCTGGAGAAGGTCCCCTCCAGCCCTCACTCGCACATGCAAATTGCACTGCGCGCCTCGATTGACTTTCAGAGCGTCGCGCTGATGTAGTGCCATGGTGCAGGGCGAAGCGTGGATGGAATCGGACCGGGAAATCGCGGTATCGGACTGGCTTCTCGCCCGGCGTGCATATTTCGACGAGCTGGTCGGCGGCGTCACCGACTACGCCATCTTCATGATGAGCCGGGAGGGCATCATTCTGGATTGGAACAACGGTGCCGAGCGGTTGAAGGGGTACAAGCCGGACGAGATCATCGGCAAGCATTTCTCCCGCTTCTATTCACCCGACGATCAGGAGAAGGCCATCCCCACGGAGGAATTGGAAGTCGCCTGCGCGGAAGGGCGCCATACCGCGGAGGGCTGGAGATATCGGAAGGATGGCAGCCGCTTCTGGGCGGGCGTCACGATCACCGCGATTCGCTCCGACGGATCGCGCGTTGAAGGCTTCCTGAAGATCACCCGCGATCTCACCGAGCGTCAGGAGTCCCTCGAGGCCCTGCGTCAGAGCGAGGAGCGCTTCCGCTTGCTCGTCGAAAACGTCTCCGACTACGCGATATTCCTGCTGGATCCGGCCGGCTACATCACGAGCTGGAACGCCGGCGCGCGCCGCATCAAGGGCTATGAGGCGGGCGAGATCATCGGCGAGCATTTCTCCCGCTTTTATCTGCCGGAGTCCCTGGCGGTCGGGTTACCCATGAAGCTGCTCGCCAAGGCCTTGGCCGAGAACAGCGCGGAGGACGAAGGATGGCGTCTGCGCAAGGACGGCACACGCTTCTGGGGAAATGTCCTCATCACCGCCCTCCATGATGAACAAGGGGTGCACCGGGGTTTCGTGAAGATAACCCGCGATCTCACCGACCGCCGCAATAGCGAGGAGCTCGAGAGAAGCAGCAAGCGCAAGGATACCTTTCTCGCTACCCTCGCGCACGAGCTCCGGAATCCTCTCGCCCCCATGTTGCCCGGCGTCGAGATCCTGCTAAAGGCACCCCACGAGACCGGCCGCGTGGTGCAGGTGGCGTCCATGCTCCGGCGGCAGGTCGATCAGATGTCGCGGCTCATCGAGGATCTGGTGGACCTCTCGCGCATTACCACCGGCAAGATCGACCTCAAGCGGGAGCGGTTCTCCTTGTCCGAAGTGATCGAAAGGTCCGCGGAAACCGCCAGACCGCTCGTCGAAGCGAAGAACCATCGGCTGTCCCTCAAGCTGCCCCCGGCCTTCGTCGAGTTGGAAGCGGATCTCCATCGCCTCTCTCAGGCGGTTTCAAACCTCCTGACCAACGCCGCGAAATATACGCCGCCTGGAGGTGAAATCGTCCTGGAGACGACCGTCCTTGACGAGATGCTCGAGATCCGGATCAGCGATAACGGGATCGGCATCTCCCCGGGATCACAAGAAACCATCTTCGAGCTCTTCGACCAAGGCATCCAAGGCTCGGCGGACGGCTTGGGAATAGGTCTTACCCTCGTGCGGACCATCGCCGAACTCCACGGCGGATCCGCCGCTGCCACCAGCGAGGGACTCGGGAAAGGCAGTCAATTTCACCTGCGGCTCCCGATCGTGGCCGCCGTCCACAACGGTCCGGCCGCCGCCTCCACGTCTTTGCCTTCCCGGCGGGAACAGCCGCAGATCCGCGTGCTGGTGGCGGATGACGGAAAGAGCACCGCCGACGTCCTTTCCATGTTCTTCGAGCTGGAAGGCATGCAAACGGCCGTCGCCTACGATGGCGAGCAAGCGGTGGCGCTGGCGGAATCATTCCGCCCTCATCTGGTCTGCCTGGATATCGGCATGCCCCGCCTGAATGGCGTGGAAGCCGGCCTCCGGATCCGCGAACTTTTGCCAAACGTCATTTTGGCCGCGCTGAGCGGATGGGGTTCACCTGCGGACCGCCAGAAGACGAAAGCAGCCGGCTTCGACGCACATCTGGTGAAGCCGGTGAGGCCGGAGGATCTGCGCGAAGTCATCGGCCGCTTCCTCGGTCCCGCCGGGCAGGCGGATGCTCAGGGTAACCCCGCCCATTGATACTGCAGCGTGGAGCCCCTCTGCCCCTTCGCCACGTAGAGGCCGAGCAGGTGGAATTCCGCCTCCTCATCGGCTCCGCCCCTATCCTCACGAACGATCAGGGGAATCTCATCGTTTTCATCCGAAGCCGCCTCGGTAATCCCGCGGAAGGCTTCCGCATCGAAAACCCGTCCGTCCTCAGGCCCCCCCAGGAATTCAACCCTCGTGATGTCATCGGGCGTCATGCTCTTTCTTTCGCATGGCCCGTGCCATGCCCCCCATTGCCAATGTACGCGTCGGATCTGCCTCTTTTGAAAGCGGTGCCGCTACGCGGATTGCGTAGTCCCCGACCCGCCCCGTCGCTTATCGCCGGGAGATTGATTTGATAGGCTGGCACAGCTTCCATGGACACCAACAGGTGAACCGGGAAGGCCGATAGAGGGAGAGCAGAGGAAGGACCTGCCCGGGCTGTCTGGCCCGGATCTCCACCCCCCGCTCCAAACTATCTATTACGATGCCGATACTTCCCTATGCGAGTTTGGATGAAATGAGACAAGCCATCTCGCGAAAACGAAAGTTAAGATTCATGTATCGGAAGGAACGGGTCGAGGCTGAGCCTTACCTCCTCGGGAACTTCCGCAAAACCCACGCTCTCGTCCTGATGGCTTGGGCTACCCGGCCGGTGGAAGGCTGGGAATATTATCGCTTTGCCAGCATGCGGGATGTCGAAGTCTTGCCGGAGGTATTCACGGTGCTCCGCAGGGACTTCAATCCCTATGATCCCCGGATCGCCGGGATCGACACCACGGTCCGGGGCAGCCGGTCCGCCTGATAATTGCGGATACCCCTTGCCCCGCATTCTGCATTTGAGGATCGGCAATGTGCATCGGCAACACTCCGGCTGACGGGAAATTTCCCGCAAGGAGTGCTCGCCTCCCCTCGCGGCGGGAGCGTACCATTCCTTCAACGGTGGTTGTGCCGATGAACAGGATATTCCTAGTCGATGATCATCCCCTGCTGCGGGGAGGGCTCCGCCACATCCTTACCCAACAGCAGGGAATGGATGTCTGCGGGGAAGTATCCACGGCCGCGGAAGCCTTGGATCAAATTCCCGTCGTGGAGCCGGATCTGGTGGTGATGGACATCAGCCTGCCCGACAAGAGCGGCCTGGAACTCATCAAGGACCTGCGGGCCCTCTGCCCCGGATTGCCCATCCTCGTCTTTTCGATGCACGATGAGATGCTCTATGCGGAGCGGGTGATCCAAGCGGGAGGACGGGGCTACTTGATAAAAGGAGCCGACAGCAAAGTCCTTCTGAACGCCATCCGGGCGGTAATGGACGGAGCCCTCTACCTGAGCGATCGCGCTTCCCGCCACATCCTGAAGAGAATGGCTCCCGGAGAAGGCAAAAGGACCCTCAACGGGCTCGCTCTGCTGAGTGATCGCGAACTGGAGGTTTTCCAGCTCCTCGGCGAAGGTCTGAACATCCCTCAAATCGCGGAGAAGCTCCACGTCAGCAACCGCACCGCCGAGGCCCACCGCAACAACATCCGCCTGAAGCTATCCCTGCCGGACGCGGCCGCCGTGATGCGCGAAGCCGTGCTATGGGTGGAGCTTGGCATAGGGAGTAAGGAAGGTCGTGATATGGGAGATATCACTCCGCCCTGAATTCCGGGAGGTCTCTGGTTTCCGCCGCCTGCTGCCCGCGGATGGGACATTCGAGGGGACCGTAGTGGAACTTCCATTCGCGGCCATCGTGACTGAACCGCGCGGCGTTTTTCGGAAAAGGAAATGGTTCGGCAAGCGGGTCCCCGGCGCGCCCGGGCGGTTTCCCCTTTCCGTGGAGGGGTGGGTCAGGCTCATGGAACCAAGCAAAACAAATTCGATTCTTCCTCATAGGGCATTCATAGAATCGCGCGTTTCCGGATCGCCGCCATGAGCGGCCATTCCCGACGGGTAGTACTTGATCGGGCAGGAGCCATAGGGAATCGGATTAGAGCTCCGGAGTTATGCGGAGTCGGTCCGCTTTGCGGGATGAAAGGGCCCCGTCATCCGCGGCGTGGCACGCCGCGAGCAAGGACAAGCACTTTCATGAAACCGAAAATCCTCTTCATCCACGGAATGTTCCTCACCCCCCGGAGCTGGGAGAATTGGCTCTCTTATTTTCAAGTGCTCGGCTTTCAATGCGAAGCCCCCGCTTGGCCCTTCCACGAAGGCGAGCCGGCCCGGCTCCGCGCGAACATCCCCGCCGGACTTGGCGCCTTGTGCCTCCGGGATCTCCACGAGTACTATCGCCAGCGGTTAACGTCGGAAGTGGAGCCTCCGATCGTGATCGGACACTCGCTGGGAGGACTCCTCGCCCAAAAATTTCTCGCGGAAGACTTGGTTCGTGCCGCCGTGGGTATCTGCCCGGTGGCTCCCAATGGCATGTTGGCGTTTGATTGGGGATTCCTCCGGAACAGCGCGTCGATCACCAACCCCGTTGCCGGACAGGAACCCTACGAAATGTCCGCCGAACTCTTTTACCGCAATTTCGGCAATACGATGACCGAGGCGGCCGCCGGTGCGGCTTGGAAAGCCCACGTGGTACCCGAGAGCCGCCAGGTCCTGCGCGATATCAGGGACAGCGAAGGCGAGATCGATCTGAACAAGCCCCACGCCCCCTTGCTGCTGATCGGTGCGGATAAGGATGAGATCATCCCTGCAAGCCTGGTGAGGAGAAACGCCCACGCCTATAAGGACGGGCGCTCGCACCACGAGTACAAGGAATTCTCCGGCCGGGGTCACTTCATCTGCAATCAGGACGGATGGGAGGAAGTCGCCGAATCCGTTTTCAACTGGCTGGAGGCTCACCTGAACGCCGCCCGCGCCTGACAACCGGATAACCCTATCATCACCATGAAAGCGCTATGTTGGCACGGTACCGGCGACGTGAGGGTGGACACCGTTCCGGATCCCGAAATCCTCGACCCGAAGGACATCATCATCCGGATCACGGCCAGCGGCATCTGCGGCTCCGATCTCCATCTTTACGATGGCTTGATGCCGGCCATGCACGAGGGCGACATCATCGGCCACGAGCCGATGGGAGTGGTCGTGGAGGTCGGGAGCGCCGTGAAGAAATTCAGGAAGGGTGATCGCGTCGTGGTGCCCTTCGTGATCGCCTGCGGCGGCTGCTTCTTTTGCCGCAAGGAGCTCTACGCCGCCTGTGATACGACCAACCCCGGTGCGGATCTTGCCAAGGTGACCATGGGCCAGGCACCCGCGGGTTTGTTCGGCTACTCGGCCATGTTGGGGCGATACCCGGGAGGGCAGGCGGAATACCTGCGCGTCCCCCACGCGGACGTGGGGCCTATCAAGATCGAGTCCGGCCTCAGCGACGATCAGGTACTCTTTCTTTCCGACATCTTCCCCACCGGCTACATGGCAGCGGAAAATGCGGACATTGCCCCGGGCGATACCGTCGCGGTCTGGGGATGCGGCCCGGTGGGCCAATTCGCGATCCAATGTGCCTGGATGTTCGGCGCGGGACGGGTCATCGCGATCGACCGGGTGCCGGAGCGGCTGGCCATGGCGGCCGGCCATGGCCGGGCGGAGATCCTGAATTTCGACCACGACCCGATCCATGACCGCCTGATCGAGATGACCGGCGGCCGCGGGCCGGACCGCTGCATCGATGCAGTGGGAGCGGAGGCCCACGGCTCGGGATCCTTGGACGCGGTGATCGATCGCGCCAAGCAGGCGATACACCTCTCGATGGATCGCCCTCACGTTCTTCGGCAGGCCATCATGGCATGCCGGAAGGCGGGCACTCTATCGATCCCGGGAGTTTACATCGGCCTGCTCGACAAGGTTCCCTTCGGAGCCCTGATGAACAAGGGGCTCACCGTGAAGACCGGTCAGACTCACGTGCAACGCTACCTGAGCCCGCTGCTGGAAAAGATCGAATCCGGGGACATTGATCCCTCCTTCGTGATTACCCATCGGGTTCCTTTGGAAGATGCTCCGGAGGCGTACGAGAAATTCCGGACGAAGAGCGATGGCTGTATCAAGGTGGTGATCAAGCCCGGCATGGCGGGAGGCATGGTGCCCGCGTAGGGCTGCCTCCTCTCTCAGAGGCCGGGTGCGGATTGTGCCCGGCGCTCTGCGTCGATCAAGCCGTCGAGCCCCGCTTCGATGCGCCGGGCTTCGACGGCGTCCCTCTGGGCGATCGCCTCCAGTTCCAGATCCCCGAAATTGATCTCCGACCACTCCGGGATCCAAGGCGCGAGCTCCGCCAGCATGAGCCACAGGAGACGCTTACCCTGGATCCCGAGCGACAGCATCTCCATGGCCTCGAATCGTCCCAGCCGCCCCGGCTCCAGTCCTTCCCATTTGAGTTTCAGGCGCCCGGCCTTGCCGGTGAGATTGCCGGCGGCCTCCAGCAGGGCGCTGCTACTATGCCCCAATTTTTCGATCAGATCCTTCAGGAGCGTCCGGTCTTCTTCGACCTTCGCTTTCAATTCCGTGAAAAAGGATTCATCCCCCGGATCCTCCGAGGTATCGGCGAGGGTTTGTATGAGATCCACCGCACCGGCGGAGCCCGCGAGGTGATCGTTGAGGTAGCGTTGCAAGTCCGAGTCCATAGGGAATTGGGGGTTATCGGTTGAAGTCGTGGTCGTCGGCATCCAGCAGCCACTCGTTGATGGCGGCAGCGGCTTTCAGCCCTTCGGCGGCCGCGACCATGGCCAGTTGAAGGCCTTCGGTGGCGTTCCCCGCCACAAAAAGGCCGGGCATCGAGGTGCGTCCGTCGCCGTCGCAGTGCACCTGCGAGCCATCCACCAGTTCGCAGCCCAGCCTCTCCGCGAAATCGTCGTGCTGCGTTTGCTTGGATAGAAGGAATAGCGCGTCGCAGGCCACACGGGTGCCATCGGCGAGCTCCACCGCGGACAATCGCTTCGCTTCGCCCGCCAGCCTCACAGGAGGATCGGCGAATACTTTTACCCCGCGGCGCTCGAGTTTCCCGACAAGTTCCGGGGCGGGGGCATCCCCGTTTACGAACAGCGAAACATCGTCGCTCCAGAGGAGAAGCTCCAGCGCCAGTTCGGCAGCCTGGTTCCCTGCGCCCATCGCGCCCAAGGTCATACCGGCATTTTCCCAGCCGTCGCAGTACGGGCACTGGTGCACGCTATGGCCATAGAAATCTTCGATGCCGTCCACCCGGGGAAGGTGGTCGATCAATCCCGTGGCGATAAGCAGGGCGCGCGAACGGAACTCCGAATTGTCATCCGCGATCACCTTGTAAAAACCAGGCTCTTTCTCGATGTTTTCCACCCGGCGTTTGTAGCTTGCGACATTCGGATACCGGGCAAGTTCATCCCGTCCTCGTTCGAGGAGGTCCAAGGGAGCGATTCCCTCGTGACCCAGGAAAGCATGCACCGCGGGGGACGCTTCATTGCGGGGCCGGCCTTCATCGAAAAGCAGCACTTTCCGCCGGCAGCGGCCCAGCAGAAGTGCCCCGCTCAGGCCGGCGGGTCCTCCTCCCACGATAATGGTGTCATGGATCGCGGTGGGATCGTTCATCCATCGAGCTTGAGGTTCCGCATGAGATTCCTCCAGGAGCTAGGGATGTGCCAAAGGACTTTCCGCGGTGGAAAGCCGGTCCTCTCCCCGCAATCCTCCCGAATCCCGGCCTTTTGCAATCCCTGTCATTGCATGATTAAAAACGCAGGGACTTTGATAGGATCACCCGCGCCTTGAGCCGGCTTCGCATGTGTTCCAATGCCGTTGAAGTGCCTTCCTCCGTTTCGGAGGCGACGCAATCGCTGGGGATAATGAGGGAAAAGTCCCTCATATAGGCGTCGTTCGCGGTGTAGAGCACGCAGATGTCCGCGGCAAAGCCCGTGAGGATCAAAGTGTCCACCGCGAGAAACTGTAGCAACACGTCCAAGGAGGTGGAATAGAACCCGGAATGCTTCGGCTTGAGAACGAAGTAGTCATCCGACTCCGGCAACAACATGCCCGCGACTTCCCGCCCCGGGGATTCCGATGAAATGCAGCGCAGGATCTGGGCCCGGAAATCCGACTGCCAGTGCCCGAAATTATCGTTCACGTAAATGACAGGCACGCCGCTGCGTCTCATCCGCTTCCGGAGCGCGGCGATTTTTGAAGCGGCGGGCAGCGCATGCTTGAGGAGCTTTTCACTTTCCGGAAATGCCATGTCGTTGATCACGTCGATCAACAGGAGCGCGGGTTTCATGGAGCGTCGCGTACCCATCCTATCCCGGTCGCCGGGAAAGGATCTCAAGTCAAACCGCTGGCAGGCGGTCGAGCCGGAGGCGCGATTTTCCCGTCAAATTGAAATCAGGAGAAAGCGTTCGGTTGAACAGTTCCAAAAACCTGCCATACTCCGGGGGTGGCCGCTCCGGTGATCGAGGATTTGCGCAGGCAACTGCGGGAAAAATTCCCGCAGGCGCACGCGCTTCCCCCCCTGCCGCGGGAAGAGGACGCGGAACCGGACCGGCCTTTTGATCCCGCATTTTTCCCGCCGGGAGCGGTTTCCGAGGTGATCGGAACGGGCGTGGGAATGCTGGTCGCCGGCTTGCTCGGGGAGCCGGAAGAGATGGCGGCCTTGCCGGATTTCATCCTGGTGGATGGCGGCGATGGCTTCGATCCCGCCTCCTTCACGGAGGAGGCCTGCTCGCGGCTGGTGTGGGTCCGCTGTGCCACGGCGTTGGAAATGCTGAAAGCGGCGGATCTGCTGGTGCGGGATGCGAATATCCCCTTCATCCTGCTGGATACCTGCGGGATCGGGAGACGGGAGCTCCACGGCATCCCTGCCTCCGCGTGGTGGCGGCTGAAATTGGCGGCTGAAGCTTCCGGCTGCCGCCTGGTGGTGATGTCGTCTTTTCCCCAAGTGCCGTGCGCGGGCGTCAGGGTCTCGCTTAACGCCCGGCTGGGGCTGGAGGATTTCGATCTCCCGCGCCGCGAATTGATCGCCCGGCTGCGGGTCGTGCCGGAACGGATGCGACGTGCGACCTGAAACGATGTTTGCCGCCCTTCACTTGCCGGACCTGGGTGTCCTTGCCGCCCTGCGCGCGAATCCCGCGTGCAAGGAGAAGCCGTGCGCGGTGCTCGAGCTGGATCCGGACATCGCGGTCGAAAAGGTGAAGCTGTCGCTCCAGGCCGTGAACGACATCGCGCGCGGGACCGGAATCGACACGGGCTGGCCGCTCAACCGCGCCTTGGTCCGCTGCCCGGACCTGCAAGTGTTGCCTCCCCATCCGGAAAACGAAGCCGCGCTTTTGAGCGAGCTGATCTCGCTCGGGGAAAGCCTCACCCCGGATCTGGAAATCGCGGGCCGGGATACGCTCCTGCTGGATCTTTCCCGGACTTCTTCCAGACACGCGGCACGGCTGGGATTCCTGGAAATGGGAGACCTGCTTCCGGTCCACGTGCGGGCGGACACGCCGGATCTGGCGCGCCTGGCAGTACGGCACGGCAGTTGCAGCGGCCGGCATGTCACGCGGGCGGATATCGGCGGGCTGCCTCTCGGGCTCCTCGCCCATCTGCCGGAGGGATCGGATTTCATGCCCTTGCTGGGAGATTGGGGCTTGGAAACCTTGGGCGATCTCATGCGGCTGCCGCGGCAGGCGCTGGCCGAACGTCTGGGGCCCCAAGCGGGAGAGTGGCACGATCTCCTGAACGGGAAAACCTGCCGCCTGCTGCGCCTGCATCGCCCGCCGGAGAGCCTGGAGCAATCGATGGAATTCGAGGAGCCGGTCATTGCCGCCGAGACGCTGGTCTTCGCCTTCAAGCGCCTGCTGCACGCCCTCTCCGCACGGCTCGCGGCCCGGCACGTGGCGGCGCGGGAATTGCGCATCCTCTTCCACCTGGAGGGAGGCGCGCGTCTGCTGCGGACCATCCGGCTGCCCGAGCCGCGCGTGGAGGAAAGCGAGCTGTTGAGACCGGTGCAGGTCCTGCTGGATTCCCTGAAAACAGGAAGCGGCATCACGGGCATCACGCTCGATGCGGAAGCCGCCCTGCCCACCGCCGCCCAGAAGGATTGGTTCATCCGGCAAATGCCCCGGCCCGAACGCTGGACCGACACGCTGGCACAACTGGAAGCTTTGCTAGGCCCCGGCAAGGCCGGCATTCCCTCTCCCCCGGCGAATCACCGCCCGGATGATTTTCATCTCCGTCCCGCGGATGGCACGGCCCCGGCGGCGCAGGGCGGTACGCTGCCGTCTTGCCCCGTGCCGCTACGCCGCTTCCGGCCACCCTGCAAAGTGGCGGCGGCTTTTGAATCCGGGCCCGGCCTGCCGCGCCCGCTGGCTTTGCTCACCGGGCCTTATCGCGGGCAGATCACGGACTATCGGGGCCCTTTCAAGCATTCGGGGCACTGGTGGGACCCGCAAACGGCTTGGGGCCGCTTGGAATGGGATGTCCGTCTCGCGGATCAGCGTTTACTCCGCCTCGCCTTCTGCCCGCCGGACTGCTGGCTGATCGACGGGGTCTATTTCTGACCTGAAACATGAAAGGGACGCTTCCATTTTCCGAATTCCACGCCCGCTCCGCGTTC
>CBIHMP010000016.1:0-24340 GCA_966211015.1 uncultured Luteolibacter sp. | reverse complement strand
CTGCGGTCCCACATTCTTTCAAACCAAAGTCTGCCGACTTCTTCGGGGGTACGCGTGGAATCGCTCATGGGGGGGAGAGGACGTATTCCACATTGATTGCGCCGGAAATCCGGGCAAGCCAATTCGCTTGAAGCTCCGCGAGCCCCTCGCGCGGGTGCTAGCGGTGTTCGATCACCTCTTCGTGCGGGTAGCGCGCCTTGGGTGTGGCGGCATACTTGTCTTCCGCCGAGCGATAACCGGCCGCACAGGCGACCGCGGTCGCGTAGCCGGTGCCGGCTAGCCCGAGTTCCTGATCATACCCCGCCGGATCGATGCCCTCCATCGGGCAGGTGTCGATCCCGAGCAGGGCGGCCGCGGTCATGAACTGCCCGAGCGCGATGTAGGCCTGGCGCATGTTCCACGCGTGACGGCTCTCGGGGGTCATGGCGGCGGCAAAGGAGAGCACCACGTTGCGATAGCCGGCCAGGGCATCCGGCTCCTGCCCTTGCGTTGCGGCAAGCGTGGTAAAGAAGCGGTTCACGTCCGCCTCGGTAAGGTCGGTCCGCACGGTGAAGACGACAAAGCGGGAGGCCTCCGTGGCCTGGGACTGGTTCCACGACTGCGCCCGCAGGCGCGCGCGGAGTTCCGGATCATTCACGACGATGAATTTCCAAGGCTGGAGCCCGAAGGAAGAAGGCGTAAGAACGAGCGACTGCTCCAGGGCCGCCCATTCGGCATCCGGGATCTGCCGTGCCGGATCGAATTGCTTCGTGGCGTAGCGGAACCGGATCGATTCGAGGAGTTCGTCGGGAGACATGAGGAAGAGGCTCAGGGAGCATCCAGTTTGAAAGGCACCGAGGCCGAGGGGAAATTCTTGAGCGTGAAGCTGAAGATGATGCCGAATTCGTCCTGCAGGCGGTTGTCCCGATGGGTGATGCCGACCGATCCTACCCAGTGGTTGAAATCGTGATGCAGCGTGTATTGCTGCACTTCCAGGGTGCCGTCGTCGAGCTCCCATAGTTGGAAGAATCCCGCGCCCCACTTGTCGCCCAGGCGCGTGTAGGCGCGCAGGTCGATGCGGTGGGAATCAACCAGCACCGGGTGGTTGTCCAGCAGCCGGTGGCCCACGGAAAACTCCACGTTTTCGTTAGGCATGAACCGGGCGCGGGCGGCGACTTCCGAGAAGCCCGAGCCGTCGTCGATGACCGGGAACTGCGTCTCGAAGGTCATGCCGAACCAGGGCAGGGGATTCCAGCGCAGGTCGTTGTAGAGGTTGGAGAAGTTCCGGTTGTAGTCCGGGTCCGTGATGAAGGCGTCGAAATAGGTGTCCAGCGTGAGCCAATCGAAGCTCTGGCCGTCGCGCTTGGTGATCAGCTTGTTCCGCGCACCCAGGCGGATGATGCTCCAGTCCCGGAGGCTATCGATGGCGGTGAAGCTGGGGACCGAGAGGGGCTGCGGCCGGGTGCTGAAGGTTTCCCGGTCCACCATCGGGAAGAGCGGATCGAGATCGTCCGTGGAGATATACGAGAAGCGCGCGTAGGGCTGCACCACGTGCAGGAGACCGTCGAGGCCGATGTGACGCTGCTGCACGACTCCCAGATCCTTGGAGAACTTCATCGACGCCTCCAGGCCGGCATGGATATGCGTGCGGTCGATCGACTTGGACGGGCCGTTCACTTCCCCGTAGCGGCTGTAGCCGAGGCCGAGCTCGGGAGTCAGGGTGAGCCAGCCGCCGACATTCGTCGGCATGGAAAGCTCCTGATAGGTATGGAAGCGGTTGTAGCCGGGGCTGAAAAGCTGATCGGTCAGGCCGGGAATGGCGGCACTGCCCGGGGGGAGCGAGCGGATCGTCTGGACCAGCTGTTGCTCGTAAGTGGGAAGCTGGCTCAGGAGCATCGGCACCCGGGGATCGTTCGCCGGAAGCGTGAGGAGCGGGCGGATCGCGGAAAGCGAGGCGCTGCCCAGTTCCTCCTCCACCACGGAGAGCGAGATATTGCCCTCGTGCAGGATCGGCAGGTCGAAGAGCGGCCTGCGCGCGAAGTCCATCGCGATTTCCGGCGTGCGGGTATCCGAGCGATAGAACTCGTTCGGGCGGACACGGCCGTAGAAACTGAAGAGCGTGCCGTCGTCGCGGCGGAAGAGGCCGAGCGTGTTGTCCGGATTCGGGTCGGTGCGGAAAAGTTGGGGCTCGAAGTCCTCCAGATAGTAGTTGTCGCTGAGGACGTTGAGGTTCGCGTCGAAGCGCCACTCCGCGCGCTCTTTTTCGATATCGAGCGGGATCCGGTGCTGGAGGGCCAAGCGGTAGCGGTCCTCGTTGACGAAGCCGCGGGTGATTCCCGTGCGGCTGACATCAGGGTTGAGATCGTTCGTGTAGTAGAGGGACAGGCCCTTGAGGTTCGGGTTTTCTTCCAGCCGGGTATCGCTCAGGTCCACCCCGGTCCCCACGCCGCGGCGGGTGCGGAGATCGAGATGCCAGCGGGAAAGCAGCCAGGCATCGTCATTCTCGCCGGTCTCGGGATCCGGAGTGCCGCCGAGCATGATGCCGTAGCTGTTCAGGAGGAAAGCGCCCCAATTGGAGCGGGCCCCCGGCACGAAATGATAGCCCAAGTCCGCATCCAGCGGCTGGGCCAGATAGGGCAGCCAGAAAATCGGGGTCTCCCCCGCATAGAGCTTCATGCCCTTGAAAACCACCTTGTCATCCGGATAGACGGTCGTCTCCTTTGCCCGGACCCAGAAAGCCGGAGTTTCCACGTCGTGCGTCGTGACACCGGCGTCGTGCCCGACATAGACCTGTTTCCCGTCGCGCTCCTCGATGCTGAAGCGTCCCGCTTCGAGGATCAGTGGATCGGCCCCCGCGCGCAGGCCGGAGACATCGCCCCGGCGTTCCTTCCAGAAATAGACGTACTCGTTCCCGCGCTGGAGGATATTGCCGTGATAGACGCTGACATTTCCGGTCAGGGTGACGGACTCTGCCTTGGCATCGATCACCGCGTGATCGGAGAAGACCTCCATGCCCTCCTTGGTGGTCATCTTCACCGCGCCCTCTGCATAATACTTCATCTCGTGGCCGTTCAGCCGCGCGCGATCGGCCCGCAGGGTCACGCCGTTCTCCGTTTCCGCCTCGAAGGGGCCGGGAAAGATCCCGATTTTGGTCACGAAATCGTAGGAGATGCCCGAGCTGTATTCCCGGACCTTCACGTTCTTCGGCATATCCGGGATCAGCGGGCCGGCCTCGGGCCGGATCTCGACACCCTCCGGCAAGGGAACCGGGGTGATGGGGGCGGGAGCCTCCTCCGCAGGCTGGACTTCCGGGAGGACTTCGGGGTTCTGTGCGGCAAGCCGGAGCGAGCAAAAAAATATGGCAGGGAGAACGGCGACCCTCATCGTGGCGGGGATGAGAGGGGCTCCCCGTAATGAAGTAAAGGGGAAAGCCGGAAAGCGGTTGCGGGGAGGCCGCGAAAAGAGAATCATGGGGTGAATGAGTGGTCAGAGTGTCGCCCTCGGAATTGTTGGAGCATCCGGCTTCATCGGCCGGGAGCTTGCAAAGCAAGCCTCTGCAGCGGGCTGGAGGGTCTGCGGATTCAGCCGGAGCGCGCGTACGCCGGATGATTCGGTCACGGAGTGGCGCGAGTGGTCGGATCTGCCGGATTTCACGGGCATTTCTGCCTTGGTCAATCTGGCGGGCGCACCCGTGAACCAGAAATGGACCAACCGCCGGAAGCGCGAATTATGGGAGAGCCGGATCGGGGTAACCGTCGGCATCGCCCGCGGCCTGACGCAGCTCACCCGCGTGGAGCGCCCCCTGGTGCTCGTCAATGCCTCGGCGGTGGGGGTTTACGGCGACAGGAAAGATGAGATTTTGGAAGAAGATGCAGCCCCGGGGCAAGGCTACCTCGCCGATCTCTGCAGGGACTGGGAAACCTCTGCCGATACCGTGGCCGCGCAAGGCGTGCGCGTGATGAAATGGCGCACCGGCCTTGTCCTCGGCAAAGGGGGAGATGCTTTCGAGACCTTGCTCAAGCCCTTCCGGATGGGCTTGGGCGGAAAACTGGGTTCCGGCAGGCAATGGATGTCCTGGATCCATGTGGAAGACCTCGCGGCGTCCATGCTGCACGGGATCAGCCACGGTGCCATGACGGGACCCGTGAACGGCACCGGGCCCGAGCCGCTGCGGAATGTCGATTTCACCCGGAAACTGGCGCGGGCGATGGACCGGCCGGGGTTTCTGGCGGTGCCCGGCTTCGCCCTGAAGGCCGTGTTGGGAGATTTCGCCTCCGTGGTCCTCTCCAGCCAGCGTGCCGTGCCCAAGGCCTTGCTGGACAGCGGTTTCCGCTTCAGCTTTCCGACGCTCGACATGGCCTTGGACGATCTCATCGCACAACCGGTGCGTGCCTGATTGGGCTTGCGGCGCGGAGTGGGGGCTGGTTCCCTTCGGGTCGCCCGATGGCAGCCCCGCAGAACACCATTGCTCTGGTCTTTGACTACGATCAGACGCTCAGCCCGCGCTACATGCAGGACGACGTGCTGTTCCCGGAATTCGGCATCGATCCGGTGCAGTTCTGGAAAAAGTGCAACCATCTGGTGACGGAGCAACAATGGGACGGCGAACTGGCCTACCTGAAGTGCCTGCTGGACTACCTCCAGATGGATCAGGTGTCGAACGCGCGCCTCGCTTCCCTTGGCGCGGGCCTTCGCTTCTATCCGGGGGTGCCCGAAATTTTCGACATGCTGCCTGGAGCCTGTCTGGGCCACGACCACGAGGTCGCCGGGATCCGGATGGAGTTTTACATCGTTTCCTCCGGCCTCAAGGCGCTGCTCGATGGTAGCCGCCTCAAGAACAAGGTGAAGGCCCTCTTCGGGTGTGAATTCGGCGAAGACTCCCGAGGCCACATCAGTTTCCCGAAGCGGGCCATTTCCCACACCACCAAGACGCAGTTCCTCTTCCGGATCAACAAGGGGATGCTCGATTACGCGCAGGACGTGAACGATCACATGCCGCCCGACCAGAGGCCGATCCCCTTCGAGAACATGGTGTACGTCGGGGACGGCCCGACCGACGTGCCCTGCTTCACCGTGATGAACAAGAACGGCGGGCACGGCATTGCCGTGTACAATCCCGACGACGAAACCGGCCGCAGTTTCCGGAAGTGCTTCCAGCTCTCCACCCACGCCGGGCGGGTCAAGCACATCGCCCCGGCGGACTACCGCCAGGGTTCCCACCTGTGGCTGCTCCTCACCGAGATGGTGCGGGAGATCGCCGACCGCATCTTGCGCCGCCGCAGCGAGGAACGGGAAAACGCCACCGTGGCCGCGCCTACTTTCTGAGCGGATGGACACGCCGGAGGCTCGTCTTCACCCGCACGCCGGAAATGTCCGGCACGAAAGCGACGTAGGTTTTATTTTGGTTAGAAACTTGGCCTTTCCGGCGCCTTGGCGGTGAATCGCTCCTTCGTTTTCTGAAACCCCTTTTCATGTCCGAGAAAAAGCATTTCCATTTCACCGGGGTCTGCGGGACCGCCATGGGAGCCGTCGCCGTGGCGATGAAGCGCAAGGGCTTCACCGTCACCGGCTCCGATACGAACGTCTATCCGCCGATGTCGGATTTCCTGCGCAACGAGGGGATCGGGATTTCCGAAGGCTACCACGCCGCGAATCTGCCGGCCGGGGCGGATGTCATCGTGATCGGGAACGCGATCAGCCGCGGCAACGAGGAGGCGGAGGCCGCGCTGTCCCGCCGCCTGCTCTATCAATCCCTGCCGGAGGTGATGAAAGAGCACTTCCTGCGCGGGAAGCGGAACTACGTGGTGAGCGGTACGCACGGGAAAACCACCACCAGCTCCATGCTCGCGTGGATCTTCATTTCCGCCGGGCGCGATCCCGGCTGGATGATCGGCGGCTTGCCGAAGAATCTCGGCCGCGGTGCCAATTTCACCGACTCCGAATTCAACGTGCTGGAAGGGGACGAGTACGACACCGCCTTTTTCGACAAACGTTCGAAGTTCCTGCACTACCTCCCGGAGGTGGTGGTGGTGAACAACATCGAATACGACCACGCGGACATCTACGCCAATCTGGACGAGATCAAGCTGACCTTCAAACGCTTGCTGAACGTGGTGCCGAAGACCGGCCTCGCCATCATCAATGGCGACGACCCGAACTGCCTTACCGTCGCCGACAAGGCTCCGTGCCCGGTGCGGACGGTCGGCCTCGGCGAGGGCAACGAGTCCCGCATCACGGAAGTGAGCTACGAGGCGGATCGTAGTTCATTCACCCTCTGCGGGGAACGCTACTCGCTGCGCATGACGGGGGAGTTCAACGTGCGCAATGCCGCGATGGCGGTGGCGTCCGCCCTTTTCGCCGGCCTGGCGCCCGAGGAAATCCGGCAGGGGCTGGAGAGCTTCGACGGCGTTGCGCGGCGCCAGGAACTGCGGGGCGAAGCCGGGGGCGTGAAAGTGATCGACGACTTCGCGCACCATCCCACCGCCATCAAATATGCCGTGGGAAGCCTGCGCCAGCGCTACAACGGCAGCCGCCTGTGGATCCTTTTCGAGCCCCGGTCGAACACGACCCGCCGGGCGGTGTTCCAAGGCGAATTGGCCGAAGCCCTGGCCTTGGCGGATCACGCCGTTGTCGCCGAGGTTCCCGATCTTCACAAGATCCCCGAGAACGACCGGCTCGATCCCGACCGGCTGGCCGCCGATATCAGCCGGCACGGCGGGCACGGGCGCTACATCCACACGGTGGATGAGATCGTGGATACCGTGGTGGGGGAGGCGAAGCCGGGCGACGTGGTGGCGGTCCTCAGCAACGGCGGCTTCGGCGGCATCCACAAGAAGCTGCTCGATCGCCTGGGTTAGGTGCGGGGCGAGGGTCCGGGATCCGTGCCTCCGCTAGCGCAGCTGGGAGGACTTTTTCAGCATGTCGTAAGGCGTGCCGCAGTACATGCAGCGGAAGCGCTGGAGGAAGAGGATGCCGAGGACGGCCGTATTGCCGTGGTTGAGCGGAGGCAAACGGAAAGCCTTGGCGTGCTTCGACGCACCGCCGTCGAGAAGCGGCGTCCCCTTGCACAGCGGGCAGCGCACCGAGCGCCGCCTGAAGAATGCCACCAGCCAGGAGACGATGCAGGCGAGCAAGGACACCATGAGGATCTGCACCGATCCCGGTACCGGATTGAGGGCCAGTATCACCCCGCAAGTCAGCAGCGCGATAAGGCAAAGATAGTGGATCAAGGTGAAAAAGACCGCGACATGGTAAGGCCGCTTGTCATGGAGAGAGCGGGCGCGGGAGACCTGTGCGACGGCGATGGTGCGGGACGGCATCTGTTTCGGAAGCCCGAAAGAAGCCCATCGGCACGGGGTATGCAAGGGGCATGCCGCAGAATGTCGTAAGGGAATTTCCTATCGCATCTCCGGGCCGTGCTTTCGGCAGTTGCAAGCCGTTTACCGCGTACAAGATGCGCGAATCTTACGCAAAGAGGATCGGAATGATCAAAATCGCGAGGATGTTCACCACTTTGATCATCGGATTCACGGCCGGGCCCGCGGTGTCCTTGTAGGGATCTCCCACGGTGTCGCCGGTGACGCTCGCGCGGTGGGCGATGGTCCCCTTGCCGCCGTGGTTTCCGTCCTCGATGTATTTCTTCGCGTTATCCCAGGCACCGCCGGACGAAGTCATGGCAATGCCGAGAAACAGGCCGGTGACGATGGTGCCGACGAGCACGCCGCCGAGGGCGATATGGCCGAGCTGCGGGATCTTGGCGACGGCGATGACAAAGACGAGGGGCAAGAGAGCGGGAAGGATCATCTGCCGTAGCGCGGCCTTCGTCACGATGTCCACGCATTGCCCGTACTCCGGCTTATGGGTGCCGTCCAGGATTCCGGGATAGGCCTTGAGCTGGCGGCGCACCTCCTTCACCACGGCACCCGCCGCAGTACCCACCGCGTCCATGGCGTACGCCGTGAAGATGAAGGGGAGAAGCCCGCCGATGAAGAGCCCGATGATGACCCGCGGATCCATCAGGTCGAAGGTGAAATCCTGCCTCAGATGCACCTTCAGTTCCTCCACGTACGAGCCGAAGAGCACCATCGCCGCCAGACCGGCCGAAGCGATCGCGTACCCCTTGGTCACCGCTTTCATCGTATTGCCCACCGCGTCGAGCTGGTCGGTGATCTCGCGCACGGACGGGTCGAGATTGCTCATCACGGCGATGCCGCCGGCATTGTCGGTGATGGGGCCGAAGGCATCGAGCGAGATGATGATGCCGGAAAGGCTGAGCATGCTCACCACCGCGATCGCGATGCCGTAAAGGCCCGCTTCGGAATGGCAGTACCAGATGGATCCGGCGATGCAGAGAACCGGCAGCAGCGTGGCATGGTGGCCGGTGCTGATGCCCGCGATGATGTTCGTCGCGTGGCCGGTTTCGCACGCCCTCGCGAGCCGCCGCACCGGGCGATGGGCGGTGGAGGTGAAGTAGTTCGTGATGATGACGGTGGCGAAAGTAAGGCCGATCCCGACGAGCACGCAGTGGTAGAGCTGCGAGGCTCCCGCTTCCCGGCCCGCGAACGAGACCGGCTGGGGGAAAATCGTGGACGTGAGGGGCCAGAGCAGGATGGCGGAGACGATCCCGCTGATCGCCACTCCTCCCACCAGCGCGGCCGTGGCGGGGATGCGGGCGACATTCACGAAGAGGATGCCGAGCAGCGCACCCACGATCGAAATGCCGCAGATGAGAAAGGGGTAAACCAGCGGCTGCATGCCCGCGCCTGCGGCTGTTAGATAGCCCACGAGGACACCGCCGATCAGGCTCACGGCGTAGGTTTCGAAAACGTCAGCGGCCATGCCCGCGCAGTCTCCCACGTTGTCTCCCACGTTGTCGGCGATGGTGGCGGGATTCCGGGGATCGTCTTCTTGCAGGTTCTGCTCGATCTTGCCGACGAGATCGGCTCCGACATCCGCGGCCTTCGTATAGATGCCTCCGCCGAGCCGCGCGAAGACGCTGATGAGCGAGCTACCGAGCGCGAGACCGACCAGCGAGTCCACCGCCACCCGCGTATTGCCGGAGATCTCCCGGATGAGGAGGAAAAATACCCCCACCGAAAGCAGCCCGAGCGCCACGACCAGCAATCCCGTGACCGCGCCGCCGTTGAAAGCGACGCGTAGCGCGGGATGATATCCGACCGACGCTGCCTGGGCGGTGCGGACGTTCGCCCGGACCGCCACCATCATCCCGATGTATCCCGCCGCCAGCGAGCATACCGCACCCAGCACGAAGCCCAGCGCCGTCTCCCACCCGCGCAGCCAGAAAACGGCGATCAGAAGCAGCCCGGCGATCACGGAGATGGTGATGAGTTGCCGGTGAAGATATGCCTTCGCGCCGTCGAGAACGGCCTTGGCGATCTCTTCCATGCGTGAATTCCCTGCAGGTGCTGCGAGGACGATCCGAATCAAGTAAACGGCGGCGGCGAGTCCGAAGGCACCGAAGATCAGGGAGGTTCCGATGCCGTGGTCGGTCAGGAAATTCTGCACGTTAATGTCGATGGGGTTTGGTCTCCTACAACATGATCCATCCTCTCTAACTGACAAGCTGAAACGGGAGGCGGAGGCAGCGGCGAGGCCGGATGCCGCCGTTCCCGCCGGCGGCCGGGGAGAACGCAGTGCAATCGGCAAACGCTGGCCGGGCCGTCCCGGGCAGGGTCGCTATCGCTCCCGCCTTTCCGGAAGGCGTCCTGCTATTCCGCCGGCTCTTTCCAGTCAGGGTACTTGGTCACCCTTTCGTTGCG
This sequence comes from uncultured Luteolibacter sp., assembly GCA_966211015.1. GTDB lineage: Bacteria > Verrucomicrobiota > Verrucomicrobiia > Verrucomicrobiales > Akkermansiaceae > Haloferula. The sequence continues at coordinate 14,582 of CBIHMP010000016.1, read as the reverse complement.
GATTTTTTCGGCGTCGGCCGTGTCACCTTTCGCCGCGAGCGCCTTTTCATACTTCCACATGGCCAGCGGCCGGAGGACCCGGTCGTTCTCGTCCAGCAGCAGGGTGGCGGGGGCCACGTAGGCACCGGCGGCCTTTGCTGGATCGTTCCGCTTCATCCAGATGTCGCCTTCCACCATGCGGATCTCGGAGTTCACCCGGCCCTGGGGTTTGAGATCCTGGCACTCGCCTGCGACCTTGGCCGCTTCGTCCAGGCGGCCCAGCGCCAGAAGCGCCTTGGCCTTGTCCAGCAAGCCGTCGGTTTTCCAGAAGGCGTTGTCCTCCACGGCGAGGGCGTGGTTGATGGGTCCCAGCGCTTCCTGCGGCTTGCCGTCCTTCAGCAGGGCCTTGCCGAGATAGCGCCAGGTTTCCTTCGGCGTGACCCGCGGATCGTCCTCGTCCGCGATGAGCTTGTAGAAACGCGCGGATTGGCCGAAGCGATTGGCGCTATAAGCCTGCATCGCCGCCCAGTCGATGAGCTGGTCCGGCAGCTCGCTGGCAAAGCCGTCCCGGATCCCGCGGTCGATCTCGTCGCAGGTGGCCTCGGGATTTTGAACGCTCCAGTTCCCCATGTTGATGAGGATGCTCGCGTTCTTCCCATACAGCTTCGGATCCAGCTTCCGGGCGGTTTCGGCGTAGGGCAGGGCCTCTTTCACCGCGTTGGACTTCATCAGGCCCCAGGCCAGCCAGTAATTCGCCTTGGCCTCCCGCGCCTTGCCCGGCTGCGGGATCTTCTGAAGGAATGCCTGATAGCGGGAGATCATGTTCTGGAGGTCTCCCTGCTGCTTGGCCAGATCGGCCGATGCCAGGTACGCCACCGCCTTGTACTCTTCCTTGGTGTCCCGCGCGATGATCTGGTCGTAATCGCTGATCGCCTTCGCCGGATCGCCGCCGTTTGAATAAGCCTGCGCGCGCTGGATCAGGGCTTCCGGTACCCGCGGGTCGTCCGGATAGCTCTTGATGAATTCACTGAAGGAAGCGATCGCGCCTTGAGGATCCTCCGCTGCCAGCAGGCACCATCCCCGCTTGAAAAAGAGCCCCGCTCGGTTCTCCGGAGAGATCAGGCTGGCGTCGATCTCGTTGTAAACCTTGGCCGCTTCGGCCGCCTTCTTCGCGTCCATCAGCGTTTCCGCTTTCATCAGGAGCGCGGTGTGGATCTTCGGGTCCCGCGGGCGGTTTTTCTGATAGAGATCGAGGAAAGCATCCACTTGCTCCGGCACGTGACGCCCCTCGATGCGATAGAAGCACATCAGGCGCAGGTAGTTCGCTTCAAAGGCGTGGATGTTGTTCGGAAGCATCAGCTTCTCGACCTCGCGGAAGAGTTCCAGCGCCTCCACGTTCTTCTGCAGGGCCATGTACGACTTCGCGGCCAGCATCAGGCGGCGGGCCTCCTGTTCGCCTTCGGACTTTTCCTCGCTCCGGCGGAAAATCTCCGCCACGGCCTTGTAGTCCTTGCGGTCGAAGCGCGAGGCCATCAGGGCATATTGGGCGTCCGGCTTGTATTTCTCCATGCCTGGAGTGCCGAGCACCAGCATGAGGTATTTGTCGGAGAGCTCGTTGTTGCCCATCTTGGCAGCCACCATTCCCGCCTCCACGGCCGCGGGGCCCCGGATCTCCGGCGCGCTGCGCGACATGGCCACCTTGTCGAGCAGCGGCAGGGCTTCCTCGAGCTTCTGCGCCCGGGCGAGCAGGCGTCCCAGGCCGGCTTGGCTCTGGTGAAGGAAGGGATTCCCGTCTCCTTCGGCGAGCACCTTGCGGTAGAATTCCGTGGCTTCGCGGGTGCGCCCCTGCGCCTCGTAGGCCACGGCGGCGTAGTACAGCCCGCGGAAGCGGTGCTCCGGCACCTCGGCGAGCTCGGCCATTTTTTCAAACAGGGGCGCCGCCAGCGCGTACTGGCGGTTCTGATAATGATCGACGGCCAGGCGATTCGCCGCGGCGCTCGCATATCGGCTCTTGTTCCGCCGGTTGATCAGGCCGTGATAGCAGCGCTTGGCATCGTCCACCCGGCCCGAGGCATAGTAGCTTTCCCCGAGATACCAGTAGGCCGCCTCCGCATTCCGGTGATCGGAAAATTGCCCCAGATAGCGGGTGAAAACGTCGATCGCGCGGGCGTAGAGGTCGAATTTCTGATCCGGGTTGGCCGCGGATTTCGCGGACTCGTAGAGATTCCTTCCGTGCTGGTACCAATCCTCGCCGGGATTCGGCTGCATCGCGGGATCGGCCGGCTCCGCCCGCGGCGGGGCTTCCTGGGCAAGCAGGGATCCTGCGGCTGCAAGGCAAAGGAGAATGCGGATCTTCACGGCAGGCGGAGTGTCGCGTAAGCGTCGGGGTTTGCCAAGGCACGGTTTGGCACCGGAATCCGTGCTACCGCCCTTCACTCCTTGGAGCGTTGCGTGGCAAAGGAAATGTTCCAGATTCCCGCTTTCTGGCAGGTATCGATGACCTCCACGATCGTTTGATACTCGCACTTCGCGTCCCCGCGCAGGCGGATCGGCTGGTTCTCGTGCTGTTTGGCGATGGCCGTCAGCTTTTCGCGAAGCTGCTGCTGGGTCATCGTCTGGTTTTCCACCACCACTTCGCCATTCTCGCGCACGTTCACGATGATTTCGCCGCGCGCCCGTTTCGGATCCGCCCCCTCCTGGGCGCTCGGCACTTGCACCTTCATGTCGAGCTCCGAGCGCTGGAACTCGAAAGCCACCAGGAAGAAGATGAGCAACTGGAACACCACGTCGAGCATCGGCGCCAATTGCAGCTCCGCCGGAGGCAGCTTATGGTTGCGGAATTTCATCGGCGCTCAAATCCCATGGAGGTCCGGGCGGTCCTCGGTCAGGTGGGACGGGACGGGCATCGGATAGTCTTCCCGGACGGCACGCCGTGCCGGGGCTCCGGCTTGCTGGCCCGCATGACGGTCCACCTGTGCCCGCAGGATGGCGATCAGATGCGTGGACGCTCCTTCGAGGTCCGAGATGAGCTTCTGCACCTTGCCCCGGAAAAACGCGTAGAACACCAGCGCGGGCAAGGCGATTCCCAAGCCCGCGGCCGTCGCGATCAGCGCCTCGGAAACTCCGCCTGCGAAAGCCATCTGCCGTGCTCCTTGGAAGCCCCCGCCCGAGACGTGGAGGAAAGATTTGATCATCCCGATCACCGTTCCCAGCAGCCCCACCATGGGCGCGATCGCCCCGATGTCCGCCAGGTAAGCCACCCGCGTCGTCAACATGCTGGCCTGCCGCGAGCCCTCGGCCTCCGCCACGTCCCGGACTTCCGCGAAGGTGGCGCCGCTGTTCTTGGTCATGAACTCCAGCGCGCGCTGGGTGATCCGGGCCATCGATTCGTTCCGCCGGTGGCAATAGCTGATCAAGCCCAGGAAATCATTCCGCCGGATCAGCGCCTCGGCGTTGTTCATGAAGCGGTCGCTCACCACCGCATTCCGCCGCAACAGCAGGAAATAGAGGAGAATCAGCACCACCGTGAGGACGGAAAGGACTGCCAGCGCGGGCATCATGACGCCGCCGGCCTCGAAGAGGTGCATCAGATCGACCTCCTGCTTCGCGGGCGCGGCCTCATCCTGTGCCATCGCGAGGGCCGGCAAAAACACCGCCCCCATCGGAAAAATCGTGCGCCACGTCATGAGAAAGTTCCGGGAGCTTAACGGCCTGTACCCGCGAAGCAAGCCCGGTGGGCGGGGAGGGGAGGCGGCCGGAGGATCGTAGCTGCTTCTGGTGGTCATTTTCCGGTTCTTCGGGTTCGTTTCGATAGCGGGGAGCGCACCCCGTGTTCCCCCGCATCCCGCAGCTCTCCGCTTGCGGTCATCCTCTTCAGGATATCCATTCGCTGTGTGGCTGCCGCGGGACTGAAGGAGAAATTGAGGACGGTTCCTCACCAGCCCGGCGTGTACCTGATGAAGGACCGTCTCGGCTCGATCATCTACGTCGGCAAGGCACGGGATCTACGCAAGCGCATGTCCTCGTATTTCCTGGCCTCCCGGAAAACCCGCGCCGATCTCAAAACCCGGGCGCTGATCGACACCATCGTCGATTTCGAGTTCCATCTCGTCCGCAACGAGGCCGAGGCGCTCCTGCTGGAGGGCAAGCTGATCAAGGACTACCGCCCGCGCTACAATGTCGCCTTCCGCGATGACAAGCGCTTCCTGCTGGTGAAAATCCAGCCCTCGGAGCCTTGGCCGCGCTTTGTCCTCACGCGGATGAAAAAGGACGACGGCGCGCGCTACTTCGGCCCCTTCGCCCACTCCGGGGCCCTGCGGGCCACGATTTCCTGGCTGAACCGGAAGTTCGGGCTGCGTGCGTGCCGCCCGCTCAATCCCGGCGACAACGACTACCGCCACTGCAACGCGGATATCATCCGGAATTGTTCCGCGCCCTGCATCCTCCGCATCACGCGGGAGGACTACCTGCGCCGGATCGACGAGGCCTGCCAAGTGCTGGAAGGAAAGGGCAGGCGCGAGATTTTCCAGGATCTGGAAGCCGATATGGCGAAAGCCGCCGAGCGCCTTGACTTTGAAAAGGCCGCGCTGCTCCGCGACGTGGTGGACAATCTCCGCAAGACCCTCAATCCCACCCGCCAGTTCACCCGCGGGCGCGGGGTGCCCACCACCGTGAAGCCCACGGAGGATCTCGCGGATCTCGGCGAGGTGCTGGGCCTGCAAGGGCCGCCGCGGGTGATGGAGTGCTTCGATATCTCCAACGTCTCCTCGAACCACATCGTGGCCTCGATGGTGCGCTTCACCGACGGCAGGCCCGACAATCAGAACTACCGCCGCTACCGCATCCGCACGGTGGCGGGGCAGGACGACTTCGCCTCGATGGCGGAAGTGATCCGCCGCCGCTACTCCCGGATCCTCGGGGAAAACGCGGCGGCAAATCCCGACTACGCGGAGTCGCAGGAAGATCCCGTGGAGATGCAGCGCCGGCTTGCCAAAGAGGGGCGCGCCAAGATCGTGCTGCCGGACCTGGTGATCGTCGATGGCGGCAAAGGGCAGCTTTCGATGGCCGTACGGGAGCTGCGGAACCTGGGCCTGTACGATCTCCCGGTGATCGGCCTCGCCAAGCAACGGGAGGAAGTTTTCTTCCCCGGTGAGAGCGACCCCTTGCTCATCCCGCATGATCGCGGCGCCCTGAAACTCCTCCAGCGCATCCGCGATGAAGCCCACCGCTTCGCCAACGGCTACAATGCCTTGCTTTACCGGCGGCGGATGAAGGAGAGCTTGTTAGACGATTGCCCGGCGGTTTCGCCACGAAAGAAGCAGGCGCTGCTGGAGAAATTCGGCAGCGTGGAACGCATCCGGAAAGCCAGCGCCGGGGAGATTGCCGCGCTGCCGGGCATTTCCGAGAAGACAGCGGCAGCCATCCTCGAATGGCTGGGCTGAAGGCCGTTCACTTGCGCTTCGCAGCGTCCTGCAGCAGGCGCAGGCGGTCGAGCGCGCTCCCGTCGTCGATGAGCCGCCGCGAGATCTCGATACCGTCCCCGATGTCATCGGCCAGCCCGCAGCAAGCGATCGCGGCACCGGCATTGAGCAACACCATGTCCCGCTTCGGGCCGCTGTCCTTGCCGGAAAGGATCGCCTCCAGGATCGCGGCGTTCACCTCCGCATCGCCGCCTTGCAGATCCTCCACCTCGGCATGCTTCATCCCGAAATCCCGCGGACGCACTTCCTCGTCTTCGAGATCCTGATAAAGCCCCGCTTTGCAGATCCGCGTGGAGCCGAGAAGGCTCAGTTCGTCCACCGAGCGCCCGTCGCCCGTGGTGCCGTGCACCGCCCACGCGCTCTCGCGGCCCAGGCGTTGCAGGATTTCCGCGAAGGCGGGGCACATCTCGCGGTCGAAGACTCCCACGAGCTGGCACTGCGGCTTGGCAGGATTCATCAGCGGGCCGATCTTGTTGAAAATCGTGCGCACGCCTCTTTCCGCAAGTTGCTTGCGGACATTGGCCACCGCCTTGAAAGCGGGGTGATACGCGGGTGCGAAAAGGAACCCCACGCCCGCTTTTTCCAGGCAATCGCGGAAGCCCTCCGCCGGGAGGTCGATGCGGATGCCCAGCGCCTCCAGCACGTCCGCGCCGCCGCTCTTCGAGGTGATCCCGCGGTTGCCGTGCTTCAGCACCACCGCGCCCGTTGCCGCCACCACGAACATCGCGGTGGTGGAGACATTGAAAAGGTTGAGCTTGTCCCCGCCCGTGCCGCAAACGTCGATGGTCGGTCCTTCCAGATCCAGCAGGCCGACATGAGGATCGACGGCGTGCTCCAGGAAAGCCTCGATGAAGCCCGCGATTTCCGCGGGGGTCTCGCCCTTGATCGAAAGATGCTCCAGCAGCGCGGCCTTCTTCTCGTCCGGGGCGGCGGGATCCAGCAGCAGCTCCGCCGCCACGGTGATTTCCCGCGGCGAGAGCTCCTCCTTCCGTTCCAGATGATGAATCAGTGCGTCCATTCCGCCCGACCCTAGCACGGATCGGACCCGCTTTGCCAAGTCATTCGCGGATTTCGCGTCACGCTTCTTTCGCCCAGAGCCGGCGGACCAAGGAAAGCAGGGCCGCGGAGGAAGCGAGGAAGATGGCGCCGAGGAGCGCACCTTGGCTGGTCTTTCCGTAGATGAAGCTGCCGGTGGCAAAAAGCCCGGTCCAGATCGCGGTCACGCCCAGGATCGTTCCCAGCAGGGCCATCGGCAGGCTGTCGGGGGAGGCCGGCAGCCCGCTTTCCTCGCGGATCTTCGCCCAGCCCGGCCCCGCGGGCCGCACCTTGCGGTAGAATGCATGCAGGGTCGCCGCGTCCGTCGGTTTGCTCAGGAAGGTGGCGAGCACCCACGCAAGCGTGGTGATGCCCACGCCCAGCGGAAGCTGGTGCTCGATGAACCAAGGCAGCTCCGTCGCGTTGGAATAGGGCCTGGCGAGGATTTGGAAGATCACCGCGACCGCGAAGGACGCCACCATCGCGGTCACCTCGCTCACGGCGTTGATCCGCCACCAGAACCAGCGGAATAGGTAGAGCGATCCCGTGCCCGCGCCGATCTGGAGGATCAGCTTGAAATTCTGCTCCGCGGTCTCGAGCCACAGCGTGATCGCGCCGGCGATGAGCATCAGCACCACGGTCATCAGGCGGCCGACGGCCACGTAGTGCTTGTCCGTCTTCCCGGGCTTGATGAAGCGCTGGTAGAAATCGTGCACGAGATAGGAAGTTCCCCAGTTCAGGTGGGTGATGATGGTGGAGACGTAGGCGGCCAGAAGCCCCGCTACCATCAGGCCCAGCCACCCCGCCGGCAGGAATTTCATCATCGCCGGGTAGGCGATGTCATGGCCCAGCAGCCCGTCCGGCAGGTTCGGGAAGGTCTTCTTGATGTCGGAGAGCTCCGGGTAAACCAGCATCGAGCAGAGCCCCACGAGGATCCACGGCCAGGGACGCAGGACGTAGTGCGCGAAGTTGAAGAAAAGCGTGCCCCCGAGCGCGTCCCGCTCCGACTTCGCTGCCAGCATGCGCTGGGCGATGTAGCTGCCGCCTCCCGGTTCCGCGCCGGGGTACCAGTTCGCCCACCACCCGACGAGCAGGGGTATCAACAAGACACTCCACAAGAGGCTGCTATCGGACGCGGGGAAGAAGGAAAGCGTCTGCGGCGAGGTGGCCGAGAGCTTGGTAATCAGGCCGTCCATGCCCCCCACTTCCGGCTGGCTCAAGCTGAAGTAGGCCAGTGCGAAGGCACCCGTCATGGCGATGCCAAACTGGATCATGTCGATCACCAGCACGCCCCATAGGCCGGAGGTCGCTGCGAAGGCGATATTGATGACCGCGCAAAACGCCAGCGTTTCCCATTTCTCGAAGCCGAACAGGATCCCGGAGATCTTCGTGGCCGCCAGGTTCACCGAGGCCATGATAATGCAGTTGAAAAAGAGGCCGAGATACACCGCCCGGAATCCGCGCACCGCCTTGGCCGCCCGGCCGCTGTAGCGCAGTTCGTAAAACTCGAGGTCGGTCAACACCCCGGAGCGGCGCCACAGGCGGGCGAAAAAGAAGACGGTGCTCATCCCCGTGAGCGCGAAGGCCCACCACTGCCAATTCGAGGAGACGCCTTCTTTCCGGATCAGGTTGGTCACGAAATTCGGCGTATCGGTCGAAAAGGTGGTAGCGACCATCGAGATGCCGATCAGCCACCAGGGAACCGACTGGCCGGAGGTGAAGAACTCCGAAACGCTCTCCCCCGACTTCCGGGCGTAAAGGATCGCCGGGATGAAACAGATCGCGACCGATGCAATCAGGATCACCCAATCGACGGTCTGGAGTTGCACCGCGAAGACGGGAGGCAGGGCTGGCATGGAGGAAGGTGTTAGCCGAGACCCCGGTGGAGCCGCAATGGCAAAAAGCGAAAGCTTTTAGTGGAAATAGGGCGGTTCGCTGCCAGTTTTCCATTTGATATTGCAGCCGCTGCTAGGGTAGCTGCGCGCCGCCGGCTCCTCTCCGGCGAGCATCGATTTGGCGGCGGCGCGCAGGTCGTCGCCACTGGGGATCGCCCCGCTCTTCGGCCGGGTGCTGTCGAATTGTCCGGCGTAATAGAGCCGCAGCTCGTGGTCGAAGAGGAAGAAATCCGGCGTGCACGCCGCCCCGTAAGCCTTCGCCACCTCCTGCGTTTCATCGAAGAGGTAGGGGAAATTCCAGCCGTGATTCGCAGCGAAGGTCGCCATGTGCTCCGGCGCATCGGCGGGGTATTTCTCGATGTCGTTCGAGCTGATGGCCACCGTGGCGATGCCTTCCGACTCGATCTCCGCGGCGAGCGCACCCAGCGCGTCGGCCAGATGGATCACATACGGGCAGTGGTTGCAGGCGAAGACCAGCAGCAAGCCGGAGTTCCCGCGCAACTGGTGGAGTTCGTGAAGCTTCCCCGCAGGATCGGGCAATTGGAAACCCGGCGCGGCATCACCCCGGCGCAGGGAAAAGGTGGATTGGACTTCGGCCATACCTTCATTCACTTCCCGGAAGACGGCGGGGGTCAAGGAGAGAGATAAAAGGGAAGAAATAGGAGAAGAGGTCAGAGAACCAGGCGCGGAAGGCTCCCTGCACCTCGATCGGACATGCCTGGCATGCGCCTGATGTGGAGCACGCCCGGCAATCCATTTACAACGGAGATATTATATGTTAACCTCCAACCCTCACCGGCACCCTGCATGTCAATCTCCCTTCCGCTGGCGAATCGCCCGATCGTCACGAGCATTCGTAATCCTGCCCCACACGTGGTGTGGGTGCTGATGGCATTCCTTTTTCTTGCTCTGTCGCTGCCCGGGCGATCCGCACCCCCCACGCCGGCCCCACCACCTTTTCCGGTCGGGAAAATCACCGTGACACCGTCCATGACCGGGCCCGGCAGCCACCCCACTTTAACATGGTCCGCCATTCTTCCGGAGAGTCCTCCTTCCGCCGACTACGTGTTTTTCATCCGGCAGGTGCAATTGCCGTATTTGATCGAAATGGATATTCAAGTGCCAGACCACGGAGAGCAATCATCTGCGCTTTCCGTCGATCCTGGCGGCAGCACGTTTGAATTCTGGGCGGTCCTCTCGACATCCCCGCCCTCTTCTTACCTGCTGGATACGATCACCGTCGGGCACTACCTGCCTACCGTCGGGGTGACCATTCGTACGGAAGATCCCTACCTCCCGCTACCGAGAACCCGTGCCGACCGACCGATTCTCGTGGACGTCGATGTCCAGGGTCTCCTTTCCGACCCCCAGGCTCCGGAGAGCTCGAAAAGCGTTACGCTGTTCCGACAGGTGCAATCTTACGGGGCGACCGGCACGGGAGATCCGCTGGATCGCTCCTTGGCCACCCTTGTCTCCCGCGCCGAGATCACGTCCAATGGCATGATCACCGTCTCCATCCCCTCCAGTGCGATCCCGGGCACGACTCCTGCAAAGGTTCGGGGCGAAGAACGCTTCACCATCTGTTCGAAGGATGACTATTGGGCAGCCGCGTCCATACTCGACTCGGGGCTCGTCCAAGTATGGCCGGTGGCCGATGCCGCCATCAGCGGCATCGGCCAAGGGCAGGTCATCGGCGCGAGCGTGCCGCAGGTGACCTTCCAAGTTAATGATCTCTACCCCAGCTCGACGACGTGGGCTCAGATTTATAAGGGGAGTGCTCAGACCGGCGTCACGGGCACCATGATTCCCGGCTCCAGCGTCGCGATCGACGGCTCGGTCCCGGTCAACCGCACCATTAGCGTCGCCAACTACGGCCCGAACTTCGACTCGGATGGGGTCTGGACCATGGAACTCCTGACGCAGACGCCCTTCGGCACGGATCGCCTGGCGCAGGTCAGCTTCATCGTCCAGCGCACCGGGATGACGCTCGCGGACTGGCGGCAAGCTCATTTCGGCAGCGACTCTGACATCGGCGACGGCGCGGATGGGAATGACTACGACAAGGACGGAATCGTGAACCTCATCGAGTTCGCCTTCGGCTTGGATCCGAAGCAAAGCAGCATCGGGCAGTTGCCCGTGGCGGAGCGCATCGGGGACCAATTCGCCATCCGCTTCACTCCCCCCGAGGGCATCGCCGGCATGCTCCACGGCGCGGAGTGGAGCAGCACACTCCAGCCGGACAGTTGGCTGCCGGTGACGAATACGGGCGAACTGCCCGAGCACGCCTTCAGCGTCCCCGTAACCGGAAATCCCAGGCTCTTCCTGCGGCTGAAGGCGACGGCGCAATAGACGTTAAGCCGCGGGTGCGCATTGCCTGATATTCCTGGCGGTTGCCATCGGCGCGGGGCCAGCTAGGTTCCCGCCGCGATGCCCGAGCTGCCCGCCCTTTCTCCGGAGGAAATCCGCCGCTATGCCCGCCATCTTTCGGTGCCGGGGGTGGGGGAGCAGGGCCAGCGGAAGCTGAAGGCTTCTTCCGTCCTGATGATCGGGACCGGCGGTCTCGGCTCTCCGGCCGCCCTTTATCTGGCGGCCGCCGGAGTCGGCAGGATCGGCTTGATCGATCCCGACACGGTGGACCGATCAAATCTCCAGCGCCAGATCCTCCACGGCGAATCGTGGGTGGGAAAATCGAAGCTGGAGAGCGCCGCCGCCCGCCTGCGCGAGGTGAATCCTCATGTCGAGCTGGAGCTCCTGCCGGTCCGCTTCACGCCGGAGAACGCGATGGAGCTCGTCTCTCGCTACGACGTGGTGCTGGATGGCTGCGACAATTTCCCGACGCGCTTCCTCTCCAATGACGCATGCTTTTTCCTGAAGAAGCCGTGCGTGTACGGCTCGATCTTCCGTTTCGACGGGCAGGTCACGGTTTTCGCCCCCCATCTCGGCGGGCCGTGCTACCGCTGCATGCTGCCCTCGCTGCCTGCGCCGGGTGCCGCGCCGTCCTGCGAGGAAGCGGGCGTGCTGGGCGTGCTGCCCGGCGTGATCGGCTCGCTCCAGGCGATGGAAACGATCAAGCTGCTGCTCGGCATCGGCGATCCGCCTCTGGGCAAGCTGCTGTGCTACGACGCGCTCGCCACCACTTTCCGCAGTTTGCGCCTGCGCCGCGATCCGGCCTGCCGGCTCTGCGGGGACGCACCTTCCATTGATACCGTTATGAATCCTGAAACCAACGCTTCCGCCTCCTGCTCCGTGCCCGCCACGGACGTTCCTGCCATTTCCGCCGGAGATCTCGCCGCCCGCATCGATGCCGGGGAGGGTCCCTTCGTTCTGGACGTGCGTCAGCCTGAAGAGGAGGCGGAGGGCGTCATTCCCGGTGCCCGCATGATCCCGCTCCCGGAGCTCCCGGAGCGCCTTGCGGAGATCCCGGCCGATCGCGAAATCTTCGTCCACTGCCGCTCGGGCGGCCGCTCTTCCCGGGCGGTGAAGCTTCTCCGCGAGGCGGGCATTTCCGGCGCGGTGAATATCACCGGCGGAATCAACGCGTGGAACGCGCTGGAACGTTGACCAGCGGCTCCGGCTTCTTTTCCTCGGCGGGCACGTACTGCACGTCCCGGTGCACCCACACGCTCTGCACCAGCCCCAGCAGGAACATGCACATCACCACGAAGGTGCCGGAGTAGCTGATGAGCGGCAGGGGGATACCCGTGATGGGCATTAGGCGGATGCACATGCCGATGTTTTCAAAGATGTGCGCGAAAAACAGGGCTACCACGCCGCCCACGAGCAGCCGCCCCATCGGATCCCGCGCGTAGGTGCCGATGAAGAGGCACATGACCAGCAGGAGGGCAAAGGAGGTGAGCATCAGGATGCTGCCGCGGAAGCCTTGTTCCTCCGCCACCACGGGGAAAATGAAGTCGTTGTGGGCGGTCTTCCAAGGGATGAACTTCTTGTCGTGGAGGGAGCCCTTGTTCTCGTCGGCATTCCAACCCACTCCGCTCCACCCGGATTTCCCGATGGCGACCTCGATGTGGTGAGGAGCCCAGGCGGCACCGCTGGTGTCCACCTCCTTCCCCTGCACCATGTCGAAGAAGAGCTCGATACGCGCCGTGCCGCGTTCCGAAACCTGGGGCAGCACGATGTAATAGACGATCGGGAGGATCGCCGCCCCCAGCAGCGCCATGCAGGTCATATAGCGGAAAGGCACGCCGCTTACCAACAGGCAGACCACCGCCAGCGGGATCCACACCAGCGCGGATCCCATGTCGCCCATCGCCACCACGATCAGGAAAGGGACGCCCGTCAGCAGGCCGATCAGGCCTACTTTCACCGTCGGTTCTTCCAGGATCCAGCCGACTTTCGGGATCAAGCGGCCGAGACGGGGGAGATCCTGTAAGAGCCACGCAATCAGGAGGATACCGGAGGTGATGGCGAGCTGGGCAGGCTGGAAACTGAGGCCTCCCGGGAGGTCGATCTGGTGGACGTCCTCGTCCGAGCCCATGATCGACGCGCACAATCCCAAGCCGATGACGTAAAGGGGTAGCCCCAGCCAGCGGAACCACTTGTAATCGATCAGCGCGGTCGCGAAATAGACCACGGAGCCGATCAGGATCCAGGTCTTCTGCTTATCCGCATACCAAGCTCCGGCGGAGTCCACTCCCTCCGGCACCGGCAGGTGCCGTGCGGCGCTTTCGATGGAAAGAACGCCGAAAACCAGCAGCCCGTACATGGTGAGGACCAGGGGCCAATTCAACCCGAGCAATTTCCTGAATAGCGGCGTCATCGAAAGCGGCCGACCATATCGCCCGGGACCCTGGTGACAAGCCGAGTCGCATTTTACTGAAAATGGCGCGGCGGCAGATGTCCGGAGGCAAGTTCTTGCGCATTTCCACGGGAGCTCCGATGGTCGTCCGTCATGCGACGTCTCCTCGTTCCGATCACCGCCTTCCTCGTCCTTGCCGGGGCTTTCGCGTGGTGGTGGTCCCGGCCCGAACGGGTGGTTTCGCGGCGGGTGGCCGGATTGTTCGATTCGGCCGAAGTCGGTGCCGATGCCGGAAACGTCACGCGCAGTACCCGCGGCACGGCCATCGAGGGCTACCTGGCCCCGCGGATCACCTTCGAGGGGCCGGAGGGGCCGACCGAGGAGGTGGAGGGCTCGCGGAGGCGGGAGGATATCGTGACCATGTACGGTGCCTTGGCGCGGTTCTCCCATGAAATTTCGCTCCGCGATCTGGACATCCAGTCCGTCACCGTCAGCGGGGATCAGGCCGATGTGACCGCCACCCTGGATGCCGTGATCGCCCTCCCTAATGAGGAACGGCCGGTGGACGGGATTCAGAATCTCTCGCTCTCGTGGCGGAAAATCGACGGCAAGTGGCTGCTGGAGAGGGCGAAGTGGAGTGAATCCGGGCGCGGAGCCCGGAAATGATGCGAGCGGGCGCCATGACCCGGATGCAGCTTGAGATTAGGCCGGATTTTCGCAGATTCTGCTTGGCAAGTCGCTCGGGCTCCTTCAGTTTCCCCGCCCTCCCGCCAACCGGCGGGTGCTTTTCCGAACGAATACTCACATGGCCGTAGCTCTCCGCCTCAACCGCCAGGGAACCAAGGACCGTCCCTACTACAAGATCGTCGCCGTCGATAGCCGCAAGCGCCGCGACGGACGTTACATCGAGCAGGTCGGCACGTACGATCCGCTCAAGGAAGGCGCGAATTACACCGTGGACCTGGAGAAGGCCGAGAAGTGGATCGGCGTGGGTGCCCAGGTCTCCGAGACCGTGAACAGCATCATCCGCAAGGCTCGCACCGCCGCGTCGAAGGCTTAGCCTGACGTAGCACCGGAATTTTTCGGCCGCACCTCTCGGAGGTGCGGCTTTTTCGTATCTCTGTCGCCCGCATTCTCCCCGATTCCATGGATTACACCGCCCTGATCGAGCAGCGCCGCCGCCGCGCGGGGGAGATCGACGACATGATCTCCGACGCCTCCTTCTTCGGCGATCCGAAGCGGGCTTCCGAGATCATGCGCGAGCACCGGCGGCTGAAAGAGACGCTGGCCCTAGGGGGCCGCCTGAGCGAGGCGAAGCGCCAGCTCGAGGAGAACGAGGACCTGGCGAAGGCGGACGATCCGGAACTGGCGGAGATCGCCCGGGAGGAGATTCCGGCCCTGCAGGCGGAGATCGCGAAGCTTTCCGAGGACATCCAG
>CBIHMP010000015.1:0-24877 GCA_966211015.1 uncultured Luteolibacter sp. | reverse complement strand
ACAATCGACTCTCGATGAAGAAGGAGCCAGCGACAAAAGCCTGACCGAGCTGGCGCTGAACATCACTCCCGCTGCCATGGATGCCGGTATGAGGGTCTAAGCCAGTACGCACCCCGACGGGTTCTCAGCGCCACGCGGGTTCTTTGGCTTCGTAATGATCATAGGCGGTTACGAGACCTCCCAATACTTCAGCCGTGGTTTCAAAAAGAGCTTTCGCCCTGGGATCTTCGACTCTTTTCACGTCTTCGCGGGCGTGCTGGATGACGTCATTCAGCATCTGCTTGAGGTGTTCCGAATGATGGCCGGGACTGCTGGTTGTTTCTGGAGCATTCATGGTGTCTCTGCGGTCGTGATGGAGCTTCTTCCGGCAGGTTCCACGCCTCTTTTCCAAGTCCCTTGTTCTCAAAGAAAATACCTTTCGCGGAGTTTCAGGGAAGGTGCGTTCCGCCCTCGCCAGTCGCATATTGCAAGATCCCGGTGGCGATCGCCGTTACTCTTACGGTGAAGCTTCAACCTTGAGAAAGAGCTGCGAACGCCCGGCCAAGCTGCCGGGATCGATTGAGAGCGTCACGGTTTCATAGGCATCTCCTGCTCCCCCGGGAGCGACAGTTTCTTCGCTAACGGTGGCGGGAAACCAGTCCGCAAGGTTCTCGCTTATTCGGTACTCGTAGCGGAGTCCGCCTGCGGCGTGCATGCGCAAGCGCCGGTGGCTGAATCGGAACTGTCCCGAGCCGGGAAGGGCCTGCAAAAGGGCAGGCGTCGAAAGATGATCATCGGCAAGAGCCGGATCGATGCCGAATGCCCATTCCCCGAAGTTGTCCAACCGGTCCCCGTCGGAGTTCGCCGAGGGTTCCCCCTCCGGGGATGTGAGCCCGCCGAATCGGGACTCGCGCCATTCGCCGTAGCTCGCGTAGGGATGAACCTCCTGCTTGATCCAGGCGGCGATGAGTTCCGCGGCTTCGAGGTCCGGCTCGGCCGTCGCCAAGGGCGGCATGCGGGTGTAGCCGTGTGCTCCGGCGATCCGATTGAAGAGGATGGAGCGCGGGATGTTTCCCGCCACTACCAGGCGATCCTCGGGATGAAGTGGAGCGTCCACGGTGACGCCGCCGAGCAGGCCCGTTTCCAGCAGGGAGAGATGAGCACGGCCGTCCCAGTTTCCCCCGCCCGTCCCGCCATCCTTGTGGCAGTAGGCGCAGTTCACGTCCAGATAGGAGCGGACACGGGCTTCCAGGGATTGTTCCGACTCCCCGGGTCTGAGGTGCCGGGGCAGCGCGGCAGGATCTGCCGGGGCACCGTTAAGGTAACCGGCCGTCCCCAGCACTTGGAGGAGGTTTCCTGAAATGCCGGCGACGCTGCCCGGCGCATTGAGCTGGCGAGTATTGAACGAGAGAGCGTGGCCGGCCTCCGGCGTATGACAGGTCATGCACGCGGCCCGGGAGGGAATCTCCCAAGTGATGCTTTGGGAGGCACCGTCGAGCGTGATATCCACGGGAAAAGCCTCGCCGTCGTCCACGGCCAGCCGTGCGTCGGTCTGCTCCCCGCTGTTTACGGAGTTCCAGCGGTAGGAGATTCCGTAGCTGCCGCTCGCGTTCCTGACGAGGAAGCGGGTTTCAAGGCGGCGGCGCGGGGAGCCGGCAACAGGACGGCGATCGGTGTGGTCCTGTCCGTCAATGGTGCGGGTGAAGCTTTCCCACGCGACAGGATAGTCGAAGTGCTTTACCCAGATCGTCCCGGCGGGAAAGGCCCACGGTGCGTCCTGGGAATACCCCATCGCATCGCTCTCCATATTGATCAGGAACCAGCGCTTCTTCTCCGCGTGATCGGACCAAAAGCGGAGATTCGGCGTGTAGGCGTGGCCCCCGGGGTTCGGCGTCAGATCGGCGAGGTCGGCGAAGAAGTTCGTGGCCTCGAGCGTCGGCGGAAAGATGCTGTCATCGGTTTGAAGCTTGAGCCGCTTGATTCCACCGGTGCCTTGGTTGGTGCCATTGTTGCCCCGGTCCAGGAGCAAGATTTCCCCGGTGGCAGGATCGGCCAGCAAGCCCACGATCGCCGGCTCTCCTGCCAAGCGATTCACAACCGGATCCCCGGGCGTGCGCTCGATGCTCCAGATGTTCCCCGAAATGTAATCCGCGCAGACATATTTCCCTGTCAGGCCGGGGAAGGCGGTCCCGCGATAAATAAAGCCCCCGGTGATCGAGCGCCCCTGGTAGGTGCCGCCGCCATGCGGATAGTCCCAAAGGGGGGGCGTCGGGTTGGCGGCTGTCTCCGCGGCACCGTTGAGCAGGTTGCCTCCGCGCGGGCCGGGCTCGCTGCCCTCGCGCCATCCCCACCCGCCATTCTGGCCCGGCAGCAAGACACTGATCTCCTCCATGCTGCTGCGGCCGACGTCTCCCGCCCACAGCTCATCGACGGTGCCATCGCCGTCGTTATCTTCCGCGGAGAATTGCCCGGGGTTCCGGAGTCCCATCACGAAGATCTCGGTGCGCACTTGGGCTGGATCGATCGGGACGCCATTGAAGGTGGTAACTCCGACCAAGGGGTTGTCCGGAGGGATCGCATAATGGGCGACACCCGCGGGGCGGGGAATGAAAAGGTCGGCATCATTGCCCGCGCCATCGGGATCAGGTCCGGGATCGGCATTCGGCGGCAAGCTGCCGGGTCGCTTGTCCACATCGATGCGGATGATGCAGGACCAGAGATTCCGGTCCACGTGCTGGGAGTTGTTGTGGCCGTCGCTTTGCGTGCCTTCATCGCCGAACCCGACGTAGAGGTAGCCATCGGGGCCGAACTCGCAGGAGCCGATGTTGTGATAGGAGTCGTCATTATCCTGCTCGATGAGCACGAGCTCCTCCCCGGCCGCATAGGGCGGCGTGGTTTGGCAGGTGAAGCGCGAAAGCCTTACGGTTCCGGCGGTCGAATTGTAGGTGAGGTAGAGATAGCCGTTCTCTGCCCAGTCCGGATGGGCTGCCACACCCTTCAAAGCCAGCTCGTTGTCGTCGTGCACCACGGAGGCCGAGATATCGAGCACCTCGAGTTTCACCGGTGCCGTGACATCGGGAATGAGGAACACGCGGCCATCGCCTTCGGTCACGAATAGTTTCCGGGGGTCTCCCGGGACCGTACAGAAGCCGTGAGGTGAGTCGAAGGCAATGCCCGGGAAAGCCTCCACCACTTGCAACTCGCCGGCGGGGGGTGCCGCAGGCATCGAGACGAACGAGGAATCAAAGCGGGGATTTGAGGTGAAATTGACGGTGACGGTAGCCGTGTCGGTGAGAATGCTACCCGCGCCCTGAATCCGGTAGGTGAAAGAGTCCGAAGCCGGGGTACCTGAAAGGTGCTGGTAGAGTATGGAACCATCCGGGTGCGCAGTGGCAGTGCCATGGGCTGGCGGGGAGTCGATCGCCACGGATGACGGAGTGAGGTGCCCGGTGTCGTTCGACAGGACTTTGAAACGGGCCTTGGCAGAATGATGCATCGTGGCGCTGTCGTCGTTTGCGACGGGAGGGCCATCGTTCAATTCAGCCCAGGTGTAGGCCACCCGGAGGTTGTCCCACTGCACCGGCCCGTTACCCCCGGAAGCGAGGCGGATGGACGACGACCAATTGCTGCTGGTGTGGGGATAAACCGCCACCGGCTCGCTTGCAGTTTCCCCTTCGGCGAGATCGGGATCTAGATAAAGGGCCGCGATGTCGGCGTCGAAATCGAGCTTGGCAACGAGGGTGTATTTCACGCCGGGAACCGGGACTATGCCCGAGTAGGCCCATTGGTCCGTATTGAGATCGTGGATGGCGAACTCACGGGCACCCGAGACCGGATTAGCCGCCCCGGGAACGCCGAATAGATAGCGCTCCGTCCCGAAGTCGTAGGAACTCGCCCCGCTCCAGGTCGTCTCCGATGTGCGGGTCATCTCGAACTTGTAATAGATCACGTGCGAATCGAATGCCGCATCGTCGTTCACGGCGCCGGCGCGTTCCTGGGAGCCGGCCTGTGCTCCTTCACCCGGACCGTGATACTCCCGCTTCACGCCGCCCTCCTGAGTCACCAGCACACCCGAAACCACCTGCGGGGATCCGAAGATCACATCCCAATCGGACGGGGTCCCGGCATGGCCGATGAATCCATCGTTTTCGAGGGAGTTGTCGGCATCCCAATACAGCCCCCCCGACTTTCCTGTCACAGGTCCGTCGGCATAATCGAAGTGCTCGCTGCCGACGAGGTCCGTTGGATGAGTTGCGCCGGGATAGCTTGCCGGATTGCCGGGGTGGGTTCCCGCCGAGATCTCCGCGCCGTCCGAAAATCCGTCTCCGTCGGTATCGCCGTCCTGAGGATCCGTGTTGTGGAGGTGTTCATCGCGGTTCAACAGGCCGTCCGAGTCGGCATCGAGGAGTGAGTCGTCGATTCCTACGGCGAGGCCATGAGCGGTCTCCCAAGCGTCCGGCATCCCGTCGTCGTCGGTGTCGGGATCGGTGAATTGGAGGTCATCCCACGAAGTGATCACCGCGAGATTGTCCCATTCGCACACGCCGCCGGAAGCCAGCCGTACCGCGGTGGACCAATTCCCGCCCGTATAAGCACCGCCGGCGTCGCAGGAGTTCGCGCCGCCGGTCTCCTCATAAAAGTCGTTTGCATCCGGATCGACCCACAGGCCCACGAAATCGTGGTCGAAATCGAGTACGGTCACGATCGTGCGGGTCGCGCTGCCGGCAGGGATGCCGCTGAAGTAGCGGATCCCGGCAGCGGTGATTTCGCAGCCGTATTCCAGATTGCCGGATGCGGGATTGGGCGTGTTCGGGACGCCGAAAAATACCCGCTCCGTCCCGATGTCGTATGAGCTTGCTCCGCTCCATTCGCCGCCGGAAACGCGGGTCATATCGAAGCGGTAGAAGACGCGCCCTTGGCCGCGGACGGCCCCGCTGCGTTCGTGAGTGTCCTGGCCATCGTTCGCCGGCCCCCCGGCGCCTTCCACGTCCCCGTTGTACTCGCGCTTGGCCCCCCCGTTGGAAGTCACAAGCTTCCCGGACACAACCGTGGGAGCACCGAATACGTTGTCCCAATCCGCCGTGGTCGAGGTGACGGCTCCGTCGAAGTTGTCGTAGTTGAAGCCGGTGCCGCCGGTCTGGCCGGCGATGCCGCTGTCGTCCGCATACGTGAAATCCTCGGTGCCGAATTCGACGGCGTGGAGGGAGAGGGAGAAGACGAGCGGTAGCAGGATGATTCTCGGCAGCATGAACGCGTCAAATGGAAGGTTGCCGGATAGTCCGGGAAAAAAGGCTCGCCCTGCATTGCGCAAGGCGAGCCTGCAAAGGTCGGCCATTTCAGGCTTTCAGGGAGGCGATGCGCCCTCTTCAGCACGGAAGAAGAGCTTCGGCACCGTCGCGGGGCTGACCGGCACCACGAAGGGCTGAGGTGTGGTGCTGTCGAAGTCGAAGGGCGGCGTGAATGGCACGAAAGACTGGAGATTCGTGGAGCTGCGCAAATGGAAGGTCTCTCCCGCAGGGATGCCATCGGCCCAGATGCTTACAGTGCCCGTTCCCGGGTCGTAGCCGCTGATCCTCATGTCGAGTTGCAGAGGGGCTGCACCGGTCAGGTGCTCCCAGCTGTTAGCCACTACAACGTTGTCCCACTCGGTATCGCCGGTGCCGGTGGAGCTGAAGCGGACCCCCGAGGCCCAGTTCACGCCGGGGTAGATCCGCGTCACGTGAGGTGCGTTGGAAGCCTCGTCCGTTGCGAAATCCGGGTCGATCCAGAGGCTCATCAGGTTGCCGCTGAAGTCGAGCTTCCCTACCACCGTGTAGGTTTGGCCCGTTACCACCGGCAGCGCGCCGTCGTCCGTCGTCGCCGCCGCGCCGTCGCGGATTCCCCACTGGGGCGTGCCCCCGTTGTCAACGACGCCGAATGCGACCCGCTCCTGATTGAAGTCATCCGGGCCGAAAAGGCTGAGGGCTGCTCCGGCACGGCGGGTCATCGTCGCTTTGAAATAAACCACCGAGGCATCGAAATTCAGCTCGTCGTTCACGGCCCCCGCACGGGCACTTGTGGGATCCTGATCCGTTCCGGGCCCTTCGTCCGGTCCATTGAAGTCCCGGTAGGCGAAGGTTTCACGCGTGGCGAGCCTCCCGCTGGCGACGGCGGCAGTGCCATCCCAATCCGACGTCGTGGAGGTATGGCCCACGAAAGGCCCGTTGAAGAGCCAGTTTTCGTAGTCGAAATGACTCCCTCCGGCCAATCCTTCCACGGTGCCGTCGGCGTAGGAGAAATCGTCCGCGCCGATCAGCCCGATCGGGGTCCCGATGGTGTCATCCGGATCGAGAGGATCCGAAGTGAAGCCCGCGTGACCCTGGACCTCGCCTCCGTCGCTCTGACCATCCTCATCGGTGTCCGGAAGCGTCGGGTTGGTCAGATGGAAAAGCGCTTCCTCCCCGTCGGTCAAACTGTCCCCATCGGTGTCGGGATCAATCGGCGAGGTGCCCGCATTCTTCTCTCCCGTGCCGTCGGAGAGGCCGTCGTTGTCGCTGTCTTCGTTCAGGGGATTGGTTCCTGCGGCCCACTCTTCGAGGTTCGAGCTTCCGTCGTCGTCCTCATCGGATGCGGAATCGTCGATGTTATTGTCGAAACCGTAGAGATTCTCGAAGTCGTCAGGCATCCCGTCGCCGTCGCTATCGGTGGGAAGCGAGCTCAGACTGTTCCAGGTCGTCCCCACGACGAGCTGGTCCCACACGGTAGTTCCCGCTCCTCCCGAACCGAGCCGGACCCCCGTGGCATTCATCTGGTTGGGCGTGATATCGAGCGTGGCTGCAATCGCCGAAGATCCCTCGGGTTCGCCGAGGTCCGGGTTCACCCATAGATCCACTCGCGAGGCGGTGAAATCGTATCGCGCCACCAGCGTATAGGTCGTGTCCGTGGCGGGTGTGATCCCCGTATAAGCCTGGGCGTCGTTCGAGGTCTGTTCGATGCCGAATTCGCTGAAGCCGGACTCGGGGTTCGCAGCGTTCGGAACTCCCACGAAGATTCTCTCGGCACCGAAATCATAGAGGCTCATACCGCTCCAGGTGGCACCGGCACGACGCAAGATCGTTGTCTTCATGTACAAGACATCGCTGCCATTGATACCGGTGGCCGCGGCATCTTCACGCCACGATCCGGAACTTTCACCCACGATTGCGTTAGCGTTGTCGGACCCCCCGTGGAAAGCGCGCTTTACGGAGCTGTTCTGGGTGAGGAGCGAGCCCGATTGGATCACCGGAGCACCGCCGATATTCGTCCATGCCGACTCAAGGGTAGTGTGTCCCGTGAAGGTCTCGGGCAAGGCGCTATTGTCATAATCCCAACCGATCCCGTCGGACAGGGTGGCTATGGTTCCATCCGTGTACGAGTCGAAGAATTCCTGCCCGACAAGCTCCATGTTGCCATTAACCGAGGGGTCATCCGCCGGATTCCCGGTCGGAGCCGTGCCCAGCGCCACTTCCGTGAAATCGGAGGTTCCGCCGGCATCGCTGTCAGCAAGTTCGGGATTGGTCAGATAGGTGTTCACCTCGTCTCCGTCCAGAAACGCGTCACCGTCCGTATCCGGATTCAACGGATCGGTACCCAGAGTCTTCTCCTCGGCGTCGCTCAGGAAATCGGCGTCCGTATCGAATAGCTGCGGTTGGGTGCCGTCCTCGAACTCCTCGAAATTGGTGACATCATCTCCATCGGGATCTCCCAGCGCCCCGTTCGGACCGTCCTTAGCTCCGGGAGAAGTCTCCCCGAACGTTCCATCGTCGGCATCGTCCAGGCCATTGATCAACTCCCACGAGGCTGGCAGCCCGTCATTGTCTGCATCGGTGAAATCCTTGAGCCCCACATTCACGGGGTCCAAAGCGACCGATAGGTCGTCCCAGGTCGTGGTGCCGCCCGCACTGGAGGCGAGGCGAAGGGCGGTGGACCAGTTGTTGCCCGGGAAGGATCCGCCCGCATCGGCAGAACTCGATCCGTCCGTGGGATCATAGTAGTCCGCCGCAGACGGATCGACCCACATGCCGATGAAGTCGCGGTCGAAATCCAACACCGTGACGATCGTGTGGGTTCCGGTGTCGGCGGGGATGCCGGAGAAGTAGTCGGCACCGTTTCCGCTACAGCCGAACTCGAGCCCGCCTCCGGGCCCGGCGGCCCCGGGAACCCCGAAAAAGGCGCGTTCGGTCCCGAAGTCATAGCTGCTGGCACCGCTCCAGGTCACACCCGCGCCCCGGGTGATGGTGAAGCGGTAAAAGACGCGGCCCGTGCCCCGGACCGCGCCGTTGCGTTCATGATCGTCATTGCCATCGTCGGCCCCTCCACCGGCCCCTTCGATGGGACCGTTGTATTCCCTCTTGGCGCCGCTATTGCTTGTGGTCAGGGCGTTCGCCGCCACAGCGGGCGCCCCGAAGACGGCATCCCAGTCAGACTGGGTCGCCGTCACCACCTTGTCGAAGTTGTCGTAGTTGAAGCCGGTGCCCCCGGCCTTGTCGGCGATCGGGCCGTCGGCGTAGGTGAAATTCTCGGTACCGATCACTTGTCCGTAGAGCGGGCTGGCACCAGCCAGGATCAGCGCGGGCAAAAATAGCTTGGGTCTCATGGGTCGGAAGTTCCTTGGGTTCGGGTTCGCTTCACGATCTTCAGCTGCGGCGGCGCGCTAGGATCAGGAGTCCGGCCGTGCCGAGGGCGAGCAGAGGGGCCGACGGCTCGGGGACCGCATCCCCGAACGTGGTGCCGACCTTCACATCATCCCACGTGACCGAGGTTCCGGAAGCGAAACGCAAGGCGGACGACCAGTTGGTACCCGCATAAGCCATTGAAACGTCGTGGGAAGACGCCGTATCGCTGCCGTCGGGGTCCACCCAGAGGGCCAGCAGGTCGTTGTCGAAATCCAGCATGCCCACGATGGTGTAGGTGGTGCCGGCGATCACCGGGATGGAGCCGAAGGTATCCGGCCCGAAGCCCGGGGCGGCGATTCCGAAGTAGCGTGTGGCCCCCGTTTGCCCCGGCATGCCGAAGAAAACCCGCTCGGAGCCGAAGTCGAAGCTGCTCACGCCGGCCCACTGGTTCTGCCCTTCCGGCAGCATCGAGCTCACGTTGATGGTGGTGGAGAAGAAGAACGCACCCTCCGCGCGGAAGGCTCCCTCCCGTTCATTGCTGGTGGCGCCCGTGCCTTCGGTGATCCCGCCGAATTCACGGAAAACGCCGCCATTATCGGTGACCAAGGCCGAGGAGACGACCTGGTGGGTGCCGAAAGCGTCGTTCCAATTGGAGGCCGTCTGCACGGGTGCCCCCGGCTCGTCGGTCCGTTCGTAGTTCCAGCCGGTGCCGCCTGTCTGACCGACCACCGAGCCATCGGCATAGTCGAAGCTTTCGGTGGCGATCAATGCGGCTTGGCTTGCGAGGGGGAGGAAGCCGGTGGCGATCAAGGAGGGGATCAAGGGGTACTTCACGATGTTCTGGGTTGGTTTTCTGGCTCGCCGCGTTCCGCTCCCCAGGGCGGGAGAGCGGCAAATCAAGGCGTCCAGTTCGCAGTCCGACGTTTCGGGGGAAAACCCGCCAAAAAAGTGGATCAGCCGGTGATTTCACCGGGCTCCGGAGGGGAGGGAGCAGAAGAATGATGTGCGGGCGGACCCTGAATCCGCCCGCACACCGCATACATCTTCGGCAAAAACCCGTATTGCCGCCGATGTGATGACTTCAAACGGTGTCTCCCGCCGGTACGAGGGAGGATCCGGCCGGAGATGCCGCCATCTTGATTCCGACATCGGCGAAGCTTTTCCGCCAAGGAACCGGAGCAGGACGGCTTTTCAGGCGCGGCTCTGGCCCGGAGGCAGCCGGGGGCAATGCATGCATGGATTGCGCTTGCGAATGGAAAGGGCCGAATCTACCCCGGGAGGGAGATGGGAACGACAACACGGTGTCCCGAGATCAGGGCGGACGAGTTTTGCTTTTCGTCGGCCGAACTGTTGCCCGTCGTTTACGATGAGCTCCGGCGCCTGGCTGCGTTCCGCCTGGACCAGAATAGCGCGAGCAAGACACTGCAGCCGACTGCCCTCGTTCACGAGGCGTGGATCCGGCTCTCCGAAATCAACGGCAAGATCTGGCAAAGCAAAGAGCACTTCTTCAACGCCGCCGCGCAAGCGATGAGGCGGATCCTCGTGGACCGGGTGCGGGCCCAATCGAGGAAGAAGCGGACGCCCTTTGCCCGGGATCTCGACGAAGGGGTGTTCGAGGACGACTCCCACATCCTCCTCATCCACGATTGCCTGACCAAGCTGGAGAAGATCGACCCCAACTCGGCCAAGGTCGTGCTCCTGAAGTTCTACGGCGGCCTGAGCAGCGAGGAGATCAGCGAGATGACCGGGCGCAGCATCCGCTCCGTGGAGCGGCAGTGGATGTTCGCGAAGGCAAAGCTCTATCGCCTGATCCATGAAGATCAGGAAGATAGCCAACAATAGCCCATGAACGCGACCAGCAGCGAAGAGGAGATCAGCAGCGCGATCATGGAGGTGGCCCTCTCGCTGGATGATCCCGCCGCGCGCCAGCTCTTCCTGGAGCGTGTCTTCGGGGATAGCCAGTCAGCGAAGGACGAGATGGCGCGGCTTTTGGAAGCTGCCGATGGTGCCGCTACCTTCTTTCTGGAAGCACGCGAGGAGCGGGCGAAGGTGACGGCGAAGATCTTGTTCGAGACGAGTCCGGGTTCCCAGCCCCATCGGCCCCGTTTTGCCCTCGAAGAGGGCATGCCCGAGAAGCTGGGACCCTACCGGCTCATCTCACGTTTGGGGGAAGGCGGCGGCGGTGTGGTTTACGAGGCGGAGCAGGAGCGTCCCATCCGGCGCCGCGTGGCCGTGAAGATCGTCCGCAAGGAGGTGGAGAACCCCAACGCCTTGGCCCGTTTCGATGTCGAGAGGCAGGCACTGGCCCTGATGGACCATCCCAATATCGCGAAGGTTTTCGATGCCGGGACGACGCCGTCGGGAAAACCTTACTTCGCCATGGAGCTCGTGACCGGCGAGCCCATCGTCCGCTATTGCAACCGGCACAAGCTGAGCTGCACGGAGCGGCTCGAACTATTCGTCCTGGTTTGCAACGCCGTCCAACACGCGCACCAGAAAGGGATCATCCATCGCGATATCAAGCCCTCGAATATCATCGTGAGCCGGCAGGACGGCGGGAATGTCCCGAAGATCATCGACTTCGGCATCGCCAAATCCTCGGGAGGTTCCCCCCGGGAAGCGATTACCGCCCACGACCAGTTTTTCGGAACTCCAGCCTACATGAGCCCCGAGCAGGTGGCTCTTACCGGGATCGACGTCGATACGCGGAGCGATATTTTCAGCCTGGGAGTACTGCTTTACGAGCTGCTGACAGGAGCCACACCGGCCAATCGCTCCGAGGGAGCGGACTTCACGTTCTCCCAGATCCGGAAATCGCTGCTCACCTGGGAAACCCTCAGGCCTTCCGAAATCCTGGAAAAGCTGCCCCCGGAAAACCTGAGCACGCTCGCCTCGGAACGGGCCACCGACCCCGCGTCGCTCGTGGCACAGGTAAGGGGAGATCTCGATTGGATCGTCATGATGGCGCTCGAGAAGAACCGCATCCGCCGCTATCAGACCGCCAACGGCTTGGCGACCGACATCAAGCGCTTCCTTGCGCACCAACCGATTGCCGCGCGGCCCCCTTCGCGTGTTTACGTGCTCGCCAAGTTCATCCGCCGGAACCGCCTCGCTTTCGGCACCACGGTCTTGCTCGTCATCCTCTTGATCACCGGGCTGGCGGTTACCGCGGGCATGTATGAACGCGAGAGGAAAACCGCGATCGAACAGCTCCGTTTGAAAAACGAGGCGCAGGCGGCGCGCAACGAGGAAAACCGCCTCCGCAGGCAGGCGGATGCCCGCTCGAGCATCGCCCGCGCCGCGTTCCTCCTGGACCAGGGGCGCATCGACGATGCGGACGAGCTGCGCCGATTGTATCCGCTCTCATCCATCGAACCTTCGCTTGAAGCCGCGGCCGTTTTCCGGTCGCTGGGGGATTGGAATTCCGAACACGGACGCTGGGACCAGGCGCTCCAATGCTACCGCCTGCTACGGCAGGCCAATCGCCAGGATTCACCCCAGAAGATCCTCCAGGGCGATGATCTCCTGGCAATCGCCGCCGGTCTTCTTTCTCAGGATGAGGAGGAATACAGGGCCTTCCGCGATGAGGTCATGACCCGCTACGCACCCGCGGATGGGCGGCAGAAGGCGGAGCATCTCCTGAAGGCCTGTCTGATCCATCCCGCGGATCCCAAGCTCCTCGAGCAGTTGCGCCAGGACGTGGATACCTTGGGCGATCCCCGCACCACTCCTTGCCCGGCATGGTCCGCACTCTCGCTGGCGCTCTACCACCTCAGGTGCGAAAACAGCGCGGAGGCCCTGGCTGCATGCGAGATGGGCCTCGCCAGTCCCGAGCGCAAGAGCTCTTGCGTGGCCTCTTTGGAGGCGGTCGCGGCAATGGTCCATCTCCAGACGGGCAGTTCCGATCTTGCCTCATCCGCACTGGTCAGAGCTCAGGATCTCACGAAAAAATGCGACGGAAAAGACTTCGAGCGGGAGCAGCCGATCCGGCCTTACTGGTTCGACTGGGCGATCGCCCAACTGTTGATCAAGGAGGCCGCACAGGCCGCACAGGCCACGCAGCAGTAGGCTGCAGGCATTCCTCGCTGGAGATCGTGGGAAACTCCACCACCCACCGGTGCGAATCTCCTCCCAGTCGGCCGTAAGGCTTTGAATGAGAACAATGGAGGCGGAGGTGGGAATCGAACCCACGAATAGCGGTTTTGCAAACCGATGCCTTACCACTTGGCTACTCCGCCTTGACGCTGTTCGCGCGGGGCCGATTCCCTACGCGGCGCGGCAGGGGCTGTCAATGCGGGGTTTTCGCGCTCCGTCGCTCGGATGCGTCGCCGCCACGGGCGATAGGGCGAGGGCAGGGATTCGGGCCGGACCTCCCCCCGGGGAAGGGCGACTTTTTTCGAGCGTGCGCTTTTCACGGTTTTCGCGGCGGAGCGGAACGGTCACAAGGAGCGGGATGAGCGATCCGGTTCGTGAGTTATATTCCCAGCACCGCTACCCGGCATTGAGTCACCCGGTGACCGATCCCGCGCGGCTTGCGGTGAGCGCGCGTCTGGCGGGCCTGCAGCGGCTGCCTCTGCCGGAGGCATCCCGGATCATGGAATTCGGCTGCGCATCCGGCCATAATTTGCTGCCGCTGGCCGCGCGTTATCCGAAGAGCGGGTTCACCGGGCTCGATTATTCCGATACTGCCATCCGGAACGCGCGCCGGGTCGCGCGGGAGAGCGGCTTGGAGAACATCCTGTTCGAGGTTGCGGATCTGGAGCATTGGAGGCCTTCCCACCCCTGTGATTACCTCATTGTGCACGGGGTCTTCTCCTGGGTGCCGGATGCGGTGAAATCCCGTATCCTGGACCTTTGCGGACAGGTGCTGTCGGACTCCGGCGTGGCGTGCATCAGCTTCAATGTCCTGCCCGGCTGGTCGCTGAAGCGGGACGTGGCCCCTTTGATCAAGGCGCTGGCCGGGAATCCCGCGGCGCAGGGTTTGGGCGGCACGATTGAGGCCGTGGCAGCGTCCTTGGCTGACATGGCGGGTTCAGGCACTGCTCACGGGGCCAATCTCCAATCGGTCTGCAGGGAGATCGCGAGAAAGGGCCCCGAGGTTTTGCCGTTCGATGACTTCGCGCCCGTGTGTGATGCGGTTTATTTCGCACAATTCGCCGGGTGGGCGGCCCAGCGCGGTCTCCGGTATCTGGGCGAAGCGAGCCTGCCGGATAATTTGCCGGAGGGGATCGATCCTGCGGCACTGGGCCGCCTGGCACCGCTGGCCAGCAGACGCTGGATCTGCTTTCGGGCCGCACGCATCGCGTCAGCCTCTTTTGTCGTCAGGAGGCTCCCTTGGAGGAAGGGACGACCACGGCCGCCGTGCTACAGTTCGCCGCGGGCCGGGGGGAGGTGGAACTGCCCGCTTCTCCCGGAGAGGGAGCGGTGGTGGCGACATTCCGCCGGGTGCTGGCGGAGGCGGGGCGGGATTGCATGCCGATCCGCGATTTGATGGAGCGGACGGCCTTGAAGCTCGGCGGGGGGTGGGAGCCTACGGGCCACTCCCGGGAACTTGCGGGGTGGATCTTCCAAGCGGCACGGCTGGGCGGCGTGGAGCTGCGCTCCGATGCACTGACTGTTTCCGAGGAACCGCCGGAGAAGCCGGCGCTCGGCCGCTTGAACCGGCACTTCGCGGAGAACGGCCTGCCGGTGGTGGATGCGAGGCATGCGACTTGCCGCTTCCCGGCGGGGCACGAGCGCCTGCTTTGCGCCATGGACGGCTCCCGTACGCGGGATGAATTGGCAGCCATGGCGGCTGCGGAGTATCCGGAGCTGGATTTCGAGCGTTGGTTGCAACATTTGACGGACCGCGGGCTGGTGAGCTGAGCTGGCGAGTTAGTTCATTTTGGATTGAACATTTCCGATGTCCGAGATATAAGGGGGCGTGCCACGGGTCCCCCAAGAGGAAGACTGTCGAGACCTCTCGTCGCTGGGCGTCATTGAGACGCAGGTGATTCAGTTTTTCGTGGACGGCGTGAAGGTGTTGGGCCTGCCACCCTCCTTGGGTGAGATCTACGGGTTGCTTTTCATCACGCAGGAGCCGCTGGCGCTGGATGACATCGTCAACATGCTGCGCATCAGCAAAGGCTCCGCCAGCCAAGGATTGCGCGCGCTCCGCGATCTCGGGGCGGTGCGGGAGGTTGCCGTGGAGAATTCCCGGCGCGGTCATTTCCTCGCGGATCTGGATCTGAAACGTCTGGTCGGCGGCTTCATCAGGGAGCAGGTGAGACCCCATCTTGAGAGCGGCCAGTCGAAGGTCGGCAGCTTGCTGGCAAGCGCCTCGGAAGAGCCGGACCGGGAACGGCGGGAGTTCTACGATGCCCGCGTGAAACAGCTCCAGCATTGGATCGGCCGCGGCCGGGTCGTGTTGCCCCTCCTTCAGAAAGTTCTCGGCCAATGAGCGACTTCCCTCCCAGCGAAAGGTCATGGTACTGCCTGAAGACGCAGACCAAGCGGGAGGCCATCGCCGCGGCTCATCTGCGGGAACTGGAGGAGGTGGAAGTTTTTTGCCCGATGCTGCGGTACCGGAAGGCCACCCGTCGCGGGAAGGTGTGGTGGGTGGAGGCTCTCTTTCCCGGCTATGTGCTCGCCCGCTTCGCGCTCGAGACGGGGGAGCGGGCGGTCATGTACAGCCAAGGAGTCCGCGGGCTCGTCCGCTTCGGGGACAAGGTGCCTGCCGTCCCTGACGATTTCGTGGAAGTCCTGCGGCAGGAGGTCGCCCGCCAAGGAGCGGAAGAAGTGCTGACAGTCGGCCCCCGCCTCGCCGAGGGGGAGGAAGTGGAGTTGGCTCACGGACCGCTCGGCGGCGTGCGCGCAACCGTGGTGGAGGTGCTGCCCGCCCGGGAGCGGGTCAAAGTCCTGCTGGAATTTCTTGGTCGGGAGCAAGTTGTGGAGGTGGACCTGTTCTCGCTGCTGCTCCCGCGCAAACCCCTCCCCTGAAACGATCATGGACCACGAATTGTTCATTTTAGATTGAACAACCGCCGGATTTGTCGATCCATCACCCCGCCCGAGGCGCTCCGGATGAAGCCGCCTGAAAGACCATCACCGAAGTACGATCCCGGTTTTGCCCCGCGCAGGGACAATCGACCAAGGGCGGCAGCTTGCCCATTCTCCTCCTCCCCCTGAAAGACCTCATGAAGCCGCTCCAAGATTTGAAAGGCAAAACCGCCGTCGTGACAGGCGGTGCGGGATTCGTCCCCTCCCACCTGATCGACCGCTTGCTTGCCGACGGCCTGCGCGTTGTCGCCCTCGACAACTTCGTGACCGGCCACACCCGGAACATCGAGCACCTCGGGCAAAACTCCGGCTTTGAATTCATCCGGCACGACGTTTCCGAGCCTTTCGATGTGGCCGGACCGGTGGATTTCGTTTTTCATATGGCCTCGCCGGCGAGTCCCATCGATTACGTCCAGATCCCGGTGGAGACGCTGAAGGCGGGTTCCTACGCCTCCCACAACGCCCTCGATCTGGCGCTGAGGAAAAAGGCCACCTATCTGGTGGCCTCCACCTCCGAGGTCTATGGCGATCCCGAGATCCATCCGCAACGGGAGGAATACTGGGGCAACGTGAACTCGATCGGCGTCCGCTCCTGCTACGACGAGGCCAAGCGCTACGCCGAGGCGGCGACCATGGCCTACCACCGCGCCCACGGGCTGGATACGAAGATCGTGCGCATCTTCAATACCTACGGCCCGCGGATGCGGCTCGACGACGGCCGCGTCGTCCCCGCTTTCATCGGCCAGGCACTCCGCGGCGAGCCGATGACCATCTTCGGCGATGGCAGCCAGACGAGGTCCTTCTGCTACGTCTCGGATCTCGTGGACGGCATTTGGCGGCTTGCCCGCAGCGATTACCACCTGCCTGTGAACTGCGGGAATCCGCACGAGATGAGCATGCGTCAGTTCGCGGAGGCCATCGCGAAGGTCTTCGCCATCGAACTGCGGATCGACCCCAAGCCGTTGCCGCCGGATGATCCGAAAGTCCGTCGTCCGGATATCACGCGTGCGAAGGAGCTCCTGGGCTGGGAACCGGTGGTGCCCTTCGACACGGGAATCCGCGAGACCATCGAATATTTCCGCACGCAAGTGATCCCCGCCTGATGTCGTCCGAGGACCGCGTCGATTTCCTGATCATCGGAGCCGGCTTTTCGGGTCTCGTCGCGGCGGAGCGGCTGTCCAACGCGGGGTTCCGCTGCGTGGTGGTGGACAAGCGGAGCCACCTCGGCGGGAATGCCCACGACCGTATCGATGGAGCCGGAGTTCTCGTCCACGCCTACGGTCCCCATTACTTCCGTTCGAATTCCCGGCGGGTGGTGGACTACCTTTCGAGGTTCACTTCCTGGCAAGATGCGGATTACAGGATCAAGAGCTACACGGACGGCAGATACTGGAGCTTTCCGGTCAACCTCAACACGTTCGAAGAACTGACCGGCCACGCGGCCACGACCGCGGAATTCGAAGCGTGGCTGGCCGAGCACCGCGAGGCGGTGGAGGAGCCTAGAAATTCCGAAGAGATCATCGTTTCCCAGGTAGGCTGGGAACTCTACCGGAAGTTCTACGAGGGATACACGCAGAAGCAATGGAACCGTCACCCGCGGGAACTCGACAAGAGCGTATGCGGCCGGATCCCGATCCGCACGAATCGCGACGACCGCTACCTGAGCGAGGAGTTCCAGGCGCTACCGCGTGAAGGATATACCCGCATGTTCGAGCGGATGCTCGATGCCTCCCCCGGTGTCGAGTTGCAGCTCGGTGTCGATTTCAAAGAAGCGCGGCAGCGCTGGCGGCACCGCCATCTCATCTTCACCGGACCGGTGGACGAGTACTTCGGGCATCGCTTCGGGGCGCTGCCCTACCGCTCCCTCCGCTTCGAGAACGAGAGTTTCACCGCCGCAGAGCTGAAAGCGCGCGCGCCTATCGCCGGGAAGGCTGGTTTCTGGCAGCCCGTGGTTCAGGTCAATTACCCGGACGCGGAAGTGCCGATGACCCGCATCGTGGAGATCAAGCACGTCACCGGCCAGGCCATCGACGCCACCACCATCGTCCGGGAATACCCGGCGGGCTGGACACCCGGGGCGGAACCCTTTTATCCCGTCCCGGCACCGGACGCGAAAGAGCTTTACCTGCGCTACGCGGCACTCGCCGCGGCCGAGGCCAACGTGAGCTTCATCGGGCGCCTCGCCACCTACCGTTACTACAACATGGATCAAGTCACAGGCATGGCCCTGGCCGAAGCCGGGCGATTGATTTCGCGCTACTCCTCCTCCACTCATGATTGATCGCTTGAAGTCGAAACAGGGGTCCGTCGGTGTGGTCGGCCTGGGCTACGTGGGTCTTCCGCTCCTGCTCGCGTATGCCAAGGCGGGGTTCCGCGCCGTGGGTATCGACATCGATACCGCGAAACCCGAGGCCTTGCTGGGGGGGCGCAGCTACATCAAGCACATCCCCGACGGCGAGGTCGCGGAGGCGCTGGCTTCCGGCAGGCTGGAGGCGACGACCGATTTCGCCATCATCGCGGGCCTGGACGCCGTTATCCTTTGTGTCCCGACGCCGCTGGATGAGCATTTCGAGCCGGATCTCAGCTATGTGGTGGATACGGTGGAATCGGTGGTTCCCCACCTGAAAGCGGGACAGGTCCTCAGCTTGGAGAGCACCACCTATCCGGGAACCACGGATGAGGAAGTGGTCACCCGCGTGGAGAAGGCAGGCTTCACCGTCGGGAAGGACATTCACGTCGTGTATTCGCCGGAGCGCGAGGATCCGGGCAACCCGAAATTTTCCGCCGCGAACATCCCGAAGGTTGTGGGCGGGGTGACTGCCGCGTGCCTGGAGGCCGGGGTGGCACTTTATGAAGCGGCCTTCGAGCAAGTGGTGCCGGTGAGTTCCTGCAAGGTGGCGGAACTGACGAAGCTGCTCGAAAACATTTATCGCGCGGTGAACATCGGCTTGGTCAACGAGCTGAAGATCGCCGCCGACCGCATGGGCATCGACATCTGGGAGGTCATCCGCGCGGCCTCGACCAAGCCCTTCGGTTTCACGCCCTTCTATCCCGGTCCGGGGCTGGGGGGGCATTGCATCCCGATCGATCCCTTCTACCTGACCTGGAAGGCGCGCGAGTACGGCGTGCACACCCGTTTCATCGAGCTGGCAGGGGAGATCAACCGTGGGATGCCCGACTACGTGGTCCATCGTGCGATGGAAGCCCTGAACTCGCGCGGGAAGCCGGTGAAGGGGTCGAAAGTATTGCTCATGGGCTTGGCGTACAAGGCGAACGTGGACGATATGCGCGAGTCTCCGACCTTCGCACTTCTCGACGGCTTCAAGCGCCTTGGTGCGGAGGTCGCCTATTACGATCCCCACGTGCCGGTCGTCGGGCCCACACGGGAGCACATGAATTGGGCGGGTGTCCGGTCGGTCGAGTGGAGCGAGGAGACGATCCGGGCGCAGGATTGCATCGTCATCTCCACCCATCATTCCGCCTTCGATCTCGCGCAGCTCGCCGCCTGGTCCGATCTCATCATCGACACCCGGAACGCGATGGCCTCGCTCGCCACGCCGGAGGGGCTGGTCGTGAAGGCCTAGAGCAGCCCGCGCTTCAACCTTTCCCGATTTCTCACTTCCAAGCTTCCATGTCAGTCCCGCTTCTAGACGTCAACGCGCAGAACCTTCCGCTGGAAGGCGAGCTGAAGGCCGTCTTTGAGAAAGTCCTGCGATCCGGCCGTTTCATACTCGGCGAGGAAGTGGAGGCCTTCGAAAGGGAATGTGCCCACGCGCTGGGCGCGAGGCATGCGATCTCGATATCCTCCGGCACCGACGCCCTGATCATCGCCCTGATGGCTCTCGGCATCGGCCCCGGCGACGAGGTGATTTGCCCTTCGTTCACCTTTTTCGCAACGGCGGGTAGCATCGCCCGGACCGGGGCGACGCCGGTATTCTGCGACGTCTGCCCGGTCTGCTTCGGGATCGATGTGAAGTCGGCGGAGGAGAAGGTGACCTCGCGGACGAAGGCGATCATTCCGGTGCACCTCTACGGGCAATCGGCGGATCTCGATTCCGTCCAAGCCTTCGCCAAGGAGCACGGGCTGCAGGTGATCGAGGATGTCGCGCAATCCTTCGGCGCCACCTACAAGGGCAGGGGCTGCGGTACCGTCGGGGATATCGGTTCCTTCAGCTTCTTCCCTTCGAAAAATCTCGGCGGCTTCGGGGACGGTGGATTGGTAACGACCCAGGACGACGGCCTCGCGGAAAAGCTGCTGCGCCTGCGCAATCACGGCATGCACCCGAAGTACTACCACCCGGTGGTGGGGGGGAATTTCCGGATGGACGCACTCCAGTGCGCGCTGCTCCGCGTGAAGCTCCCGCACATCGGGGACTATGCTGCCGGCCGCGAGCGGAATGCCCGCCATTATCAGGATACCCTGTCGCAGCTGCCGGGAGCGGTCCAAGCGAGGGAGGCGGCCTGCTGCTGCCCGGAAGGCCGCTCCGCCGGGGCTTCTGCCGGAGATGCCCGATTCATTCTCCCGGTGGGATACAGCCACAACGGGCACGTGTGGAACCAATTCACCCTGCGGGTGCCGCGCGAAGGCCGGCGTGACGCACTCAAGGAGCATCTGACCGCGAAGGGCATCGGCTGCGAGATCTACTACCCGGTGCCGATGCACCGCCAGGAGTGTTTCGCCGGCCTCCCGGCGCACTCGCTTTCCCGATGCGAGATCTCGGATCTGCTCTCCTCGGAGGTCATCAGCATCCCGATCTATGCGGAA
Organism: uncultured Luteolibacter sp.; assembly: GCA_966211015.1. Classification (GTDB taxonomy): domain Bacteria; phylum Verrucomicrobiota; class Verrucomicrobiia; order Verrucomicrobiales; family Akkermansiaceae; genus Haloferula. Next base: position 4,462 of record CBIHMP010000015.1, on the reverse strand, counting down.
CTCGTGAAGGAACAGCTCGACGAAGTCATCGCCGCGCTCGCTTCATTCGCCGACTAATTCTCTCTCAGACATGTCGAAGATTTTCATCACCGGGCACCGCGGGATGGTCGGCTCCGCCCTTGTTCGCGAGGCGGAGCGGCTCGGCGGATACGATCTGCTCACGGCGGGGCGCGACAGGCTGGACTTGCTCGACCAGCGGGCGGTTTTCGATTTCCTCGCCACGGAAAAGCCGGGGATCGTCGTGGTAGCGGCGGCCAAGGTGGGAGGTATCCACGCCAACGCCACCTACCCGGCGGATTTCATCTACGAGAATCTCGCCATCGCGTCGAATCTCGTGGAAGGGAGCCGCCGCGCCGGAGTGCCGCGCGTGCTTTTCCTCGGTTCCTCCTGCATCTACCCCAAGCTGGCGCCGCAGCCGATGCCGGAAGACTGCCTGCTGACGAGCCCGCTGGAGACGACGAACGAAGCCTACGCCATCGCCAAGATCGCGGGTCTCAAGTTGTGCCAGCACTACCGCGCGCAGCATGGCCTGCTGTATCACTCCGCGATGCCGACGAACCTCTACGGACCCGGCGACAACTACCACCCCGAGAACTCCCACGTGATCCCCGCGCTGATCCGTCGCTTCCACGAAGCGAAGAGCTCGGGGGCTCCGGGCGTGACCATCTGGGGAACGGGAACTCCTCGCCGCGAATTCCTCCATGTGGACGACCTCGCGGCCGCCTGCTTTCATCTGCTCGGTCTGGAGAATCCTCCGGATTGGGTGAACGTCGGGGTGGGGGAGGACATCGCCATCCTCGATCTCGCAAAGCTGGTCGCAGAGACGGTCGGCTACACCGGCGAGATCCTAACCGATCCCTCGAAGCCTGACGGCACGCCGCGCAAGCTGATGGACGTGGCCCGGATCAAGGCCACCGGTTGGGAAGCGGCGATTGAATTCCGCGACGGGCTCGCCGCCGCTTACCGCGACTTCCTCTCGAAACTGGAATCAGGCGAAGCCAGACTCTAACTAGAAATTCCTCCATGAAACGTGCGCTCATTACCGGCATCACCGGCCAGGACGGCTCCTACCTCGCGGAGTTCCTCCTTGAAAAAGGATACGAAGTCCACGGCATCAAGCGCCGTGCGTCGATGTTCAACACCCAGCGGGTGGACCACCTCTACGAGGATCCGCATGTGGAAAACTCGCGGTTCCACCTGCACTACGGCGATCTCACCGATTCGTCGAACCTGACCCGGATTCTCAGCGAGGTGCAGCCGGACGAGGTGTATAACCTGGGCGCGCAGTCGCACGTGGCGGTCTCCTTTGAATCCCCGGAATACACGGCGGACGTGGACGCCATCGGCGCGTTGCGGCTGTTGGAGGCGATCCGCTTCCTCGGGCTGGAGAAGAAGACGCGCTTTTACCAGGCATCCACCTCCGAGCTTTACGGGCTGGTGCAGGAGATCCCACAGACGGAGACAACGCCCTTTCATCCCCGCTCGCCCTACGCGGTGGCGAAGATGTATGCCTACTGGATCACGGTGAACTACCGAGAGGCCTACGGCGTCTATGCGTGCAACGGCATTCTCTTCAACCACGAGTCCCCGCGCCGCGGCGAGACCTTCGTGACCCGCAAGATCACCCGCGGGATCGCGAACATTTCCCAAGGACTCGAGAAGTGCCTGTTCCTGGGAAATATGGACTCCCTCCGCGACTGGGGCCACGCGAAGGATTACGTGCGCATGCAGTGGATGATGCTCCAGCAAGAGCAGCCGGAGGATTTCGTCATCGCGACGGGCAAACAGATTTCCGTGCGGGAGTTCGTGCGGATGTCCGCGCGCGAGGCGGGTATCGAGCTTTCATTCAGCGGAGAGGGAGTGGACGAGATCGCCACGGTGACGGCGGTTGCGGCTGCGAAGGCTCCCGGGGTTCAGGCGGGCGACGTTATTGTCCGTGTCGATCCGCGCTATTTCCGGCCGGCGGAGGTGGAGACGCTTCTGGGCGATCCTACGAAGGCGAAAGTGAAGCTGGGCTGGGTGCCGCAGATCACGGTGGAAGAGATGTGCGCCGAAATGGTGGCGGCCGATCTGGACACGGCGAAGCAGCATGCGCTCTTAAAGGCACACGGCCATCAGGTTTCCGTGACGAAGGAGTGAATTTGAGGAAGATGGGCTTGCGGCAAATGCGAGGGGATTACCTATCCCGATAAGCCCATGCGCACCTGTTCCGTTATAGGCCTTCCTTTGGCATGCACCGACTACGCCGGTGCGGTGGAGTGGATTTTGGACAAAGCGGGCCGCGGGGAAGGAGCCTGCGCCGTGGAAGCCGCGAATACCCATGTCGCGGCCTTGGCTCGCTCGGATGCCTCTTTTGCGGAGGCCATGGCAAAATTCGATTTTATCGTGCCGGACGGGATGCCGCTCGTCTGGTCGATCAACGCGACCCTGCCGCCGGAGGATCGCCTGAAGGACCGCGTTTACGGCCCCACCCTGATGCTGGAGACGCTGAAGGCAACGGGCGGGCGACCGGAGTTCCGCCACTTTCTCCTCGGCGGAAAAGAATCGACCCTGACCAAGCTGGAGTCGGTGCTGGGCAGGCGTTTCCCGGACGTAGTTCTGGGAGGAATGCATTCCCCTCCTTTCGGAGAATGGCCGGAGGATGAGTTCGAGCGCATTTGCGGCAAGATCCGCGACTCGGGGGCCAATTTGATATGGGTGGGCCTTGGCTGCCCGAAACAGGAGCAGTGGATCGCCCGTCACAAGGACCGGCTCCCACCGGGTGTTTATTTCGGGATCGGGGCTGCTTTCGCCTTTCACGCGGGCGAGATTTCACAAGCTCCGCCCCTGCTCCAGAAAATGGGGCTTGAGTGGATTTATCGCTTCGCCATGGAGCCTCGGCGGCTTTTCAACCGTTACTTCAGGTACAATTCGCTTTTCATCTGGTACAGCCTGCGTGACCGGATGAGCGGACGGGCCTGAAGGGGGCAACGAAAAACGATTGATTGTCGCTGACCGGAAGTAATTCCCTGCTAGATTTCCAAAACCATGTCGGACATTCACCCGCACGTGATGCTCCCCCGCCAGGAGAAGGAGAACCTCCTCGGCCAAGGCGGCATCGTACTTTGGTTCTGCGGCCTTTCCGGCTCCGGGAAGTCCACCATTGCCGCGGGGGTGGAGCGGGTGCTTCACCAGCAAGGCCGTTTTGCCATCCGTCTGGACGGCGACAATTTGCGGACCGGGCTGAACGCGAACCTCGGCTTCAGCGATGACGACCGTTTGGAGAACATCCGTCGCACCGCGGAACTCGCCAAGATCCTCGCCCAAAACGGAGTGATCGTCCTCTGCTCGCTCATCACCCCGCGCGGCATCCATCGCGATCTGGCGCGCGGTATCATCGGCAACGATTTCGCGGAGATCCACGTGAAGGCGAGCTTTGCCGCCTGCGAGGCCCGGGATGTGAAAGGCCTCTACGCTAAGGCTGCCAAAGGCCAGGTTGCCCATTTCACCGGCCGTGACAGCTCCTTCGAGGAACCCCAGCAAGCGGATCTCGTGCTCGACACGGAGCGCCTCAGCGTGGAGGACGCCGTGTCCGAAGTGCTTGAATTCCTGCGGGAAAAGCGGGAGGCGGCCTAAAGATTACCAAGTTGCTCAACTAGGTAATTATTGCTTGCCTGGCGAAGCGCGGGTGCGTTTTCTCCCGGCCTCCGCCCCAGCCGCGGTCTCCCGAGATCCCTTTCCGTATCCTCATCCCGTGCCCAATTACCAGCTATCCCACCTCGATCAGATCGAAGCCGAAGCGATCTTCATCCTGCGAGAAACGGCGGCCCAGTTCCAGAACCCGGGGCTGCTCTTTTCCGGCGGCAAGGATTCGATTGTCATGGCATGGATCGCCCGCAAAGCCTTTCACCCGGCCCGCATGCCCTTCCCGCTGGTGCACATCGACACCGGACACAATTTCCCGGAAACCATCACCTACCGGGACGAATTTGCCGAGAAGATCGGTGCCCGCTTGATCGTCGGCTCCGTACAGAAATCGATCGATGAAGGGCGGGTGGTCGAGGAGAAGGGGCCGAACGCTTCCCGCAACCGGGCCCAGACGACCACCCTCCTGGACACCGTCGCGGAATACCAGTTCGACGCCTTGCTCGGCGGCGGCCGGCGCGATGAAGAAAAGGCGCGCGCCAAGGAACGCTTTTTCTCCCACCGCGACGACTTCGGCCAATGGGATCCGAAGAACCAGCGTCCGGAGCTTTGGAATCTCTTCAACGGCCGCAAACACGCGGGCGAACACTTCCGCGTCTTCCCGCTGTCCAACTTCACGGAGATGGACATCTGGATGTATATGAAGCGGGAGGGAATCGTGCTGCCCAGCCTCTACTACGCCCACACGCGTGACACCGTGACCCGCAACGGCACGATCCTCGCGGTTTCCGAGTTCGTGCAGCCCCGCGAGGGCGAAACGGTCGAGAGCAAGACCATC
>CBIHMP010000014.1:0-25152 GCA_966211015.1 uncultured Luteolibacter sp. | reverse complement strand
GATCGCGCGCCCCGCCTTTGGATAGGATTCCCGGAGCTTATTGGTTCGTGTTGGCGCGGCCCTTGTTGAGGGCCTTCACGAATCCTTTGTTCGGCACGTTGTTCACGTTGAAGAGCCAGACGGCATCCCCCAGGCCAGCCGGAACGGTCGCGAGGTCGGTGCTCACCGGGTGCTGCACGCAGACAGCGAATTCGGTGGGCACGGTGGGATTGAAGATCATCCCGGTGGCTTCGGAGCCGCTCACACGGATGCTCATGAAGTGATCGAGGGACTCGGCGATGCCGTCGCTGTTCTTGTCCCGGACGAACCAGATGTCGCCGCCGGTGGAAGAACCGTTCGGAGCATCCTCGATCACATAGATATTCCCCGCGGCATCCATGGCGATGTTGTCCGGCGAGTTCAGGACCCCCGTGGTGGTCGGGAAACCGACGTTCTTCGTGGTCTCGGTGCTGGCCATGGTGCGAACCATCACCCGTTCTGGCGATTTGCCGCGCTTGCCGCCGCCGCGCTTGCCGAGCATCTCGAGGGAGAGGATCTTGTTCTCGGAAGTGATCGCCACATACACCATTTCATTGCCGTTGTTCTTGCGTCCCACGGACATGTCCTCCGGCCGGCCGAAGGGAGTGGCACCCGCGCTGTCGGCGGCGGCACGGCCGCCAAGGCCGTTGTCCAGGAAGGGATCGGAAATGCCCGGCAGCGGGACACCGTCCTCATCGGCGAGCGGCACCCAGGTGGCTTCGCCCTCGCGCACCACGCCCGCGGCCTGCTGGTTCCAGTCCAGGGCCGGGTTGCCACCGCTCGACGCGAAGGCATTCACGGAAAGGACGAAAGACTGGCCCACGGTGTAGTCCCCCGGGGTCTTCATCACGAATTTGTAGATCGAGCCGGAGTTGAACTCGTCGATGAAGTAGATGGTATCCTTGAACTTCTGGCTGAAGTTGATCCCCTCGTGAGCCACGTTCGGGATGCTTTCCAGCACGCGGTGCTGGATTTGATTCGCCGGAGCCATGGGATTGAGGATCTCGACCACGCGGCCCAGGCCGGACCATTCCTCCGCGAGGAAGAGCGTGTCGTTCGGGGTCCAGCGGCAGGGGTCGAAGGCACCGTAGTCATTCGACCAATTGCCCGTGGCGCCCTGTTGGTCGCCCGCAAAGATCACTTCGGTGGAGCTGTCGTAGAGATTGTGGCGGCTGCAGCCGGCACCGATGGAAGTTTCGTGGGGGATGAAGAGGAAGTTGCCGGTGGGGTCGTACGCCAGCATGTCGAACATGGCGGCGCTGCTGCCGAGGCCGGGAACCCTCACCGTGGACTGGTTCGGGCTCAGCACCGTGTCTTCCACTTCGCGCAGGCTCAGGGCGTTTTTCTGGTGAATCCCTTCCGGCGTCACCCAGGGAGAGCTGAGCTCGCCGAGATCGTTCGGCGGGACGACGGGGGCCGACTGGGTCAGCGGGGTGAACCAAATATCGGTGCCTGCCATGGAGGCATACGTGCCCGCGAGGAGAGCGGTCACTGCGATCTGTGTACGCATGGATTGGAGTTTCATTTCGGTAAGACGCTGCATTTTAGGTTGCGAGGCACCCGGGACGATGGATCGGCTCCGGTAGCCTGCGTGATAGGCTCACAGGCCGTGCAGGTGCGCATCGCTTTCGATGTGGCAATATTCTCACGTGCCGATTGTGTGACAGATCGGCGCACAGCCGCGCGCAATGCGTGACGGTGTCGTTGCAATCGGAGGGCAATTCCAGGTCCGTCCCCGGGGGCGAAGAACTCCTCGGCTGGCTTGCGGGCGAGGTTTACGGCGGCTAGCGTCCGCATGTGATTTACCTGGATGCCAACGCCACCACGCCTCTCTTGCCGGAGGTACTTGACGCCATGTTGCCTTGGCTTCGCGAAGGATTCCACAATCCGAATGCCAGCTACCGCGGGGCAAAGGAGGCCCGCCGTGCCATCGAGGACGCCCGCGGGCAGGTCGCGTCCCTGATCGGCGCGGACCCTGAAGAGATCGTATTTACCGGGGGCGGCACGGAGAGCACGAATGCCGCCCTGAAATGGTTGGCCCGTCTCGTCGGCAGGAAGTCCGGCCGCGTGATCACGAGCGCCATCGAACACAGCGCGGTCCTGAAGCCGGTGGAAACCTTCGCGGAAGTGGGCTATGCCGTGACCCGGATACCCGTCGATGCCGGCGGGCGGCTGGATACCGGCGATTTCCGCACCGCCTGCGAGGAAGCGGGGGAAGGCGGGGGATTCGCCTCGGTCATGTGGGCGAACAACGAAACCGGGGTCATTCAGCCGATCGAGGAAGCTTGTTCGGCTGCCCGCGCAAATGGTTTGGCGTTTCACACCGACGCGATCCAGGCCGTCGGCAAGATCCCGGTGAACGTGCGCGGGATCCCGGTCGATTTCCTCTCGCTCTCGGCCCACAAATTCCACGGGCCCAAGGGGGTCGGCGCGCTGTACATCCGCAGCGGCTGCCGCTTTGAGCCGCTCCTGCGCGGCGGCGGCCAGGAGAAAGACCGGCGCAGCGGAACGGAGAATACGGCGGGAATCGCGGGCTTGGGGAAGGCGGCCGAACTCGCCGCCGCCCGGCTAGCGGAAGGCCGCACCCCGGCCGCGCTCCGCGATGCGTTCGAGAGCAAGGTCGTCGGGGCGGTTCAGGGCGTCACGGTGAATGGCGATCTGCTCCACCGCCTGCCGGGCACCAGCCATCTTTCATTCAGCGGTTGCGAAGCCGCCGGCCTGCTCATCCTGCTGGATGACCTCGGGATCGCCTGCTCGGCGGGCTCCGCGTGCATGACCGGGAAGCAGCAGCCCTCCCACGTGCAGAAGGCCATGGGCTTTTCCGATGCCAAGGCGAAGAGCAGCCTGCGTTTCGGTTTCTCCTGCATGAATACCATGGAGGAAGCCACGGCCGCCGCCGACGCGGTGGCGAAAGCGGTGGAGAAGCTGCGCCGCGTCCAAGGCGGAAATACGGGGCCGGTGGTGGTTTACTCGCCCTGAGGAGGCGAAGGCCGGTGGATCGCGTGCATTCCGCCCTTCCCCGTTCGGCATTTCCTGCTTTGTTCCACCATGGCAAATGCCCTCGCGCACGAAACTTCTCCTTACCTGCTGCAGCACGCGCACAATCCGGTCGATTGGCAGCCGTGGAGCGAGGTTGCCTTCGCGCGGGCGAAGGCGGAGGACAAGCTGGTCTTTCTCTCGATCGGCTACTCCACTTGCCACTGGTGCCACGTGATGGAGCGGGAGAGCTTCGAGAACGAAGCGATCGCGGGAGTGATGAACCGGAACTTCATCTGCGTGAAGGTCGATCGCGAGGAGCGCCCGGATATCGATGCGACCTACATGGCTTTCGTCCAGGCAACGACCGGACAGGGTGGCTGGCCGATGAGCGTCTGGCTCACCCCGCAAGGGAAGCCGGTGGTGGGCGGCACCTACTTCCCGCCGGAAGACCGGTACGGGCGGGCGGGATTCCCGAAGCTCTGCGCGGAGATCGGCCGCTTATGGCAGGAGGATCGCGAGCGCATGGCGGAGAGCGCGGAGAAAGTGATGGCCCACCTGCGTGCCGAGGCCTCGGCCGGTTCCGTTCTCGGCAGTATGCCGGGAGATAAGGTTTTCGGCGATTTCATCGACCGCTGCGAGGCGATGTTCGACCCGGCGCTGGGGGGCTGGGGCGGAGCGCCGAAGTTCCCGCGTCCCGCGGTCCCGCGCCTGCTCCTTCAACTTGCCGATCGCTTCGGTGGCGATGAAGCGGAGGCCGCGCTGCAGATGACCAGCCGAACCATGCGCGCGATGGCGGCGGGCGGCATGAACGACCAATTGGCCGGCGGCTTCCATCGCTATTCCGTCGATCGCTACTGGCACGTCCCGCATTATGAAAAGATGCTCTACGATCAGGCGCAGCTCGCCCTGCTCTATCTGGAGTCCTGGCAGGCGGGCGGAGACGGACACGACCGCGAGGTGGCGGAGGAGATTTTCCGGTACGTACTCGACGAACTACGCGATCCCGGCGGCGCTTTCCACGCGGCGGAAGATGCCGACAGCCTTCCCACGGCCGGAGACACGGAGAAGAAGGAGGGGGCCTACTGGACTTGGGAAGCCGCCGAAATCTACCGGCTCCTCGATCCGAAATCGGCGGCGGTCTTTTGCGCCGCTTACGGTGTGGGAGAAGGAGGGAACTCGCGACCGGAAAGCGATCCGCATGAGGAGCTGAAAGGACGCAACACCCTGTTCCGCGCCAAGAGCACGGAAGCCCTCGCGCAGCAGTTCGACCTGCCGGAGACGGAGGTCCGTTCCCTGCTGGCCGAGGCCAAGCGGACCCTGCTGGAGGCGAGGAAGCACCGGCCGCTGCCGCACCGCGACGACAAAATCGTCACCGCGTGGAACGGCCTCATGATCGCCGCGCTCGCCCGCGGAGCAAGGGTTCTCGCCCGGCGGGATCTGCGCGCTGCCGCTGCGCGGGCGGTGGACTTCATCCGGCGGGAGCTGTGGGACGGCACGCGCTTATGGCGGAGCTACCGCGGAAAGCGGGGAGATGCTCCTGCTTTCGCGGCCGACCACGCCTTCCTGATTTCCGGGCTGATCGAGATGCACGCGGCGGATGGGGGCCCGCAATGGCTTGAATGGGCACGGGAGGTCCAGGCGGCGCTGGACGCGGAACATTGGGATGAAACGCGCGCGGGCTACGTGATGCGGACGGAACTGGCTGGCGAGGCCTTGCTGGTGATCCGCGAGGATTACGACGGGGCGGAGCCGGCCGCGAATCATGTCGCCGCGGAAAACCTGCTGAAGCTGGCGGTGCTGCTGGACGAACCCGCCTATGCAAAGCGTGCGGAAGCGATCCTGCGTGCCGGTGCCAGGACCGCGGAGGCGCAGCCGTTCGCCGTGCCGGTGTTACTGGGCGCGCTCGATCTGCACGGGCGCGGCGTGGTGAAAATCGAAGTGCGCGGAGAGCCGGCGGAACCCTTGGCGGGCGCGCTACGGAGCTCGTGGATCCCGCGGGCGGTCTGGACCTCCTCCGAGGGCGGCGGAGACGTGGTGGTATGCGCGGGACAGGTGTGCCTGCCGCCGGTCAGTACCGCGGAAGAGTGGGAGAAAGCTAGCTCTTTGACGCCTTGAGGTTGCGCGATGGGGCTCACTCCTCTGGCAGCTTCAGATCTTTCGCCCGACGGAAAAAGAGATCGAGGTCGCCCTGGCACTCCGCAAGCAAGCGGTGAAAGACGGGGACGTGATGGTGGTAGGTCGTCAGAGCCACCAGGTGCGCGTTGTTGATGTCCTCATTCAGCCAGGATTCCAGACCACGTCCGCCCCAGCGGCGGCGCAGCTCCCGGAAGCGTTCCCGCAAGTCCTGGAAGATCGCCGCTTTCCGCTTCCGTATTTCCCCCGTGGGGAGACCGGAGGCGTAGAGTGCTGTCAGTTCCTCCCGGGCGTCTTCGATCCGGTCGTAGAACTGGCTTCGCCGGATCAGCCGCATTTCGTAGCGCTTCAGATCACCGGTGCGGCCCTCGTGGCGTAGCCAGCGGCGCACGCCCTCCTCCGCCACCGCATTGGCGAGCGATTCGTTGAAGGCGGTATCGCCGTTCCGGAAAAGCTTACGGTGCGTGAGCTCGTGGAAGATCAGCTCGGCAAGGTCTACCTCGCGCGAGTGGACAAAGGTATTCAGCACCGGATCATGGAGCCACCCGAGCGTTGAATAAGCGTCCGTCCCGCCGACTTGAACGTCGTAACCCTGCGACCGGAGCTGTGCCGCGAGGGATTCAGAATCCTCCTCGCGGAAGTAGCCGCGGTAATCGAGCCGGCCCAGGGTGGGGTACCACCAGGTCTTCGGCTCCAGGGAGAACTCCGGCGCGGCATAGAGCACCCATACCACGTGCGGCCGGCCCAGATCGGCATAGCGGCCGTAACTTTCATCCCCGGGAAGAGTGAGGTGATCGCTGGCGAAGGCGCGGATCCTTTGAACGGAGGCGAGCTGTTTCCGGAGCTTCGGATCGGTGGCTTGATCCGCGAGGATCGGGGGAATCGGGCGGCTTTTCCGGATGATCTCCCACTGGCCCCCCGCCGCCTGACCGTAGAAATGGAGGGTCTGGCAGGAATTGAGCGTGGCGAGTGCCGCCAGCAGGAATGTCCAGCGCGGGGCCATGGGTTACTTCCAGGCGTCCCGCCACATCTCCGGATACCAGCGGCCTTCGTCCACCTCGATGAGGTCGAAGTCGGTGATGACCCTGCCATCGTCGGGCAGACCGTATTCCTTGATCATTTGCGGGATGAAAGCATCGGTTTCGTCGTCGCGCCACCCGCGTTTGCTCATGAAGCTGTTGTAGATGAGGATCTCCTCGTCGGTCGGCCGGCGGCCGTTCACGAAGCACCATTCCAGCACCTCCTCGTCGGGTTTTCCCGCAAGCACCTGCGTCCTCACGTTTTCATAGCGGACGCCTAGATAGCGGCAAGTGCGTCCGTCAAATCCCTGGCCGAGCATGTCGAAGTAATCTTCGGGCAAGGTACCTGCCGCGTGGAGGCGGATTTTCGAGCACATCCGCGCGAAGTAAAACATCCCGCGGGTCTTCGCGTAGCAGCCGACGATGCCATCGATCTTCATCGACGCGAACGTGCCGGTTCTCCCGCGCCTTGCCCACCGATTTCTCGGAGGGCAGGCCACATTCAAAACGCAAAATCGCAAAAAGCCGGCGGCTCCGGGGGTTGTCATGCGAAAGAGAATCCGTTAGTCCTCGGTATTCAGCGCGACACCAAACAGATGAACCCGAACGAAAAAGTGAACATTTCCGCCAGCGGACGGAGGAATTTCCTCAAAGCGATCGGTGGCGCGAGCGCCGCAATGGCCGCAGCCACCGCGCTGGCTCAGGGCCAAGGCTCGCCGGCCCGTCCATCCGGCGCGAAATACATGGGCGACTTTGCGGCTCCGAAGCTGGACAAGGTAAAGGTCGCAATCATCGGGGTGGGTGCCCGGGGCTCCGGTCACGCCGCCCAGTTGGCCGTGATCGAAGGCGTCGAGCTCGTCGGGATCTGCGATCTCCGCGAGGATCTGGTGAAGCGGTCGGAAGCGCGCGTCAGCAAGAACGGCCACAAGCCGAAGCTCTACTCCGGAGATGAGAACGCGTGGAAGAAGATGCTGGCGGAAACCAAGCCGGACGCGGTCTTCATCGCCACGCCGTGGCAGCTCCACGGGCCGCAGGCCGTCGGCGCGATGAAAGCGGGCGCCCACGCCTTCGTTGAAATTCCGATCGCGATCACCATCGAGGAGATGTGGGACATCGTGAACACGTCGGAAGCCACCGGCCGCCACTGCATGCTGATGGAGAACGTCAACTACGGGCGCGAGGAATTGCTTTACCTGAACATGGTGCGGCAAGGCGTCATCGGCGAGCTCCTCCACGGCGAGGCTGCCTACATCCATGAGCTGCGCGGCCAGATGGAGAACGGGGACACCACGGGCTCGTGGCGCACGCATCACTACGCCAAGCGCAATGGGAACCTCTACCCCTGCCACGGCCTGGGTCCGGTGGCCCAGTACATGAGTCTCGCCCGCGGCGACGACAATTTCCGGCGCCTGGTTTCCTTCTCCTCCCCGGCGAAGGGCCGTGCGCTCTATGCTCAGAAATCCCGGAAGCTCACCAAGCCGGAGTTCAAGACGCTCGCCTTCGAAGGCGGGGACATGAACACCTCCATCATCAAGACGGTCCTCGGCCGTACCGTGCTGGTACAGTGGGATGAAACATCACCGCGGCCGTACTCGCGCCACAATCTGATCCAAGGTACCAAGGGCACCCTGAAGGGCTTCCCCAATGGCATGGCCATCGAGGGCATGACCAAGAGCTATCACGAGTGGACGAGCAGCGAGGAGTTCGAAGAGATCGCTTCCAAATACGAGCACCCGCTCTTCAAGCGCGTGGGTGACATGGCGCAGAAAATGGGCGGCCATGGCGGCATGGATTTCCTCATGCTCTTCCGCATCATCGAGTGCCTCCGCAAGGGCGAACCGCTTGACCAGAACGTCTATGAAGGGTGCTTCTGGTCCTCCGTCGCGCCGCTCAGCGAGAAGTCGGTGAAGGAGGATGGCATGCCGCAGGATTTCCCGGACTTCACGCGCGGCGGCTGGAAGACCACCAAGCCGCTGGCGGTCATCGCCTGATCCCGGAGTTGTTCATCTCATGTCACAAAAAGGGCACGCCCGCCGGGCGCGCCCTTTTTGATGCGCATCTCCCCCGATCGGTGGAATTCAATCCAAGCTGCGCTTGCCAAGGCTCCTGCGGGCAGGGTCTCATCCGCCGCGATGCGCGGAGGTGTGATTTTTGATTTGGACGGCACTTTGGTCGATTCGCTCCCGGGTATCGCGGGTTCGCTGAACCGGGCGCTTGCCTCTCTCGGCTTCGATCAACATGCCGATCCGGATGTGCGCCGCTTCATCGGGAACGGCTCCTATGAACTCGCCCGCCAGGCATCCCCAAAGGGCACGCCCAACGAGGCGATCCTCGCGGTGGAGAGAGCCTTCAAGGAGGACTATGCCACCACGTGGCCCGAGGGGACCGTTCCATACGATGGCATCCCGGAACTTCTCAAGATGCTCGCGGCAGCGGGGGTGAGGATGGCGGTTCTTTCCAACAAACCCCATCCCTTCACGGTCGAGATCGTGGAACGGCTCTTTCCGGGTGTTCCTTTAGATCCCGTGCTGGGGCACCGCCCGGAGGCTCCGCGAAAGCCGCACCCCGATGCTGCGATCCAAATTTCCCGCATGTGGGGAGAAGATCCCTCCGCGTGTCTGTTCATCGGAGATTCCACCATCGATTTGGAGACCGCGGCAAGGGCCGGGATGCGGCCGCTGGCTGTCGCCTGGGGCTACCACGACGTGGCGGCTCTGGAAGAGGCCGGAGCAGGAGAGGTAACGCTCAATGTGGCAGATCTCAAAGCGCTTTTCAAGCTCTTCTGAACCGGTCGTAAATCACGTCCATACAATGGGGTTACCGCGCGAACCTCCCGGCGGCACTTGTCAAAGGATGCCGCGGATTTCGCAAGAACTGGGTGGCCATTTGCCGGATTCCGGTTCATCGTGCGAGGTGGATAAGGCGGATAGAACCGCCGTCCACTCACCCACAAATAAACAGGAGAATAGACATGCAAACCGCAAACGTGAACCTGCCCATCACGGTGACCGTGAGACACGAATCCGTGACCGACTCGCTGCGCGAATACGCCCAAAAGAAGATCGAGGGACTCCATCTCGACTACCCGCGCATCATCGAGGCCAAGGCCATTCTCGACGTGCAGAAAAACCGGCACATCGCCGAAATCATTCTCTTCTGCGCCAATCACATCACGATCGAGGCCCACACGGAAGGGCAGGATATGTACGCCGCCATCGACGAAACGATCGACAAGATCGCGCGTCGCATGAGGAAGCACAAGACGCGGCTGATGAAGAAAAAGCGCCCCCACCGGAACGACTCGATCCGGCACTTGGAAGAGCGCTATTTCAGTCCGGAGATCATCGACCATCCGGAAGAGTCCGAGCATGACCCGGAACCTTTCATCGTTCATCCGGAGAAGTACCGCCTCCGCACGATGTACAAGGAAGACGCCGTGATGGAGTTGGAGCTCAATGACCGGCCCTTCGTCCTGTACAAGAGCGCGCGTCGCGGTTGCCTGACGATCATCTACCGCCGCAAGGACGGGGAATACGGGGCGATCGATATCAAAGAGTGATTCCTTCCATCGGATCGGCCCGCCCCGGAATGCCGGGGCGGGCTTCTTCATGATCGGGAGAAGGGCGGACCGGATGCCTGACAGTCGATCCAGCGGCCGAGTGCAGTCGATAGCATGCGGCAGGTGATCGGGACACCGCTGAAAGCCTTGCCGAGGATCTCGCGGTAAGCGGCCATCTGCGGGCCATGCCGGGCGATCAATTCTTTCGGCGAGGAAACGCGGTCCGTCTTGAAATCGATGATTTCGATCCGCTCGGGGAGCCCGAGCGGATCCCGAAAGACATGCAGACGGTCGATCACCCCGCTGAACCACTCGTCGGCCACGATCGCCTCCACGGATTGTTCGCGGTGGAGATCGACTTTCCTTCCCCGGCGTTCGAACCCGCTCCGGATCGCAGGTATCTCAAGAAGTTCCCGCACCGTGGCCCCGGCATTGCCGGAGGGCAGCACCGGCTCCATGTCATCGATCCAGGCGACGGCTTCAAAGGCCCTGTGGATCTCGCTGCCCCCGGCCAGGCTCTTTCCGCCTTCGCCGCCCGCGAATTTGTCCCGTGAAGGAGACACGCGGGGGCGACGCAGCGAAGCCGGGGAAAGGGACGGTGCGGAGGATCGGACCAGCGGCTTCCTATCAGGCACGTCCTGCCACCACATCGGGTCTCCCGATTGGAAGATGACCGGCCCGGGTTGGCCCCCGGCCGAGCGTGCGATCCAGTTCGCGGGTGACGCCCAATCGTGGGCGTCCTTGCGGGTCTGCGGCGTTTCCGGCAGCAGGACATGGAGCCCGCGTTTCGCCCGCGTGAGGGCCACGTAGATCACGCACATCGCCTCGTAGCGCTGGGCATCGGCCCAGCTCTCTTCGGCAGCGGAAAGGGCAGGCACGAGAGCCCGGACCCAGGCGGCCGGAGTTTCAAGCACCCAAGGCCCGTCGGGTTCGGTGCCCTGCGCCACCCTGAAGTTCCCGAGATCGGGCACGCGGGCATCGTCCACCGCCGGCAGAACGACGAGATCGAATCCCAAGCCCTTCGACTTGTGAATGGTCATCACCTGCACCGCGGCAGTGCCCGGGCCCTGCGGAATTTCCAAGCCGCTGAGCCAGCGGGCGGCCTCGCGGGGCGTCGCGGTCCGCGTCGCATCGAATTCCGCGAGCGCTCCGATCACATCGCCGGTGCGACCGCGCGCGAATTCGGAGAGATCCGCCCACAGCGGATCGATCAGGTGCTCGGCCATCATGGCGTAGCCTCTCTCTTGGGCGATCTCCAGCAGGGCTTCCCAAGCCTTGGCCCAAGAGCTTCCGAACCTGCCTTGGATCACGCCCTCCAAGGGGGACATCGAGATGACCTCCCGGGCATACCTGTCGGCCGGATCGGCCAGCCATCGGATCAGATGGAAAAGCGCGACGCCGGGCGCGTTGTCCGCCACCGGCAGCCGTCTTCCCTCCTCGATGACATCGAAGCCGTGCTCCCTGAGCAGCGCTGCGGTCGATCGCACTTGTTCATTGGTCCGCACCAGCACCCCGCAGGTCAGGCTTCTTGTTCCCACGCCGCTGTCCCGGAGGAGGCTCACGAGATGCTCGTCGCGCTTGTCCTTGGCGACGATCTCCACCTTCGCCTCGCCGGAAACCTGTGGCTTCGCCGATTGGTGATCCTCCCATTGCCAGCGTTCCGCCATCTCTCCGCCGAAGAGTCCGCGGATGGTTTCAAAATCGCCGCACACCCGGTTGACCAGCTCCAGCACGGCAGGGCAAGAGCGCCACGACTCCGGCATCGTGCGGATGGCGAGGTTGCCGTGCGTCCCGTAGCGCTGCTCCACCTCGTCGAAGAGCGCCACGTCTCCGCCGCGCCAGCCGTAGATCGCCTGCTTGCGGTCGCCCACCACGAAAAGAGTGCCGTCTTCGCGGGTCGCGGCCTCGTCCAGCAGCGGGACCATCCCCAGCCATTCCGCCCGGCTGGTATCCTGGAACTCATCGAGCAGCCAGTGGTCATAGCGGGCGTCCAAGCGGAAATCCACCGCCTCGCGCCGGAGCCGTGCCTCCTCGTCTCCCGCCCAGCGGCCCATCAGCAGCTTCACGTCATCGAAGCCGAGCAGACCCTTCCGCCTCAGCCTCCGCTCGCATTCCCCGTCCAGCGCCCCCACCAGATCCGCCACGGCGCGGGTGCGCGCGATCGCGGCCGAGAGTTCGCAGCCGGCCAGCAGAAGGAACATCTCCCGCCATAAGTCCGCTGTCGGCCCGGAGAAGCGGAGGGTCGCCCGGTTGAAGGGAATCTCGATATCCCCCTGACGGCGGATCTCCGGCAGGAAGCGCTCGAAGAGCAGCCCCGCCTTCGCGATCTTCCCGCTGCCGACGGTGTGCAGCTCGAATTGATCGAGTAGCTTGAGGACCGCTTCGCGCGACTCGCCGGTCCGGAGCCGGGATACCATCGCCCGTTTGTCCGACTCCCAGCGGTCGATTTCGGGGAGGGAGCCGAAAGCACCCCTACCGCCCCAGCCGTCGAGGGGGATGCCGGACTTCCAAAGCCCGTGCCATGAGCCTAGGAATCTTTCGACGTCACCGGGCACTCCCTGGCCCTGCTTGCCGAGCGTCGCACGGCGGAAGGCATGCAGGAAATCCGCCGCCTGGCCGTGCTCGATCGCATCGCCGAGGATTTCGCCCAGGATGTCCGACATCGCCGCCTCCATCCGGGCACCCTCGATCAGCTCGAAGGTGCCGCCGGTAAGCCCGAGCTCGTACTGGAATCCCCGGACGATGCGGGCGAAAAACGAATCCATCGTGCCCAGCTGGAGTGCCGGCAAGGCCCGCACGACGCGCGCAAGCACCGGGCGTGCCTCGAAATCCGCGCCGATCTGCTCGCACAGCTTCCGGGCCTCCGCGGTATCGGCGACGCAGGCGGCGAGCTTCAAGAGGACCGAGTCGGCGAACTCGCCCGCGGCCTTTCTGGTGAAAGTCAGGGCCACGATCCGTGCCGGATCGGCCTCCCGCGCCCCAATCAGGCCGATCATCCGGTTCACGAGCTGGAAGGTCTTTCCCGATCCCGCGGAGGCGAGAATCATCAGATTTTTGGAGAGGATCTCGGCGCTCATGCCGCCCCTCCATTCCATCGGATGGCTTCGCCAAGCGCACGCCCGAGGGAGAGCACCGCGTAGTCGTCGAAGTCGGCTTTCTCCGCAGGAGGCCAGAAAACCCGGTCGCGGACTTTCCCGATCACCCACTCCGCGCAAGCCATCGCGGAATCGCGGTCGCAGCGGGAAAAGCTCTCCCAGAGCGAAAGCTTCACATCCGCTTCGGTGGTCCCGAGGGAGAAGTAGCCTAGCTCAGCGACATCCGCCAATGCCGCCGAGTAGAGCGGCACCTGCAGATTCCTCCAGCGCTTCGTTTTTCCATCCGCAGAGGTGCAGAGGATCGCGGGGACGCCCTCGAGATGAGCGGGAAATCGCGTGCCGGCGACTACGCCGCTGCGGTGCGAGCCTTCGACACCCGCGCCCACGTTGCCCGTCTTATAGTCGAGCACCCGCCGCCGGCCGTCCTCGTGGCGCTCGATGCGGTCCACCCGGCCGACAATCGTGACTCCGCCGATTTCCACCTCGAAACGCTTCTCGACCTCCTCGATCCGCCAGCCGCCCGCCCGCTCGGTCGCCTGCACCCGTGCGAACCACGAAAGCCTCTGCCGCATGGATTCCCGCTGGATCCGAACCGCCAGGGGAATCCTTCTCCCGAAACGTTCGGCGATCACCCGGTCCAACTCCCCGTGTACCCATGCCTCGATGGCCTCGGTCTTCGAGAAATCGCTGGCCTCGGGGTCGAGCGCCCAGCGTTCCAGCACGATATGCACGACATTGCCGAAGTCGCGGGCGTTCCATTCGATCCGCTCCGGTTCGGGCTCCGACATTCCGACCACGTGCTTCAGGTAGAAGCGGAAAGGGCACGCCAGATAGTCGGAGAAGGCGGTGACGCTGATCCGCGCTTCCTTCTCGATCGCCGTCGGCCGCCATTTCCAGGCCTCGTCATGGGTCCAGGCAATCGACGACTCGGGGGGCTCGATCTCCCGGAAGAGCAGCGCGACTCTCTCCGGGAGTTCCGCCCCGGTGCAGGCGAGCAGGAGCCTCGAAGGCAGCAGCGTCTCGCCGCCGGCACCGGATTTTGCCAGCAGGAGATCCACCCGGCCGGATCGCCTGCGGGCTTCCAGCATCGCGGTGAGCAGGTAGGCGTCCCGCGCAGCGCGGCTGGCGTCGTGCGAAAGCTCCAGCGTCCGGCGGGTATTCTCCGGCAGCCAGGCATCGCTGCTCGCCTTGCCCGGTACCTTGCCTTCGTTCATCCCGCAGATCACCAGATGGCTGCCCGGCTCGTGGAAAAGCTCCAGCCAGCCCTGCACGTCCAGCACCCTGTCTTCCGGGGGCAGGGCGACCGCCTCCGGCAAGGTAGCCCGCAGCAGATCGAGCCAGAACCCGGTGTCGCGTGCGACCTTTTCGCGGAGCGGGGCCGTCGCCTCCACCCATGCGAGGATTTCCCCGCTTTCCATCCCCAAGGGATCGATCGTCTCCATGATGCGGTTCATACCCCGATGAAATCCGTCCCGCAGAAAGGCCCCGCGGATGCGGTCCAGTCCGGCCAGGGTTTCCCTCGCCAGGGCTAGCTGCGATTGCTCGGTCTCCCGGGTGCTGAGGGCCTCCGCGTTTGCCAGATCGGCGGCATCGCGTGCGAGGAACCTGTCCCGGGCCATGGAGAGCGCTTCCGCGCGTTGTGCGCGTTTGCCCCGGACAAGAGCGTCGCTGCGGGAGCAGCCGAGCAAATCGATTGCCGCCGGGGTGCCGGGATTGGCGAGGTAGTTCCGCCACGCTCCTAACCACGTGGACAGGGGGGAGGGCGGAACATGGGAGGGATCGTAGAGCGGCCAGCCCGCGCGGCCGAAACTCCGGACCAGTTCCCCCGCGGTTTCCTCGTCTGCTGACCCGAGCGCCAGATGCTCCGGCGTCGTTCCGGTCGCGGCCACCTGAAGAAGCGCCTCCGACGCCTGTTGGCGGGGATTTGCGGTGAGAGAGATACCGCCACCGTCCCCGGACGGCCACGGGATCGCCCGGTGGAACCAGTGCTCCTGCCCGGGACGTCCCAGCGCATCGAAATGGTCGCTTTCGGTCTCCGGCGCACCCACCAGCGCGATGGTCTTCAAAGGAGATTCCCCGATCAGGCGCGCCGCGGCAGGTGGCAGGTCCGCCACTCCTGCCAGGACAATGCTATGAATCCCGGGAAAGGCCTCGGGCCGCTTGCGGGCGAGCAAGGAGCTGCGGCTGGAGAGACCCCACTGCGAGAGCGTGCGCTCGACCCGTTTTTCCAAGCCGGCCAGCGCCTGCCAGCGCTCCGCTTCCACCGTGCGGGAGAGCCGGCGTGCCGCTTCGCCCAGCGTCAGTGCGTTTTCTTGCAAGCTGGTGCGCAGTCCGGCGAGAGAGCGGGCCAAGCCGAGCGCCCATCCCGGCGCTTCTCCTTCGCCCGGCGGAAGGGGGAAGGCGGCCTCGAAGCTTTCCCAGTCCGCGATGTTTTCGAGCGTCTCGACCCACGCCAGATGCTCCACGGCCTCGGGCGCGGCTCCTTCCGTGCGGAGGAAATAGCCCGGTGTCACCACCTTGGGGGCGAGGACCGCTCCGGCGGTCTCCGCCAAGGCTTCACGCAAGCGGCGGCCGCCTTGGGCGGTGGGCACCACCAGCAGCATCCCCGGCAGGTCCGGCTGGCGTGCCAGTAGCCACTCGACCAGCGGTCCGAGAAAAGGCCGGTCCCAACCCAAAAACACGCGCTCCGGCATGGCCCGATCTCACGCGATGGCAGGGGGCGGCGGAAGGAAAAAGCGGGACGGGATTCCCTCTCCGCAAGACGCCCGATCTAATTAACCGGCAACCTCTTGGGGGAGAATGCCGAGAGGCTTCGAGTGCGGCGGCGGAACCGCCAGCAGGCTCGACCAGGAAGGAGAAGCAGGTCGCGTCAGCCCGCCCGCGGGACAGATCCCCAAAGCGAGAAGGCGGTCCAAGGCTGTCGTAGTGGGATGATTTTCTTCGATGAATTCCGAGCCCCGGCTCAATACGATGCCACCGAGCCTCACTTTGGCGGAGCGGGCGTGATCCACGATCATGTCGCGGATCTGGCCGAGCGCGAGGGGACTACCGGCCATTTTCCACAGCGTGGAGACGGAACTGACGCGCATGAACCCCAGTGCCCGGAGGTAGAGCTCGAAGACCCCGCGGTTTTTCTCCGAGTCCGCATCTGTAAGATCGAAGGAAAATACAATATGCATACCCTGTTGTATCAAACGGGCTGCGCTTGTCGAGCTGCTTGAAGCAAAAATGTTGAAAATAACGGAAGTTATGCGGGCGGGAGCCTGAGAGGGGGAGATTCCCCGCATTTACTTTGCAGTTTCATTCTTCGATCCCTTCGTTTTTCCCGGGAGAAGGCGAATCGTCCTCCCGAAGCCGAGGCGATACTCGACAGTCGGAGCGGGGATGGTAGGCTTTCGAAGTGGAGAAGGTCGTGATCAAACGGGCGCTGGCGACGGAGGGCGTGCCTGCGTTGATCGAAGATCCCCGGGGCGCTTTGGAGGTGTTCGAAGAGATCCTGCGACGGGGCCGTCTTTTTTATGCGGATGATGAAGCTTCAGAAGGATATCCACGAATTTGTCGGGTTATTGATCTCCAGGGAAGTTGAGTTCCTTCTGGTAGGCGGCTACGCGCTGGCTTTCCATGGAGCACCTCGATTCACAGAAGACATAGATTTTCTGGTGGTGGCGTCTCCGCGAAATGCGGAAAAATTGACGGAAGTCCTGAGGGAGTTTGGTTTCGGCGACCTCGGGATACTCCCCGAGGATTTCACCCAACCCGATCAGGTGATTCAGTTGGGGCGCGCGCCCAATCGCATCGATTTGCTGACTGGGATTAGCGGAGTGACATGGGAGCGCGCTTGGGCAACGCGGAGTGAGGCGGACTTCGGTGGCCTGAGAATCCCTCTGATCGGCAAGACTGCGTTGATGGAAAACAAACTGGCGGCCGGGCGGCCCCAGGACCTGGCGGATGTCGCTAGGCTGCGGAAGGATGCTTGAGCCGTCTCTCGTGCCGGGCTATTCCCCGCGCGCCATGACGGACGCGCTGCCGCCGCTGAACTACCCGGAAGGCCTGCCCGTCGTGGGCATGCGACGGGAGATCGTGGCCGCGATCCGGGAAAATCCGGTGACGGTCGTGGTCAGCGAGACAGGCTCCGGAAAGACCACCCAGCTCCCGAAGATGGTCGCCGAGGCGCTCTCGGGCAGCACGCGCAAGATCGGCTGCACCCAGCCCCGGCGGATCGCCGCGGCAAGCGTTGCGCGTCGCGTGGCCGAAGAGCTGAAAACGCCGCTCGGGAGCTTCGTCGGCTATCAGGTGCGCTTCGAGGACAAGACGTCGAAGGACACGCGGATCAAATTCATGACCGACGGCATCCTGCTCGCGGAGACGCAGGGTGACCCGGACTTGAGGCAGTACGACGCCCTCATCCTCGATGAAGCGCACGAACGCTCGCTGAATATCGATTTCCTGCTCGGGTACCTGAAGCGTCTCCTCGAGCGCCGGAAAGATCTGAAGCTGGTGATCTCTTCCGCCACCCTCGATGCGGGTGCCTTTGCCGCCTTCTACAATGGCGCGCCGGTGATCCAGGCGGAGGGCCGCACCTTCCCGGTGGAGGAGTTTTTCCTGCCCGCCGAGGACGATGAAGAGCTATCACGCCAAGTGCCGCGGGCGGTCGATTGGCTCACCGATGTCGATCCCACGGGCGATGTGCTCGTGTTCCTGCCGGGGGAACGCGAGATCCGCGATTGTGCCGACGCGCTGGACGGCCGGAACTACCGGCATACCGAGATTCTCCCGCTCTTCGCCCGGCTGGGTCTCTCGGACCAGCAGCGCATTTTCTCGCCCGGCTCAAAGCGCCGCATCATTCTCGCCACGAATGTCGCGGAGACTTCGCTGACCATCCCCGGCATCGTCAGCGTCGTCGATAGCGGCCTGGCCCGCGTCAGCCGCTGGAGCCCCGGGCGTGGCGTGCAGCGCTTGCAGATCGAGGCGGTCTCCCAGGCCAGCGCCCGGCAGCGCAAGGGCCGCTGCGGTCGTCTGCGGGAGGGAGTGTGCGTGCGTCTCTACTCGGAGGAAGACCTCCAGGAGCGCCCGGAATTCACCGACCCGGAAATCCGCCGCAGCTCCCTGGCCGGCGTGATCCTGCGGATGAAGTCGCTTGGCTTGCCCGATATCGAGGAGTTCCCCTTCCTCGATCCGCCGTCGCCGAAAGCCATTTCGGAAGGATATCGCACCCTGAGGGAGGTAGGCGCGCTGGATAGGGAAAAACAACTTACCGGCGGCGGGCGCATCATGGCGAGCATGCCCGTGGATCCCCGGCTGGCAAGGATGCTCCTGGAAGCGCATGACGAGCGTTGCCTGGCGGAGATCCTGCCGATCGTTTCCGGCTTGGAGTCGAATGATCCGCGCGAGCGCCCCTCGGAAAAGACCAAGGAAGCGGATGCCGCGCATGCCCGCTGGAAAGACGCCGATTCGGATTTCCGCGGGATGCTCCGGCTGTGGCTGGACGTCCAGCGCTTCCGCGAGGGGAGGGGCTGGAAGCGGAACCAGCTCCGCAAGTACTGCGGCGAGGCTTTCCTCAACTACCGGCGGGTGCAGGAGTGGGCAAACGTCCATGACGAGCTGAAGGAACTCATCGAGCGCGAGCTGCGCTGGCAAATGAAGCCGCTGGCCGCCACGGTGGAAAAGGCCGCGCCCTACGAGGTCATCCACCGCGCCTTGCTCTCCGGCGTGCCCCGGCAGTTCGGGCTGTGGGACCGGGAGGAGAGGGCCTATCGTAGCGCCTCCGGCGGACACTTCGCGGTCTTTCCCGGCTCGGGCCTCTTCGGCGGCAAGCGCTGGGATTGGGTGATGGCGATGGAACTGGTGGATACCACCCGTCTTTGGGCCCGGCGCATCGCCCGGATTGATCCCGCCTGGGTGGAGAAAGTCGCGCCGCATCTCTGCACCAGCCGCTATGGCGAGGGCCATTGGGACGAGCAGCACGGCGCGGTCTATGCGAAGGAGACGGTCACGTGCGGGGGGCTTCCCATCATCGCCGGACGCCGCGTGCATTTCGGGCGAATCGATCCCGCCGGGGCACGGCGGATCTTCGTCCGCGAAGGGCTCCTCCAGAACCGCATCAAAGGCAAGCTGCGCCCGGTCGAGCGGCTCGCCGCGCTGAAAGAGGAGATCGAGGGAATCGAGCACAAGCTGAGGCGTCCGGGCGGCCTGTGGAGCGAGGAAGCCGTGCTGGATTTCTTCGAGAGCCGCTTGCCCGCGGACATTCATACCACGAAGGCCTTCCATGATTGGCAGGCGAAGCACGAGGGCGGCCTGATGGCGACTCTTTCCGACGTCGTGCTGGAGGATCTGGATTCCCTCGATCTGGACGGCTATCCGGATTGGCTCCATCACGCCGGGGAGGATTACGCGCTCTATTACCGGTTCGCCCCGGGTGAGCGGGATGATGGCGTGACGCTCGGCGTCCACATCGACCAACTGCCACGCTTGCCGGACTGGCTTCCGGGCTGGGGTGTGCCCGGGGACATGGCCTGGCGGGTGGAATGGCTCATCCGCTCGCTGCCCAAGGACCTCCGCCGCGAATGCCAGCCGGTCGCCGGTGCCGCGCGCGGATTCGCGGACGAATGGCGGGATCGCGAGCCGGACGGCCCGCTGGAGCTGCGGTTGGCGCAGTATTTGACGAAGTTTTCCGGCTTCGAGGTGACCCCTCGCGATTTCGATCTCGAGCGCCTGCCCGAGGAACTGGTGACGAAGATCTGGATCTGTGACGACGAGGAGCGGGAACTGGCCTTCGGCAGGGATGCGAAAGCACTCCGGGCCAAGCTCGGCAAGGTCGTGACGGAGCGCTTCGAAGCGGCCGCAAATGCCGAATGGGAGCGCACCGGGATGAAGGTGTGGACCGAGGGCGAGGTTCCCGAGCAGGTCGAAACACCCGCCGGTCCGGCCTATCCCGCGCTGGTCGATGAAGGCGCGTCCGTGGGCGTGAAAGCCTTCTCACGCGCGGCGGAAGCGGGCGAGGCCCATCGGGCGGGTCAAGTCCGTCTTCTCCTCCTCGCCCAGCCGGATCAGGTGTCGTACCTGCGGAAGAAGTATCCTTTGGGTCTGATGGCGAAGGTCGAGCTCCCGCGCCTCGGAACCACGATGGACGATCTGATCGCGCTGGCAGGGGAGGGGGCCTTGGGCAGCCGGCGGATCTCGACCCCGCAGGATTTTGCCGCGAAGGCGAAAGACGCGAAAGGACGGTGGTTCGAGGCGGCCGCGGCCATTTCCAAGTCACTCGATGCCTCGTTCGAGGCCATCGGACCGGTGAGGGAATGGATTCACGGGAATTCCAAGGACCGCCATCTTTCCCAAGTGGCTGCGGATCTGGAGGAGGAACTCTCTTGGCTCTTGCGCCCGCGGTTCCTCTGGAAGGCCGGTTTCGCGCGGATGAAGGGCCACGACCGTTACCTGCGCGGCATCCGGTCCCGCATCGGGCGGATTTCCAGCCTGCCGCTGGTGAAGGATCTGGAGAAAATGGAGCGGGTGCGGAAATATTGGCAGCCGTGGTTCATTGCCTGGACCGCCCGGCCGGAGGACCCGGCCCTATGGGATTACGGGTGGCTGCTGGAGGATTACCGCCTGTCGCTTTTCGCCCCGGATATCGGCACGGAGATGAAGGTGTCGGAAAAACGGCTGGCAGAGGGGTTTTAGCCCGGCGCTCCAGGCGGGGACTGCTTCCAGTTCCTCACGTAGTCCAATTGCCCCGGCTGTTGCGGGGAGCGGGGATATCTTGCTCGCTTCCGCTCGTCCATGTGGCTCTCGTAGAGGCTTTGCACGCGGGCTAGGGCGTCTTCCGCACCCATGCCGCTTTCCTTGAGCCAGCAAGCGACCACCGTGCCGGTCCGTCCGATGCCACCCCAGCAATGGATATAACAGGTCCTGCCAGCGGAGATTTCCGTGCGGATTAAGTCCAGTACGCCGCGCATCACATCCGGGGAGGAGGGGATTCCCATGTCCGGGATTTCAAAGGAATGGTGCCTGAGGCCACCCGTGGCGGCGGCTTCCAGCTCCGCCAGATGGGGCCCATAGGGCAGCAGGCCGAGCTTCGCATCGGCACGGGTGGTCAGGTCGATGAAGGTGACGATGCCCCGCCCGAGCAATTCCCGTAGGCGGGTTTCCGCGACATCCGGGCACGGATGGCCGGGATACTCCCCTGCGAAAAGGCCGGCCTGGACTTGATAGTGGTTCACCTTCATTCCGGCCCGAGATTGGCGGTGGAATCCTGACATGGAAATTCCATTTGCTGCGGGGGCATTCCGGGGGCATGATGGGCGTGTCAGCAAAAGGGGGCGTTTCGGTTTCGACGGGATGTTCGCAGTGCTGGCTGCACGTGGAGGTTGATCGGCTGGCCTCCTAAAAAGCCGTTCAAAACAAATAAATGCAGACTCTAACGAGCTTGCCCTCGCTGCTTAATTGACAGCGACACCGGAACCCAGACGCACGCTGCGGGGGAAGGTGAACACTTAGCGTGCTGGCCTCGAAGCCGGGTAACCGGGCTCCTTGGCGAGATTCAACAGGTTTCTAGGAAAGAGGACGCGGCCGTCGGGCCTACGCTTTCCGAAGCTTTAGACCGGCGGATAAACGTGTAGATGCCCGCATGAAAGATGTTTCGGACAGGGGTTCGACTCCCCTCGCCTCCACCACTTTCCTGATCCCGGCCCGGAGCCCGTCTCCGGTCCGGGATTTTGCTTCCGGCCTGGCGGTCACGCCCTAGTTTCTGCGGATGGCCACTATGCCCGAACTCCCGCCACCCGTTCCGAAGCGCAGGTCCTACTGGGTACCCGTCCTGATCGGCCTCGTGGTCATTCTGCTGGCGGTGATCGGCGTGATCTGGTGGAACAATCGACCCATCAAGCCCGTGCAGCTCACTGCGGAGGAAAAAGCCGCCGTGGGCGCGAAGGTGGAAGCGATTCAGAATGTCGAGGCCCCGGCGGCACCCGCTGAGCCGCAGTATGAAAAGGGGACAAAGGAAATCATCCTCACCGAGCGCGAGCTGAACGGTCTGCTCAACGAGCACACGACGATGGGCGGGCAGCTGAAGTTCGAGCTGGCGACGGATGCCATCCATGCCCGCATCGAGACCGATCTGGATCCCGACTTGCCCGTGGTCGGCGGCAAGCACCTCAAGGCGAAGGCCCGCTTCGTCGTGAAGACCGAAAGCGGCAGGCCCAGCCTGATCCTGGAAGATCTCGCGGTGTGGGGCGTTTCACTGCCGAACGACTGGCTCGCCCAGCTCAAGGGGAAGGACATCCTCGCCGAGGTGCTCGGCGGCGGAAAGGGCGGTCAGGTGGCGGGCATCGAGGATGTCTCCGTGGAACCCGGCCAGCTCAAGATCCGCCTGAAGGAATAGGCGGTATGCCTCCCTCGTCGGAGGCGTTTCCTTACCTCCCGCCCTGCTCCAGATCCACGAAATGCCGGCGGGAGGAAAGCAGGTGCTTCCGCATCGCTTCGGCCGCCCGGTCGGGCAGGCCGGCTTCGATCGCCTGAAGGATGTCGCGGTGGCCCTCGATGACAGGGGAGGACCAGTCACCGTCGCCGCGGTTCGCTTGGGCGTATTCGATGCAGCGCTTCTCCAATGCGCCGAGCAGGATCGAGTAGATCCCGTTTCCGGAGCCGCGGGCGATGGCCAGGTGGAAGGCGATGTCGGTCTTGCTGAACTTGTCCTTGGTGCCGCGGACCTTCTCCATCGTGTCGAGAATCCGCCGCAGTTCGCGGATGATCGTTTCGCCGGCGTTTTTCGCTGCCAGGCGGGCGCATTCCGTTTCGATGAGAATGCGGAAATCGATCAGCTCCAGGAAGTCGCTCTCCTCAGCCAGCACCGAGTAGCTCTCCACGGCGTTTCCAAGCGATTCCAAGCTCGGATCGGCGATGTAGGTCCCGGAGCCTTTCAGGGTGCGGAGGAGGCCGCGGCCGCGTAGCTGCTGGATCGCCTCCCGGATGACGGTGCGGCTGACGCCGAAGCGTTCGCAGAGTTTCTCCTCGGAGGGGAGCCGGTCGCCCGGAGGCAGTTTGCCAGCCAGCACTTCCTGCTCGAGCTCTCCGGCGATTTGGGCGCTTCTACGTTGCACGCCGCCAGCCTAGGCCGCCGGAGCGCGCGGCTTCCAGTGGAAACCCGACGAGATTTGCGGAGAGCCGCCCGATCTCGCCATGTCTCTACCCGGGGATCCGCGGAGCCATCCCTGCTCATGCCATGAAAGCCATTCCATTCACCACGCGCTTTACCGGCCCCGGAATCCGGGCCATCAAGTCACCATCGAGCTATGAAGATCATTGTGGCGGGCGTGAGCGGCAGCGGCAAGACGACCATCGGGATGCTGGTGGCGCAGCGGCTCGGGTACCAATTTGCGGACGCGGACGCCTTCCATCCCCCGGAGAACATCGCGAAGATGAGTGCGGGAACGCCTCTCACCGATGAAGACCGTGCGGGGTGGCTCGATACCATGGGAGCTTATCTCGCCGAGCGCGACCACGTCGTCCTGGCATGCTCGGCCCTGAAGCGTGCCTACCGGGATCGCCTGCGCGAGCTCGCCGGGCCGATCCGTTTCTTCGTGCTCACGGCGGATGCAGCGCTCCTCCGCGAGCGCCTTGAGGAGCGGGAGCACTTCATGCCTCCCGCTCTGTTGGATTCACAGTTGGCGACCCTGGAGCTGGGGGAGGATGTCGCGGTGGTGGAGAATCTCGATGCCCCTTCCGCGGTAGCGGGGAAGCTGGTGGCGATGCTCTGAATCAGGAACTGCCTCCGAGCGGAAGTATCTGTATCATCGGGGATTGCATCCTTGCCGCCGGATCAGGTAGCTCCGCTTCGTGCGCAGCATCCTCATCACCGGCGGAAACGGCGGGCTCGGCCTGGGAATCGGACGATACTTTCTTGAGAAGGATCCGGAGGCGCGGGTCTGGCTCGGGGTGCGGGCAAACCGCACGGAGGCCGCTGCACTGGCCGCCGAGTATCCCGGCCGTTGCCGCACGGTCGATCTGGAGGTGACCTCGAAGGAAGCCTGGGAGAATGCGATTGCTACCGTATTGGAGAGCGACGGGCGTCTCGACGTCCTGGTGAACAATGCAGGCATGCACCGGGATCATTTGCTCGCGGCCATGCCGGACGAGGCGTGGTCCTCGGTAATCTCCGCCAATCTCGACGCGGTTTTCCTGGGCTGCCGGGCGGTCATCCGGCCGATGATGAGCCAGCGTTTCGGCCGCATCGTGAACATTTCCTCCCTCAGCGCGGTGCTGCCCCCGCTGGGCCAGACGAACTATGCAGCGGCGAAAGCAGGCGTGGTGGCGCTCACGCAGACGCTCGCGAAGGAGGTGGCGCGCGCGGGCATCACCGTGAACGCCGTGTTACCGGGATATATCGAGACCGAGGCACTGTCCCACATGGACGAGGAGGCGGCGAAACGCGCGAAGGCAGGCATTCCGATGCGGCGTTTCGGGACTACCTCGGAAGTGGCAGCCGCGGTGTTCTTTCTCGCTTGCCAGGATGCGGCCTACGTCACAGGGTCCGCCCTGAAAATCGACGGAGGCATTTTCTAACAAGCTCATACTCATGGCACAAGGCGCGGAATTGCGGCAGAAAATCAAGGAAGTGATGGTGGAAGAGCTCATGCTCGATTTCGACGCGGCGGAGATCGCCGACGAGACCGCGATTTTCGGTGCCGGGGGATTGGGACTCGATTCCGTGGATGCGCTTCAGTTGGTCGTCGCCATCGAGAAGCACTTCGGGCTCAAGATCGCCGACGCCGAGAAAGCCAAGGGAGTGCTGCAAAGCGTGCAGACCATTGCGGAAGCGATCGAGGGGAAGGCCTGAAGGGCCAGGACGACGGGTTTGCCGAACGACGAAGAAATTCCGGAGAGAGCATGATTCGAACGTGAGCCGGAACTTCTCTCCCCAACTTGCCCCGGTCGGCATGCGCCGTTCCGAATCCGTCATTTCATGAAGAAGTGGCTGCTCTTTCTGGTCAAGCTGGCCTTTACCGCGGCCTGCCTCTGGTGGGCGTTTTCGGGGATCGATCTTACCCATTCGGCACTCGCTCGGCCGTCGGAGCTTGATTGGCGCTGGATCGCGTGGGGCGTGATCCTCGGCGGGGCCACGGTCCTTTTCTCCGCGCTGCGCTGGTGGCTTCTCCTCCGCGCCCAAGGGATCCCGGCGGGCCTCTGGCGGATCGTGGAGCTGACCTTGATCGGAAACCTGTTCAATCTCTTCGCCGTCGGCGGGGTGGGCGGGGATGCCGCGAAGATCTTCCTGCTGATCCGGGATCACCCCGAGCGGAAGCTCGCGGTGACGATGACGGTGATGATCGATCACCTGGTGGGACTTGCCGCCATGGCG
>CBIHMP010000013.1:0-25541 GCA_966211015.1 uncultured Luteolibacter sp. | reverse complement strand
CCTCAATGTGGTCAACTTCCCCGACAGCGAATCGTTGCTCAAGCCGCTGGCTGCCGTTCCCGATGCCGCTCCCGCCGCCTCCTACGGGAGCTCCGCGGCACGGCGTGCCTCGCTGGAGCACGGCCTCCCGCTGTGGCCCTGGCTGATCGCCGCCGCGCTGGCCCTGCTCCTCGTCGAGGGCTGGGTCGCCGGGCTGAAACCCTCCACCCGCGCGGCATGAATCCTCCGCTCCCATTGGCCTTTCTGATCCCGCTGCTGCTGCTCGCTCTGGCCGTGGCGGCTTGGCTCTCGTGGCGCGGCTCCGCGGGATTGACCGGCCGCAGGCGCGGCGCCCTCCTGGCCCTGCGGCTGGCCGGCCTGGCGGCCCTGTGCATCCTGCTGCTCAATCCGGGCAAGTGGACGCGCCCGAAGGAAGACCGCGAGCGCCCTTGGCTCGTGCTGCTGGATCGCTCGGCATCGATGCGCCAGCCGGGTCCGCAGGGCAGCCGTGCGGAAGAAGCCGCGGCGCTTGCGAAGCAGGCCGCGAAGGCGGCGAAGGCCAGCGGCGTCCCGCTGCGGATCCATGCTTTCGATCTCGCCGCAGGACCGGTGATCGGGGATGCGGCGGCTCCCGCCGCGGAGGGCAAGGGCACCGACCTGCACGGCTCGCTCAAGCGCCTGCTGGAGGAGGCTGCCGCCGCGGGTGATTCCTTTGCCGGTGTAGTGGCGCTGAGCGATGGCCGCCAGACGGCTTCGCCCTCGCCCGCCGAGCTTGAATCGCTCGCCCTGCGTCTCCGCTCGCAGCGTGCGCCCCTGCATGCCGTGGCGATCGGGGCCGGGGTGCCGCCGCGCGATCTGGTGGTGCGCGCGACCCACCCCACCGTCACCGCCTTCAAGGGCCAGAAGGTCCGCATTCCCTTCCTGGTGGCGATGGAGGGCTTGGCCCCGCAGAAACCCGGGATCCGCCTGCTCGACGAAAGCGGCGCGGAACTCGCCAAGATGCCGGTGGAGCTGGCGGCCGGGAAGCCGGTCATGGCGGTCTTCGAGCTGGAGGCTCCCGCCGCCACGACCCGCTGGTTCCTGGAGACCGCCGTGCTCCCGGATGAGACCCATGCGGGCAACAACCGCAGCCCGGTGAACCTGCGCCTCCTGGAGTCGAAGACCCGGGTCTTCCTCGCTGAGGGGGCACCTTATTGGGATAGCAAGTTCCTCGCCCAATTGCTCCGCCAGCAGACGCAGATGGAGGTGCATTCCGTCCACCGCCTCTCGGAGGAGCGATACTTCCGGATCGACTCCGGCGATGCCGAGCCGGTCGAAACCGCCAAGGCGATCTTCCCTGAAACGCTGGAGGAACTCTGGCGCTACGATCTCGTCATCTTCGGGAAGAACGTGGACGCCTTCCTCAGCCCGGCGCGATTGGAGGCGCTGCGTACCTACGTGCGCGACCGGGGCGGCGCGGTGCTTTTCGCCCGCGGCAAGCCCGCGACGGGAAGCGTGCCCGGGCTGGAGACCCTGGAGCCGGTGTCCTGGGCCGCTGCGACCGCGGGCGATTTCCGCTTCCAGCCGGTCGCGGACGGGGAAGCGGCGGGACTTTTCGGCGCGGCCTTGCCGCCGCCGGACGCCTCGCTTTGGAAGGCGTTGCCGACCCTGAAGGACGGCCGCCAGATTTCGCTGGTGAAGCCTTTCACCCGCGTCCTGGCGGAGGGTGTCAGCGAGGGGGCCGCAGGATTCTCCGGGCGCTTCCCGGCGCTGCTGGTGAGGCGCTATGGCCAAGGCGTGTGCGGGCTGGTGAATGGCGACGGCCTTTGGAAGTGGGACTTCTACCCGGAGGCCCGCGAGCTGGGGAACATGTATGAGGACTTCTGGACGCAATTGATCCAGTGGATGGCTTCCTATTCGGAGTTCCTTCCCGGTCAGGATTTCTCGCTCCGTCTGCCCTCGCTCCGCGGCCGGGCCGGCGATTCCGTGGCGGTCAGCATGTCCTTCCGGGGCAGCGGCGGGGTCCCCGAGCCCCTGCTGCGGATCACCGCGCCGGACGGCAAGGTGGCCGATTCGAAGCCCGCCATCTATCCGGACCCGGGCGGTCATCCGCAGTGGCGCGCTTCTTTCACGCCGGACGCCCCGGGAGCGTGGAAGCTGAGCGTCGTGGATCCCCGCGCGAAGGCACCGCCCGCGCCGGAGGCCAACTTCATCGTGCCGGCACCGCCCGCTGAGAACGATAATCTGGCCGCCGATCCGGATTTCCTGGCCGGCTTGGCAAAATCCACGGGCGGTGGTATGATCGCCGCGGGCGATTTCGGCGGGTTCATGGAAAAGGCCTTCACGCCGGAGGCTCCGACGGAGCGGAGCACCGGTGCCATCTGGCAGCCCTCGTGGACGCGGTGGCCTCTCGCGGTAATGATTTCACTCATCCTCGCTTCGGAGTGGTATTTCAGAAGGAGGCAGGGACTGGCATGAAGAAACTCCTTCCAGCGTTCGCCTTCGCGATCACGGGCTGCGCGCAGCAACCGGAGACCTCCGGCGTGCCTGTCACGCGGAACTCCATCGATATGATTTTGAACAAGGGCCCGAGGAACCGTTCACGGCCGGCAGCCGGGGAACGCGAGACGCAGCGGGCCTTCGAGACCGAGCGCAAGGCGGACATCGCGGTCGAATACACCGCCGGGCGGAAGATGGACATCAACATCGGGCGGCTGACGATGCTTGGCGGGACTCCGGCGCGTGATCCCCAACTCTTCGATCCGGCCGAGCTGATCAGCTTCTTCAACGACCAGAAACGCAAGGATCTGGTGGTGGTGATGTTCCACAAGAACATCTGGACGGACGACGAAGAGAAGCGGGAGATCGCGAAGATGAACGCTTATTTCCGGGACCGGGGCTACAAGCGGATCGTGATCCAGCAATTCCGCTCCTGGGGGCGACCCACCTTATCCGATATCAGGCCGTGAGCACCGCCACTTCCAAGACCATGAACTTCCACTCCGCACTGGATCGCGTCCGCCGCTGGCGGCGTCTGGGCCGTTGGCTGGCGGCTCTGTTGGTCGCGGTCGCGGTGGCCGCACTGCTGGCGCTTGCAGCAGGCCTCGCGGACGCATGGTTCGCTTTCGAGGCTTCGCCGCGCACGGTGGTGGTGAAGGTGATGCTGGGAGCGATCATCGCCGGGGCGCTGGTCCTGATGGCCATCGCCAGCCGCTATTCCCGGACGCGCGGGGCCGCGGCTGTGGATCGATTGCTCGCTTCCCCCCGCAGACCTGCGGAAGGAGCGATGGGCCTCCACCTCTCCGAGGAGCAAACGCCGCTGGGCAAGATGCTCGCGGAACGCGCCCAAGCGGAGGCGGCGGCTACTCTGCGGGGCCTTCCGGTCTCGAAGCTGATCGGTTGGAACAAGGTGGGCCTGGCGGCGCTGGCGCTGGTGCTGGCCCTGCTGCCGATCGTTCTCCTGGCGCTGGCGAAGCCGGATGCCACGCGGACGATCGCCGGCCGCCTGCTGAACCCGCAGGCCGATCTTCCGCCCTGGAGCCCGCTGAACTTCGCGGTGGAACCCGCTGAATTGTCGGCGCTCTACGGGGGCGATCTGGCGCTGGCAGTCGAGGTGACGGGGGGCGAGCTGGAGCACCCGGTGGAACTACTGGTCCGCCGCTCCGGTTCGGACGAGTTGCTACGCCTGCCGTCGTTCCGTGAAACCGGCACCCGCTTCTCGCGCACGCTCGAGTCGCTTACCGATCCGGTGGTGATCGCTTTCGCCTGTGGCAAGGCGCGCTCCCGCTGGTTGCCCGTCGAGCTGCTGCTCCAGCCGAAGGTGCTGGCGGGCACGCTGACGGTGACACCGCCTGCCTACACCGGCCGCGAGGCTTCGACCGTGCCGCTGGACACGAATGAAATCTCCGCCATCGAAGGCTCGGCGATGGTGCTGGAGCTTTCGAGCAACAGGCCGCTCGGGCCTTCCGCCCTGATTTTCACTCCAGCCGCCGTTCCCGGAGTCGAAGCCGTGCCGGAGGAGATCGCCGGGGAAGTCACCGGTGCGGACGGGATCGCCTTCCGCTGGACCGCGACCCGGCCGGGCAAGCTTTCCGCCGTGCTACGGGATGTGCGCGGAACTCCTGCCGCCACGCCCCTGGAGCTGGCTTTGAAGACCTTGCCGGACGCCGCTCCGGTGGTGGATCTGGCCTCGCCGCCGCGCATGCTGCTGGCCACCCCCGGCACCACCTTGCGCCTCGCGGGAAGGGCGGAGGACGATCACGCACTGGCCAAGGTGCAACTGGTAAGGACGCTGGAAGGCTTCCGCGATCGCACCCGGGTGGTGGCACCGGTTTTGCGGGATCGCAACTACGACTTCGCCGATGCAATCGAGCTCTCGCGGCTGGGGGTGAGTCCCGGGCAGACGATCGAGCTCTTCCTCGAAGCTTCCGATCACAATCCTTCGCTGCTCGGACAGGGTGCCTCGGAGATTTCGCGGGTCAGGATCATCTCCGAGGAGGACTATGCGGAGCGCATCCGCGCGCAGACCACGCTGGAGCAATTCTCCGCGCGCTACGCGGCGGTCGCGCGCGCCTTCCAGCAGGCGAGGGAGGGGCTCGATGCCATGGACGCGGCGGCGGATCGCGACGATCCCGCGGCGGTGGAAGCGGCCCGCAAGCAGGCCCACGCGGCGCACGGGCAAGCGGCGGCCTTGCTGGAGCAACTGGCGAAGGACTTCCCGGCCTTCGAGCTGGAGCAGCGGCTGAAGGAACTCGCGGAGAAGGGTGCCGCGAATGCGAAAGCGAACATGGAGCAACTTGCCGGTTTCGACCCGAAGGCAGGGGAGGGCGCTCAACGGCGCGCGATCCGGGAGATGCGGGAGCGCCTGGGTGCCACCGGGGAGGAGCACAGGCAACTGCAGGCAGATGCCCGCCTGGTCGCGGAAGCGGGGAAGATCCTGGAGATGGCCGCGAAATTCCAGCGTATCTACCAGAACCAGGTTTCCATCACCAAACGCATCCGCACGATTGCCGAAGAGATCCACAAGGGTAACGACCAGAACCGCCGCTTGCTGATTCCACTGGCGGAGACCCAGCAGAAGAACCGCGAAGAGCTCGATAAATTCGCCGCGGAGCTGGCCCGGCGCGCGAACGCCCTGGATGATCCGGCCCTGGCACCCTTGAAGGAATCCGCCCTCGCGTTCACGGAAGCCCTGCGCGTGGCGGACCCGCAGTCGGCGATGCAAGGTGCCGCCGACGAAGGCAAGCAGGGCGCCGCGAACGACGCCTTCGTGCAAGCGGAGCTGGCGCGGTCGATCCTCGAAGGCCTGATGGCGAAAAAAGACGATCCATTCAGCTCGGCTTGCCAGGGCCAGTGCATGCAATTTTCCGTCGCGGCTCCCGATCTGAACGGGACGATGCAGCAATTGCTCGAAGGCCTGATGTGCCAGAATCCGGGCATGTCTCCGAACCAAGGAATGGGCGGCGGCGGCATGGGCGGCGGCGGGACCGGCCCGACGGGCAATGCCGCGCCCGGCTTCGCCATGCCGGATATCCCGGTGCTGGGCCCGCAGCGGATGCAATTCGAGCCCGCGTCCATGGGCGGCAGCGCCGACGGCAAGGGAGGGACGGGACAAGGCAAGGCGATCGCGACTGCCGCGGAGTCGGAGACCATGCCTGCTTCCGAGAAGCCGCGGGAAACGCAATCCGCGCCCGAGCCAGAGAGCGTCCCTGAACCATACCGCGAGGCGGTGAAGCGCTACTTCGATCCGGAAGGATGAATCCGACCCCTTTGAGAATCCCCGGCGGAGAAGCCGGCATGAAATCACCCACATCGTGAAACCTATGAAACTCCTGACCATCCTCGCGAGCCTGGCGCTCTGCCCGCTCCTCAGCGCCAAGGAAGGAGCCGTCGAGTGCGGCAACCTGATCTACGCCGGCACCAAAACGTCCCGGTGCTTCAGCGACGAATTCCTTTCGACCGTCCAGCAGAAGACGTCGATCGCGACCGAGCGCCGCTTCAAGCCGGTGAAGCTCTCCTCCGATGAACTCTTCAAGATCCCCTTCGTCATCATGACCGGGGAAGGGGACTTCACCCTGACTGCCGCAGAGCGCGAGCACCTGAAGAAGTACCTGGAGAACGGCGGTTTCCTGCTGGCCTCCGCCTCGTGCTCGAACGAGGCCTGGGACGGTGCCTTCCAGCGCGAGCTGAAGCGCCTTTTCGGAAACGACTGCCTCACGGATATCGCGATGGATCATGAGATTTTCCGCACGGTTTTCACCGTGAAGGATCTGAAGCTCGCGAAATCGGGCGGCGAGTCCCGGCTGCGGGGCGTCGTCCGCGATGGCAAGATCGTGGTCGTTTATTCGAGCGACGGCTTGAACGACACCTCGCACACGGAGGGCTGCTGCTGCTGCGGCGGGAACGAGATCCAGAATTCGATGGAGATCAACGCGAACATCCTCGCTTACGCACTGCTGCACTGAGCGCACCCCGCCGATCTCCCGCGTGAAACGAAGCCTGCTGCTCGCCACCCTGCTGCTCGTCCTTCCTGCCTCCGGGCAGGAGCCGGATCCCGTGCAGGCGGCTCTCGCGGACTTGAAGGACGGCAAGCCGAACCAGGCCGAATTGCAGCGGGCGGTGCCGCTGCTGGCCGATCCCGCGGGGCGGAATACGATCCGCACGGCGATCCTGACGCTCGATCCTTTCCCGTCGGCGCTGATGGTCACCTTGCTGCACCATTCCGCCCTGGCGGTCCGGCTGGGTGCCCTGGAGCTGCTGGAAGAAAAGGCGGGCGGCGATTTCGGATTCAATCCCTGGCTGCCGCCCGGAGATCCGGAGAACGAGGGGCCTCTGGCGCGATGGCAGAACTGGACGGGCCGGGAACCGGGTAGCGGTCCCGCCAAGGATCTCCTGGGCGAGGACCAGCGGCGCGGCTACCTGCGCGACCTGCTGGGCGAGGACGCGGACAAGTCCGCACGTGCGCGGCGGATGCTGGAGGCGGATGGACTCGGGGCCGTGGGCTTTCTGGAAACTTTCCTCAACGATTCGCCCACCTTGCCTCCGGGCGGAAGAACCAAGGTGAGGGAAGCGCAGTACCAGATCGTGCTTTCGCGATCCCTCGGGCCGCAGGCGGCCGCGACGGCGCGGCAGCTCGCCTTCGGCAGCCGCGATCAGACTCTCGCGGCCCTGGGCACGCTGCGGGGCGCGGGGCTGGTCGCCCTCCCGATCCTGCGCGATTTCATCGGCCATCAGGATCCGCTGGTCCGTGAGACGGCGATCGACGCGATGCTGTCCTCGGGTGGTGCCCAGGCGTTGGACGTGGTAGGTCCGGCCCTGATCGCCGAGAAGGATGTAAACGTGATCCACGGGGCGCTGCGCCGCTTGAAGGAGATTCCCGGCGATCCTTCGCTGAAGATCGCCGCCTCCTTCCTGACGCACGAGGACGAGGATCTGCTCGTTTCCGCCATCCAGGCCTGCATGAAACTTGCCGGGGGTGAAACCGGCACGATGTCTTCCTTCGGCGGGAGGTCCGGCTCGCCGCCGCCGGCGGGCCCGGTGAAGGAGGAGGTCGGCCAGGCGGTGCTCAAGGCACTGGAAGACCCGCGCTGGCGGGTGCGGACGGCGGCGCTGGAGTACGTCGCGGCCTGCACCCTGAAGGCCGCGGAGAAGCGCTGTGTGGAGCTGCTCGAAGATCCGGACGAATTCGTGCGTTTCAGTGCGATCAAGGCGGCAGCCGTGCTCCGGGCCGAGGGCGCGAAGGCGAAGCTGAAGGAGATGATGATGAAGGACCCGGGGATGACCGGGCCGGTCTTCGAGGGCTACTCGGGAGTGGGAGGACAGCCGGACGAGGAGATGCTGGCCAAGCTGGCGACGTATCCGGCGGATGCGCGCCTGGCAGCGGTGCGCGCGGCCGAAACGAATCGCTCGCTGGTGCCGGTGGTGATCGGCCTCGCGCGCGATACGGAGCTGGATGTCTCCTGTGCCGCCATCCGTTTCCTCTCCGCGGATGCCGACCGCGTGAAGACCGACCAAGTGGCAACCGTGCTGGTGGAAGCGCTACGCTCGGGCATCCCCGAAAAGCGCGCCGCGGTCCTGGACCGTCTGGTCCTGGGGACGGTGAGCGGAGCGAGCGATCCGGGCTTGAGCATGCTCTTGAGCCAATACACGCCTCGCAGCGGGGAGAAGACGGCGCTCGACCCGCTCTATGATTCCTTTCTCAAGGCGGCCGGCGAACAGACCCCGGCCGCAGGTGGCAGTACCGAAGTGATCCCCGGGGCCCGGGGGGAGCTGATCAAAGCCGCCGCCGAAGTGGCCGCGACCGGCGATACCCCGGAAGCCTTCCGTGCGGCGCTCTGCTTGGCACGCGCCGGCGAGCCCAATGGACTGCGGATCCTCACGGGGAGACTCCCGGGGCTTTCCACCGCGCAACGCGCCGCGATCGCCGAGCAGCTCTACAATCCCACGCGCAAGGAGGCGCTCGAGCTGCTGCAGATGCTGCTCCGCGATCCGGTGGAAGAGATCCGCGCCGCGGCCGCGTCCTCCTCGCTTTCCAATTCGAACTCGCAGGCTTTCCTCTCGATGGTTCTGGCGGAGCTGGAGAGCCCGGAGGCGAAACTACAGCCTCACGAGGTCTATACCTACCATTTCGAATCCGCCGCCCGGCAGGGCTCGGGCAGCCGCGTGGTGCGCCCGTGGGCGGCAAAGATCGCAGCGGCGGAGGGTGCCTCCGGTCCCCTGCGGGTGCTGGCATTGATCTCGATGCGGAACGGCCTAGGGGCGGGAGCTGCCGAGCCGGTGCTGAGGCTGGCGAAGTCCTCCGAAAATCCCTGGGTCCGGCGTGCCGCATGGTTTGCGCTCGGCTCGGCGGGCTCGCCCCTCTTCTTTGCCAATCTGGATACCTTGGCCTCGGACCCGGTCCCCCAGGTGCGTGCCGTATTGGCGGAAGTCGCGGGCAAGGGTGAATCCGCCTGGCACCACCGCTTCGACGACAGCCGCGCACTCAAGGATGCTTCGTGGTACTCCGAGCGCTCCTCCCGCAAGCTCCGGCCGGAGTCCAGGCAATGGCTCGAAAAGCTGGCGGCGTCCGATCCGGTTCCCGAGACGCGGTTCGAGTCGATGTTCGCGCTGCTCTCGCACGGGCAGCCGATCGATGTGAACGCCTTCGCGGTCCTGATGGGGAGCCAGCCCGAGGAAAGCTCCGCCTCCCGGCGCGTCGCGGACTGGATGGCTGAGAATGCCCGGCGGCTGGGTCCGGGTCTGGCACCGGTGGCGGCGGCCTTGGACACCTCGAAGGTGGAACCGGAGAAGATGCAGGCGATCGCCGGGATGATCGCTCCTAAAACCGACCGGGGCAGCGGCTTCGCA
Organism: uncultured Luteolibacter sp.; assembly: GCA_966211015.1. GTDB lineage: Bacteria > Verrucomicrobiota > Verrucomicrobiia > Verrucomicrobiales > Akkermansiaceae > Haloferula. The sequence continues at coordinate 16,238 of CBIHMP010000013.1, read as the reverse complement.
AGCTTTGCAGCCCTGGCCGCGGGGGCCGGTGCCACGGAATCCGCACCGCAGCAAACCGCGGAGGCGGCCGCGGATGAGGAAGGGGCCGCGGAGAGATCCACGCTGAAGCTCGTTTACTTCTACAAGCCGGGATGTGCCGAATGTGAGAAGGCCAGCCAGTTGATCGAGATCGTGAAGAAGGACTTCCCGAAGCTGGAAGTGGAAGAACACAACATCATCGAAGCGAAGGGGACCGTCTTCAACCAGGCGCTTTGCACCGGCTTCCAGGTGCCCACCTTGAAGCACAATATCTCTCCGGCGCTCTTCACGCAGGCAGGCTATCTCATCAAGGAAGACATCGCGCCCCAGGCCTTGGGCAAGCTGCTCGCCACCACCATGGCGATGCCCGAGGACAACGCATGGAGCCGCATGGCGGAGCCGGAGATCGCGGCGGCGGAAAAGGCCGTGGAGCAGAAGTTCGAGTCGCTGACATTGCCGGTCGTGCTCGGAGCCGGTCTGGCGGACGGGGTGAATCCCTGCGCCTTCGCGACGATCATCTTCTTCCTATCCTATCTGCAGGTCGCGCGCCGCACGCCCCGCGAGATGCTGATGGTCGGCGCCGCTTTTATCAGCGCGGTTTTCCTGGCCTACTTCCTCGCCGGGCTGGCCCTGCATCACGTTTTGGAACAGCTTACCGGCCGGATCGCGGGGATCAAAAGGTATCTCGACTGGATCTTCGGCGGCCTGGCGCTCCTCGCTGCCTTCCTTTCCTTCCGGGATGCCTTCAAGGCCCGTGCCGGGAAGCTGGACGAGATGACCTTGCAGCTCCCCGCCTTCCTGAAGGACCGCATCCGCGGCGTGATCCGGACGGGGGCGAAGGCGCGCCGCTTCGTCATCGCGGCCTTCGTCGCGGGGATCGTGATCTCCTTCCTGGAACTCGCCTGCACCGGGCAGGTCTATGCGCCGATCATCTACAGCATCCAGCAGGGCCGGAAGGACGCCGTGGTGTGGCTGCTCGCTTACAACCTGGCATTCATCACCCCCCTCGTGGTGATCTTCCTGCTCGCCTTCACCGGCATGAGCAACAAGGCCCTGATCCATTTCCAAACCAAGCACACCTTTGGCGTGAAGATCGCTCTAGGCCTCGTCTTCGTGGTCCTGGCCTGGGTCATCCTCTTCGGCAGCCGCTATTTGCTCGGATAGCCTTTCCCGAGGTGACGAGACCTCGCTTATTCGGGCCGTTGGAGTGTTAGGCCCGGGGCGTAGCCCGCCGGCTAGACACGACCACCCAACGAGGCGAAGCGGCTCAAGGAGCTGGAATGCGAGAACGGCGGGTTGAAGAAGACGCCGGCCGAAGCCCTGCCCACGAACCGGGTGCTGCTGGAAGCGGTATGCGAAAGCGGGCAGGACGAGCCGACGATCACCGGCTCCGCGCAATCGCTGGCGGAGCCGATGATAGTTAGCCAATGTACCGGAACAAGGCAGCCGTGCCGGTTCAGTCGGCGTCGGCGAAGCGCCATTGCTGGTCCTGGGCTCCGGTGAATTGCCAGAGCTGGACGATGCTGCCGTTGCCGAACTGGTTGTCATCCCCGCTGACTTCCAGGCAGCTTCCCGAGGCGCACTCGGGGGTGAAGCGCAGCCAATTCCCGTCCGTGCGGCTGATCGCCCAATGCTGGGCGCTATTGTTATACCAGGCCCATTGGTGGATCTTCGTGCCGTTGGCGCTGCCGGCGGCATCGACGTCGAGCGCCTTGGAGACGGCGTGGGTCGGTGTCAGGCGCAGCCAGCTTCCCGCCGGATTGCTGACCTCCCACTTCTGGTTCGCGCCGCCCACGTATTGCCACAGGTGAGCTTGCGCTCCGTCAGCCGTGGACACGCCGGCGATATCCACGCACTGGTAGTGCGCGTGCTTCGGCAGGAGCCGGTAGGTGCCGGGAGCGATGGCGACCAGTTCGGGGTACCATTGCTGCCAGTTGCCATCGACATGGCCCCACTGGTGGATGTCGTTGACCCCGCCTGGGTCCATGTCCAGCACCTTGCCGTCGGTTCCCTTGTGCACCAGGAAGAGGTGCGCCGCGGGGTTCTGCGCCACCCACCACTTCTGCGCGTCGCTGCTGTTGCCGGTGTATTGGATGATCTCCGCGCCGTCGCCGGTGCCGTTGTTCACCACGTCCAGCCACTTGTTCGTGCCCTGGTGGTTGAAGCTATAGGTCCCGTCGCTATTGCGCCACGCCACCCAGTTCTGGGAGGCGGTGCCGGAAGCGTTCGCCACCTGGACGGCGACATTGTCGGCGGAGCTGTTGCCGGGCACGTCGAGGTACTTCCCGTTGTGGCGGTTTTTGAAGCGATAGACGCCGCCGCTCACGAGCGGGCGGTAGCCGCCCTGATTCCGCGGGCCGAAGGTGATCTCGATATCGGCATAGCGGTTCGGATTGCTGCCGCCTACCGCCACCGTCCGGATCGTAAGATCCGCCGCGGCGTCATACCAGCTCTGGTTGACTGCGAGAGGGGCGTTGTCGCGGTTGTCGTCGCCCGGATTATTCATGTCGAGCACCTTGCTATCGGAGGTGCGCCATGAGGAGACGGCCATTACCGCGGCACCGTTGTTGAAATTCGGCTGGGCGATGGTGTCGCCGCGGATCGTGATCCAGTAGTTGAACTCGTAGTCGCGGCCGAATTTCAGCGCCAGCGTGCGGTTCAGGGCGGTGGCGCCGTCATCCTGATAGACGCGGTAGGTACCGCTGCGGGTGATCGTCTGCACCGCCGGGTCCGGCAGCCAGCCGCAGAAGTTCTTGAAGTAGGCGTTGTAGCTATTGAAGGCGTTGGCCCCCCAGGCATTGCCCATGGGATCATTGGCATCGCCATACTCGCGGTGCTGGCGGGCCGGGGAGATCGGGTTGCCGTCGGTGCTGTACCAGGAATTGGCATGGGGGAGCCAGAAGACGTGGCCGTATTCGTGGACGAAGAGGCGCACGTCGAAATTGCCGTTGCACCAGATATTCCCGCCGCCGCCCCAGCCGGCCGCGCCGAACTGGCTGTAGCCCTCGTGGGCGATGACGAAGCAGGAGTAGTCCGCCAGGTTATAGCCCTGTGCCGCCGCGGCCGCCTTCGAGTCATCCGCCCAGCGGCCCCAGTCGTAGCCATTGCCGGTGTAGTAGGCGGAGTTCTGGGGCAGGTTCATCACGGGCGTGACATCCGCGCGGTTGATCCAGGATTTCTGGTAGGAGATCCGGCGCGTGCGGACATCCCAGCCATCGGAACGCGTGACCGTGTCATTGAAGGAAGCCGCCGTGGCCCAGGAAGGGAAGGGCTTGTCCGTAGGCTGCACGCGCATGATGAGGATGTTCTTCCCGCCATGCGTGAGGCTGGAGGGCGGTCTGCCGATATAGCCGCTGGAGCCGGAGATGCCGCTATCGCCGGCACCGAGGATTTGCGCTCCGGCCGCGACGCTCTTTTTGTAGAGAGCCTGGAGGTCGTGATTGCTCAGCCGCGCCGCGGTATTTTCCGCGCCCTGCTCGCCGGCCGCGATGGCCGATTCCACGTTGGTGACGTGGGCGGGCTCGCAGGTCCCGTAGAGATCGGTGCCGATCTGGAACAAGGTGCTTTCCTCCGCCTTCACCGTGCCGGCCGCGGGCTTGGCCACCGTTTCCTCGGAGACCGGGCAATACTCGTTCAAGGTCTCCCCCTCGAGCTTCTCGCCCTGCTCGAGCGTCCGCACGGGGCTATCGAGCACTGCCAGCTTTTGATCCACCGCCACGCCGTGGAGCGATGCTCCATTGACATAGGGTGTGGCGGTGCGCTTGCCGTAGCGGAAGGCCTCGTAGCTTTCGCCATCGATCCGGGCATAGTCGAAAACCGCCGCCCCGCCGCTGCCGTCCGGGGAGGGAGTGGTGTGGAGGGAATAGAGGTCGCCGTAGCCGCTGACGCGCTCTTCCAGAAGGGCCTCAACGGCGGCAGGGAGTTGCCCGCGGATGGCGAGCGGAACGGCATTTGCCAATACTCTCCGCGGATCCTCCGATATCTGCGATGCGAGGAAGTCGCGCCGTCCTGATGCAAATTGCACCCCTGCTTCTTCCATCTCCCCGCGCTTGTCGGCCGGAGTGGAGAGATAGCGATCCACCCAAGCGGCGAAGTCCGCCAGGGAAGGCTCGGGATCGGCTTTCCAGCCCGAGGCGATGAGGGCCCGCTCCGGGACGATGGCGGCTACCGGAGGTCCCGCGGGATCTCCGGCCACCGCGGGCACCGCCTGCGCGCCGCGCTTCTCAAGCCGCTTAAGCCCCGCATTTTCAGTGTCTCCGGGTCTCTGCTGCCGGTCCGCCCTGCCGTGGGCAGGGAGGCTCCGCGCCGCTTTCTCCTCCCGGAGCTCCAACGGTTGGTACAGGTGCCATGTCAATCCGCAGGCACCTAGCAGGGTGGCGGATAAGATGATTGCCCGCCTTGGGGAGCGGGGCGGTGTGGACTTAGGGTTAGTATTGGGTTCTTTCATTTGTCAGCCCCATATGGGGATCTGCCATCTATGATAGATCCGAGCATCTGGCCATCATCTTCGCTGTCTCTGTTGTAAAATCACAGTGGATCCTTGGGATTCCAACATTCGTGCACGGAGAGGGTGTCAGGAATCCCCCGGAGCCCGGCCCGGGGGCCCGATAGGGCGGGGGACCTTGGAGCTTTACCCGCTCCCGGCCTGGCGGCATGATTTCCGCACCCGGTTCCCGCAGTCCTCTGCAGGCGGGCGCGAGCGAGGTTCCGAAAGTGCATGAGTCCCCACGATCCCCAAAAGAGGCCGGTCAGTCCGGCTGCACGCGCCCTCTGGGTTCATCCGCTTCTTTCGCTGGCCGTCGCCGCCTGCCTGCTGTCGATCATCGGGTGGACCGGCGAGATCGTGGATTGGCAGCATTGGGGCACGGTCGTCGCCGGGATCCTCTTCGGGGTGGACCGGGTCCGGGCCTATCGCAGCCGCGGGGACTACGGGCGTGAGCGGGTGAGGCTCGGGGCTCACGCGGCGGCGGGTGTGGTGGTGTCCCTGGTTTCCGCCGTCTTGTTGTTCCAGCCGCTTTCCGCCACGGGGGAGTGGTCGCTGGGCGGGCACATCTTCATCCAGCTCGCGGTGATCGTCTCCGGCTTGTCCTCGATGATCCATCACCAGACGCGCTTCACCAGGCGGGCCTTCCATCCCGGGCTCGTGCTGATCGGCTCGTTCCTCGTCATCATCATGGCGGGAACCATGCTCTTGAAAATGCCGCGCTGCACCGTGCCGGGCGAGACCTGCACGTGGCTCGATGCCGTCTTCACCAGCACCAGCGCCGTATGCGTGACCGGGCTGACGGTCCAGAATACCGCCACGTTTTTCAGCCACACCGGCCAGATGGTGATCCTGCTGCTCATCCAGATCGGCGGGCTCGGCATCATGACCCTCACGTTCTTCGCGGCGGTGATGTTGTTCGAAGGCATCTCCCTGCACGACCGGCTGCTGCTCGGCCGCATGATGCAGGAAAACCGGCTCGCGCGGGTGGACGGGACGCTGAAGTTCATCGTCTGCCTCACCTTCATCTGCGAGGCGATCGGGGCGGTGATCCTTTTCACCGGGATGGATGCCGTTCCCGGTTCCGGAGCGCGGTGGTTCCACTCCGTCTTCCACTCGGTGTCCGCCTTCTGCAACGCGGGCTTTTCGACCTTTCCGGACGGCCTGGCCAGCAAGGTGGTGGATGCCAATGCGCTCTGGCAGACCTGCATTCTCGTGCTCGTCGTCATCGGCGGCCTCGGCTCCCTGGTGTGCGAGGACCTGACCCAGTGGGCCGTCTCCAAGATCAAGCGCCGCCTCGGCAGGAAGGTGCCGCCCATCCGCCTGAGGGTCCACACCCGGCTGGTGCTGGTGGTGACGGTCTCCCTCATTGCCGGCGGTGCCATCGTGATGTACCTCACGGAGTTTGCCGCGCATGATGGCCCGGTGAACGGCGGCCGCATCCTCACCGCGATCTTCCATTCCATCACCGCGCGCACCGCCGGCTTCAATACGGTGCCGATGGGAGGCATCGGCATCCTGACGATCCAGGCCCTGATGATCCTGATGATCATCGGCGGATCGCCCGGCGGCACCGCGGGCGGCCTCCGCACCACCGTGGTCGCCGTGGGACTGGGCCACCTGTGGGACCAGCTCCGCTCCGGCAGGCGCGGCATGGTCGCCTTTCACCGGACCATCCCGCGGGAGACGGGATCGCGGGCCCTTGGCCTGATGGTTCTCGCGGTGCTCTGGCTGGGTGTGAATTTCATCGTCCTCCAGGCTCTCCAGACCGGCAGCGGGGTGTCCGGGCGCGCGCTCTTGTTCGAGCTGATCAGCGCCTTCGCCACCGTCGGGCTCTCGCTCGACCTCACCCCCGCCCTGACGGAGGGCGGCAGGATGCTGATCATCCTGAACATGTTCGTCGGGAGGATCGGCCTGCTCACGGTGCTGGCCACGCTCATCCCGCCGGACCCCCGGCCCGCATCCGGGAGACCGGAGGAAAACATCCTGCTCACCTGAAAACCTCACGCGTCATGAGATTCTGCATCATCGGCCTAGGAACCTTCGGCACCCACCTCGCCCGCCAGCTCAGCCGCGAGGGACACGAGATCGTGGCCGCGGACAACACCCCCTCGCGCATCAACGCGCTGAAAGACGAGATCGAATACCTCATCCTCGCCGACTGCACGGATCTCAATGCATTCCACGAAATCCCCGTGGATGAATGCGACGCCGTGATCCTGGCGATCGGAGAGGACTTCGAAGCCTCCCTTTCCGTCGCCGCCAACCTCCAGCAGCTCGGCGCCCGGCGGATCATCAGCCGCATCATCAATCCGCTGCACGGGCGCCTGCTCAAGCTGCTGAAAATCGACGAGCTGATGGTGCCCGAAGCCATGGCCGCCGCGTGGCTCGCGCGCTCGCTCAAGGCTCCGGACATCATCGGCAGCCTGGAGCTCGGAGGCGGGTACGAAGTGGCGCAGATTCTCGTGCCGCCGAAGATGGTCGGGCAGACCTTGCAGGAGCAGAACCTGCGCGGGCGCTATTCGCTCAACCTGATCACCATCGCCAAAGGCCGCGGGGCCGCCCCTCTCAGCTCCACGCACCACCCCATCAACCGCGTCCTCGGCATCCCCCTTCCCGAAAGGCAATTCGAGGAGGATGACATCCTCGTCCTCTTCGGCCAGATCGAGGACGTCCGGCGGATGATGCGGGACCACGAGAAGAGGTAGGCGCCTGGATTTGCCGGATCACGGCTGCCAGCGGGAAGATGAAGGAAGTGCTCCGGGGGATGTCATGTTATCCCGCGTTCCGATCGCCGGTGAAAAGATCCGGCCAAGAGACGCATAATCGGACACGATGTCATCATTCTACACCGTCGAGATGAAAAATGTGTGAATCGTGATGTAGGAAGAAATAACAGAATTGACCAACCCGAGGCGATCCCCCTAACACATCGCAGGACGCAGGCGATTTGCCGAACTGATGGTATGAACTTAAAAAGATTTTATTCCGGCCCCCGGCCGCTGTCTGCCTTGGCGCTCGGGATTCTGGTTGTGGCAATTCCTGTCGGAGCCTTGCCCCCCGGCTGGTGGTCTCAGGGCAATCCACCTGCGCTGAGCAATGCGGAATCCAACAACAAGGGCGTCGCCAACGTGGGGCAAGGGAAATGGATGGCGCAAAGCGCGTTGGAAAAGCTGAGGGTGATCCTGGGGGCTGGCTCACCCGTGGTGGCTGCCATCGAGGCGGAGCTATACAAGGCGACGGCAACATCGACGAACGGAGTCTTTTTTCCCGAGCGCCCCGCAAGCCCGTCGGCCGAGTGGCTGGCAGCCCAAAGAGCACCTCTCCAGATCGGAGCCTTGAAGGCCCTGGCCGCCCCGTTCTATAAGCATCTTACGCAACTCGACGCGGTCTGGATGGAAGGACAGCTCCAAACGAACGGCCTTGCGGTGGAGGGGACCGATTATTTCGAGGATACGGATGGAACGCTTTATCCTTGGAACCCGGCCGATAACCAGAATCAGGAGAAGAACCGCGCGGCCGCGAATGTCGGGCAGCTGAAGCTGGTATTTTCGCTGCGTTTCGAATCGTTCGACCTTGATGCCGACGGCTTGCCGGATGGCTGGGAAATCGAGCATTTCGGCGATACGACTACCGCGGAGAGCCAAGGAATATGGGCCGACGAAGATCCCGATGGGGATGGGCTCACCAATGCCGAGGAAGCGATCCTGGGGACCGATCCCAACAGCTCGTCGTTCACGGGACATCCCGGATCGGAAACCTACTCCTACGACGCTTTGGACCGGCTAACCGGAGTCTCCGGGGCGAGGGTGCATAGCTACGGATACGACGCTGCCGGAAATATCCAGAACGCTCAATAAGCCAGCATAACCATTCTTGATTCCGATGAAGCCCTTTTTCCGTAACGCGGCCGTTTTGCTTGGAGCTCTTCTGGTGCCGTCCCTTTTCGCCCAAGAACCGGATCCGACTCCGGGCACGGGAGCTGCCAGCTCCGAGCACCTTCCGGAGCTCGATGGCGACTACTTCGGGACTACAGACCAGATCGGGCTCGGTGCCTACGCTTCCGCGACGACGGGCGTAGCGACGACTTCTCCCGTTCTCGAACTCACGCCCGATTTGAAGGAACTCGCGAGGGGATTGAATCATGATCCTGTAAAGATCTATAACTATGTCCGCAATGAGATCGAGTCCGAGCTTTACTTCGGTCTTAAGAAAGGCCCTCGCCTAACCTTGCTGGAAGAATCGGGGAATGATCTGGACAAGGCATTCCTGTTGGCGGCCCTGTTACAGATCGCCAGCGACGCGGATCTCGGCTACTCGGCCACGATCCGTATTGCCCAGGGCCTCCAGACTCTTCCCTACCACGCCAACGACGGAGTAACGCCGGATATCTGCTCCCTCTGGAAGCTCGATCCGGACGGGATGGATTTCAATCCAAGCTCCGACCCGGATGAAGTCTATTATCGGGAGAAAACCCCCTACCTCCACCTTCGCATCGGCGGTCCGACCGATCCGAAATGGTCTGATGTCGAGTGGCGCCGGATTTCAGCGGCTTTCACCTATGCCGCGCAGGTCGGGTATAGCAACGACGGCCGCATGCAGGTTCCGCCGACCAAGTCGGCACTGACGATCAGACGTTTCTACGTCAAGGCATCCGGTTTGCCCGGTACCTCCGGCGATGTGATCCTCGATCCTTGGAGCGTGCGATACACCCGTGTCGCCAAGGCGACCTTTCCAACAGGAACACTCGCTTCTCCCGATACGCTCGTTCGCGGAACCGTCACCGGCCACAACCTCTGGAGGCCGGCAACTTTGAACGACAGGCTATGGTATAGCGATCCATCGGGCGGCTTCGAAGGGACGCTGAAAGGCCTGAGCGCGGCTCTTTTGGCTGATTTCAAGTCCCCTTCGAAGTTGGGAGTGCTGACTTCGGACGAGGTGTTCGGCCGCTCGAAGATGTTGAAAGTTTTCGTCGGCGATCTGGATGATGCGGCTGCTTCAGTAATACCGGTCGCGGTGGGCGGGGGAAGCTTCTGTTCGGTGAACAAGAACCTTTCCTGGCGTCTCAATCTGACTTTGGACGATCAGCCTTCGGTCGAGGTTTATTTTCCAAGCTTGGCGGGCCGCAGGCTTTCCGTCCACACGGAGAACAACCTGGTGAATTATTTCCTCTCCCTTGGTTTGGAAAACCATCTCTTCGGAAATGACTTGGGGATCTCCGAGATCGCCCGGGAGCCTTTGGGCACGACGCGAAAGGTCGCCCCTCTGGTGAGCGTGATCAAAGCGCCCTTTGCGACCACCGGACAGACATCGACCGTTTCCTACGCGAGAAATGCCGAGGCTCCCGAGCGCCTTCGCGCCGCTCACTCCATCATTTACGGTTTCAGGCCCTCCGGAGGCTTGCTGCGTGCGAGACAGGCGAGGCTGGACGAGATCCTCCAAGCCACGGAAGTGCAGTATCCGGGGAGCACCACGGGGAATACCATCGCCTGGGGGAGCATCCCCACACGGGAGGCACAACGGCCGATCGTCCTGGAGACTCTCAATGTTCAAGGACTGGATTGGCTGCGTCAGACGAATCTGGTCCGCCAAGCGGCGGGAGATGTCTTCGGCGTGAACCTGGGCAAGCTCGTCTCCGTCGGGAGGATGTCCCAGATTGGGGGCTACTTCATCGATATCTACCAGCAGCTGGGTGCCACGATCAGCCGTGACGGCAACTACAACGAGGTAGGTGGCGAGATAGCGGGCTTGTATGCGGCGATGTTGCTGGAGAGCGCCTTGGAGCACTCGATCATCGAGCAAGCCAGCTCCTCCGCCCAAATCTATTCCGGAGAAGTCTGGCGGGCTTCCGGCGCTTCCACGGTCAACATCTTCCATGCGGCCCATAAGAAGACCCTTTATGGAGCTCCTGCTCTCGGCGTGTTGGTGAAGAATGCGGTGGGGAACAACAAGCCGCCATCGGACCAGACGACACCGCTGGCCCTTTTGCAGGATGGATACGAGGCGTTCTTTAACGAGCACCAGGCATCGGCGGCGACCCGGCCATGGGCTCCGCCCCCGATCGCCCTCGCGGTTTATCAGGACAAGAGCGCCTTTCCAACGGGTCCCGGGGGGACCGCCGGTTCCGCGATGTTCGGCGGCAGTGCCTATCTTTCGCCTTTTACGATCCGGATGACTGCCGGCGGCGCGAACGGGGGATACTCGATCCTGAACGATCCGATCGACACGTCCTTTATTTTTGAAAGCGACTCGTCCAAGCCCGGCTACTTCGAGCTTTCCTCCGCGCTGAAGCTGATTGACCTGGCGCAGCCGAGCTACGGGCTCCTCGATCTTTTCGGTGCAGATCCGGTAAATGTCGCAAGCGGCGCTTTCGAGCACTCGGAGATCGATCTCTCGCTTGGCTCGGGCGAGGCGCCGATGGGGTTGTCTTTCAAACGCGATTATTCATCTTCCCGCTCCCGGCACGATGTCGCGGCGCTGGGCTTCGGGTGGACTCACAACTGGGATATCCGCCTTACCGAGAATACCCATGCAGCCGCCGCGCTGGGGGCGACGATTCCCCGCCAGATGGTGCCTTTTGTTCTCTCCCTGCACCTGATGCGGGACAATCTGGTCCCGCCCAGAAAGGCATTCATCGATACCGATGGGGTCGCGCCAAATCTGTCCGAGCCTAACTACCAGGGCTATTACGAGCCATCGATCAATGTCAAACGATGGATGGTGGTCAATGCCATCGCGAAATGGTGCGCCGACCAGGTGACGAATAACGCAGTCAGCGTCACGATGGGTAGCGAGGGGGAGACCTTCACCCGCAATCCGGACGGGACGTACGACGGGGGCTCGGGGTCCACCATGACTTTCACCATGGCGCCGAACGGTGTCGGCACACTGAAGCAGCGCCATGGAAACACGATCGAGTTCACCGGTCTTTATACCGCGAACTACGGCTACCGTCGCGGGCGGGCCACGGCGATCACCGGCCCGCACGGACAGGCCGTGACGCTCACTTGGGGTCCGAAGGGCATCACCGAGGTCTCTTCCGTCGCCGGCTCGACCAGGAAGCTCACCTTCACCTATGCTTCAAACGGGAGCAATCACCTGACGGCTGTGAACGAAGTGGTCGGCGCCACTACTAACCGTAGTGTTGCCTTCACCTATTCGGGAGGGAATTTGGTAGGTTCCACGGATCCGGAGAACCTGAGTCCTCTCCAATCTTCCCTTTCGGGAGGAAGCACGCTCTACGGTTACTCGGCACCTCCCTACGCAAGTGTCGGCGGATGCCTCAGCTTGATCCGCGATCCGAAGGGACAGGACGTAGTCCGAAACGAATATGACGCCTTCTGCCGGGTGACCCGGCAGGATAGCGGGATTATCGAACGTGATGGTAGCGGGACCCTGCTCAAGCCGTGGATTTTCCGCTACGCGGGAATCTATACGGACGAAGTCGATCCCTTGGGCGGCACCAAAACCTACTACTACGACAATGCCGGGCGCCTTGTCCGGCAGACCGATGCCCTTGGCTATGCAAGTTTGAATTTCTATGATGCGGAAGACCGGGTAATTGAAACCGTGGATGCACGCGGGGCCCGCATCGAGACGGACTACGACATTTACCACAACACGACGGCGATCCGCGAGTTCAGGAATGCAGCGGCTGCGACACCATACACCACCACTATCCAGTATGATGCCCTGCACCGGCCCCGATTTAAGACGGACCCGCTGAACCGGATCACTGAATTTACCTATCCGCCGGGAAGCACGGCCGCTGATCCGCAAACGGTTATCCAGGGAGGAAAGACCACTATCTACGGATACATCGCCAGCGGTTTCGCCAAAGGCCTTCTAGCGACTACCGAGGATGACGCCGGTATCGCGGTGACAAACACCTACGATGGTCAGGCGAACCTCCAGACCGTGAAGAAGAATAACGTCACCACGACTTATTCGAACTACACCTTGGCCGGAGATGCGCAGACGGTGACCGATCCCTCCCTGATCACCGATAACTACACCTTCAACCGCAGGCGGCAGACCATAAGCCACGTCAGGGTGGACGCCGCCAATCCCGCCTACACGCTGTCGGAGACCAGCCTCTACGAAGCCACGGGACGGCTTGCTCTCGAGGCCACTGCGACGGGGCGTGCGGGCGGATCGAAGCGCAAGGCGTTTGAGTATCTCTCGACCGGAAAGCCGACCTATACCCGCTATGCAGGTGCCGACGGGCTTCTATCGACCGCGGACGATACCTTCGAGCTCAAGGTCTATGACGAGCGGGAATGGGAAGTTCAATCCTATGACGTCAATGGCAACGTCACCGGGACCAATTATCTTGCGAACGGGTGGACCGCTTCTTCCGAGCTCCCGGTCGATCCGAAGCTGGGAACCCGGACGGTGTTGTCGGAATACGACGCCGCCGGGCGGGTCACCAAGTCAACGGACGTCCTGACCCGCGATACCACCACGGCATTCTCCGAACACGTTCCCGGAACGCTGCCGGACGGGACGAATGTGGTGACCGATAGGGCCACCGTCACCGACCCCGCCACCTTCACCACCACGCAATGGAAGGACGCGATGGGTAACGTCCGCGCCACCGTTGACAAGAGAGGAAAGACCTACCAGATGGACTACGACGATTGGGACCGTGTGACCAAAACGGTGACACCGGACGATCGGACGTTTAGTGCCGCCTACTGGCAAGATGGACGCGTGGCCCAGGTTTCAAAGGGCTATGCCGGTAGCCAATTGGTGACGCAGAATCTCTACGGAGCGAGCAACCGCCGCTTGTCTTCGGTCTGGTGGCCCGCGAGCGGGAAGATTGTCTCGTATAACAGCTACGATGGGCGCGGCAACCTTCTCCTGGCAACGGAGAACGGCAAGACCTTGGTCCGCACCTACGATTCCTTCAACCGGGTCCGCACCTACAAGAATTCGGACGGCTGGATGATCGGCTACGAATACTATAACGACGGGATGCTCAAGCGGATCTACTATCCGGATTCCGCGACCGACACCAATCCCTTCGACAACGACTCGGTCCTCTATAACTACGATCAGCAGGGCCGCCTGCTGACGATCACGGACTGGGCGAGCCGCGTCACCACTTACAATTGGCGCACGGATGGCCGCCTGAACTCGATCACCCGTCCGAACGGGACGGTGCGCCAGTTGCTCTACGATGCGATCTCCCGCGTGATCGGCTTCACCGAGCGCACATCCACCGGCACTTTGATTCAAGTCCAGCGCCTGGAGTATCGCAAGACGGATGACCTGGCGTCCAGTTTCAGCCATCCGGCCAAGCCGGCAAGCGGAGGTAGCACGCCGGTCCCGATCACATCGGCCACCTACGGCGACGACAATGACATCAGCAGCGTCAACGGCCAAAGCCTGACGACCGATGCCCGGGGCAATCTCACGAGTGCCGTCCTGGATTCCTCCGGCACGCCGGCCACCCTCGCCTTCGACGTACGCGACTGGCTCACCGGCGTGGACGCGGCGGTGGATACCACCTACACCTACGATCTCGAGGGGCACCGGACCTCGATGACTCATGCGGGGGCTACCACGAACTACGTCTTCGACCCCCATGGCGGCTCCCTCGTGAGGATGCTGGTGCGCGTCGATCCCACGGGGAAGAAGACCCGCTATGTCTATGGCGTGGGTCTCGACTACGAGGTGGATCAGACTACCTCCCAGGCGAAGTACTACCACTACGATTTCACCGGCGGCACCGCCGCAATGACCGATCAAGCGGGCACGGTCACGGACCGGTTTTTCTACACGCCCTACGGTCAGGTCACCCACGCCACGGGAACCAGTGACACCCCCTTCAAGTTCGGTGGCTTCCTCGGGATCATCACCGACCCGAACGGTCTGCTGAGCATGCGCGCGCGCTACTACAGCCCCGTGCTCTCCCGCTTCGTCTCGATGGACCCCGCGAAGTTCGAGGGCGGCCTGAACTGGTACGCCTACGCCAGCGGGAATCCGCTCACGCTGGGGGATCCCACCGGTTTCGGCTCGGAATCCACCTTGGATGCCATCCAGACCGGCCTCTCGGTTCTCGGGATGGTCCCGGTGGTCGGCTTCGCGTTCGATTTGGTCAATGCCGGGATCAGCGTGGCAAGGGGAGATTATGGCGATGCCGCCCTGAACCTCTTCTCTGCAATTCCGGGAATCGGGGATGTGGCGGGTAGCATGAAGCTCGGTTCGTCGGCATTCAAGATGGCCGATCTGGGCAAGCCGGTTTCCCACACCCTGGGATCCTTCAACACCAGCGCCGGGTTGGCGCCACTTAGCTTCAGCTACTCGGCCGCAAAGAGTGGACTGCACGTTGCCAGTGGGATGGGCGGTGAGGTGTTGCCGATGCAGATAGTAAAAACGCTGCCCACGGGAACTGCTGGAGGTATCGTAAACGAAGCCAAGGCTCTTACCTTTGCTACCGGCAATGAACACGCCCTTGTGCGCCTCGCAACTGGAGAGAGGGCGCTTGTCTCTGGAGGGCCAGGTGGCATCTCCTTCGGAGAGGGGCAAGTTACTCGGATCATCGGCCATACCCATCCTTACGGGACTGCATCGGTTGGAGCTTCTGCTGCTGACAGGGCTGCTCTTCAAACTCTCGGGCAAACGCACTCCTACATTCAAGAAGGCGGCAGAATCATTCGCTTTGGCCCAACTCCGTAAATCAATGGCAATATTTATTCATGGAATGAAGTGCCCGCTTTGCGGGCTTCCAATGGCCGACAGCACTGAGGTGTTGGGCTTTCCGGCCTTCATCGCAAATAAGAAGGATCCGCTCCATCTCTTCAGCGATGGTGTTTTTCATAAGCGTTGCATCGAAGCTCATCCGTTGGGCGATGCGTTAGTTTGCCGCTACGAAGCATGGAGGGCGGCAAATCGTCCTCCCGCTCGGATTTGTAAAGCGTCAGGCGTTCTTATCACTGATCCTGATGATTACATTGGGTTGGGCTTCCTTGTGTCGTCGCCCACGCATGAGCTTTATCCGTTTAACTGGGCACATTTCAGTCGGCGTGCCTTCAATGAATGGCCCCAACGTGGTGCATTGATTGCTGCCATCGAGAGGCTTCCTGAAAGCGGTGAGTGGGATGAAGACGGAGTTCGGCAGATGCTCGGCGAACTTGCTCGGCCCGTTTTTTAAATCCACCGGGGGCAGACCCATGATCTGCGGTGACACCTGTCCTTCAAGCGATCTTCCCGTTGGTCGGGGCGAGAATCACCCCTCTTGTTGCCCCGCGCACCACCGGTTCCAGAGCGGTTCCCGTTCGGCAAACTCCTCCGGCGTCAGGGGCACCCCGGGAGGCTTGCCCCAGATGTCGAAGTACGCCTGTGCCCAGTTCGTCCGGCGAGCCTTGGGCTGACCTGCCTTTTTGGGCTGGATGCCCTGTCCGCGCCGGTAGGCCTCGTGCTGCTGGCGGCGTCTCTCGGCGCGTTCGTCGTCGGTCAGATCGAGCCGAGGACGCCCACCCTTAGTTCCGTGGGCGGCACCCTTGATGCCGTGCTTGCCCTGGGCGCGGGCGACGTCGGGCGGGATGTTCATGGCGGCAGTCTGGAACGAGGCGAAGGACTATTCAAGGGGGTTTTTGTCGCTGTCAGTTATGGTTTTATTAAGCAAGGAAAGGACCGGGTGCCCGGCGCGGCCCCTATCGCGGCCCGCAGCCGGGCCTCCCCGCCTCTCTTGGAATCCCCCCAACCCACCAACAGCCGGAGCCACGGAAAC
>CBIHMP010000012.1:0-25596 GCA_966211015.1 uncultured Luteolibacter sp. | reverse complement strand
TACATGTATTCCCCGATGACCCACGGCTTGCGCATGAATTCCCGCGCCCGTTCGAAATGGCCAAGCAGCCAGATTCCCATGAACGTGGGAATCAAGAGCGCCCAGCGCGGGATCAGCCTGGGAATCACCAGTCCCCCGATGGCGATCAAGAGGAATGCAGCAACGGTCCAACTGAGCAGCGAATGGAACTTGCCCTGCCAGTTGCTGAATCCCTGCGACAGCAATGCCACCGCTTGGTTCGCCCGCATGGCTTCCGGAATCCGGAACCAGTACCACACGCCGAAGAAGAACACGAAGATCAGCGAAACCATGGTGACATGCGAAAGCTTCTCGATCACCCAATATCGGGCTGACGGATTGTCCTTCGTGAAGAAAGCGGTGCAGAACCAGACGAAGACTGCTCCGGTCATGAACGCGAAGGCGGTGCGGAAGCCGAGTTGAGGCAGATACAGCGGAGCGGTCATCGCGTCGATGAAGGCGCGGCTTTGGCTCCATTCCCCGGTGTTCATCATGAAGCCGAGTACGGCGACAATGAGCGCCATCGTGATCCAGGACATGATGCTGAGCGCGATGCCGATCTTGATGTGCTTGCGCTTCTTTTCCGGCGTGTCCGATTTCTTCCAGCTCAGGAACCACCACATGATCAGGCAGACTTCCGAGATGAAGACGAGCCACTCGGCAAACCAGCCGAAGAAAAACACCCGCAACAAGCTTCCGATGCCGAAGGGAGCGAACAGCGAGGTCGAGAGCCAGATGCCGACTCCGGTCATCGCACCGATCGTCGTGGTGACGAGAAAGACGACGAAGGCGATGCGGTAGGCCAGCCGGTCAATGTCCGGGCGGTTGTGCTTGTGTGCCCACCATTCCATGAAGGTGAGGATCGGATAAGCGCCCACCGCAAGCGGGTGGTTGATCAGGACGTGGATCGATGCGATCAATCCGATGATCAACCGGCCCCCGGCGATGTGATCGAGGTAGTAAGGAGGAAAGTCCATGGCCCCTCCTACGGCTCTCCGTCGAATTCGTGAATGTGACCGAATGCCGCAGCTCGCACAAACCTCGTAGCTGCGTTGGCTCTGCGACAATCGGTCGCGTTTCTTCAGCGCGTTTCGGGCGTGCCTGAAAACGATTTCGGACATAGCGTTTCCCATCGAAGCCGACCCACCGCCATCTGTTTCCGCGATTTCGCTCCGCTGGTTCCTGCGACTGCGATGGGTGGCTGCATGTGGTCAGGCGGCAAGTATCCTTGCCGCGCATTTCTACTTCGGACTGGAGCTTCCTTGGGCCGCCCTGATCGGGGTGCTGATGGCAACCGTATTCTCCAACCATTGGTTCCAGGACTCCTCCGACTGGTCGCCCCGCAAGACAGCCAGGCGGCTTGGAATGGTCATCGTCATCGATCTCCTGTTGCTGACATTGATGCTGTATTTCACCGGCGGCATCCACAATCCCTTCGTCGGCTTCTATCTCCTGTTGATCGCCGTAGGTGCGATGACACTCTCGGCGAGAGCACTGATCGTAGTCCTTTGCGTCAGCCTGTCGGCAGTGCTCCTGATTTCATTCAGCCACGTCCCGTTCCACGGAAGAGATTCCATCGTCGCCCAAGGTCGCCTTGTTTATCCGTTGTTCCTCGGAGCGTGGATCCTCTCGCTGGTAATGATCGGAGGATGCATCGCGTTCTTCCTCTACCGCATGAACGCAAGCCTGAAGGCGCGGGACCAGTCCCTGTCCGAAGCCGGGAAGCGGATCATCGATGCCAACCGCTTTCAATCTCTCGCCACCCTCGCGGCTGGCGTAGCGCATGAACTCGGATCGCCGCTGGGAACCATCGCTGTGGCAAGCAAGGATCTGATCCGCGAGCTTGAGCGCTCGGGGGCAGATCCTCACGTGCAAGAGGACGCAAAACTGATCCGGAGCGAAGTGGATCGTTGCCGGGCGATCCTCAGAAGGTTGGACCGGGATTCCACACGGGCAACGGGCGAGGCATTGCAGCAATGCACGATTGAAGAATTGGCCGGCCGTCTGAAGGAGTTCCTTCCCTCCAAGGCTTTTGAGCGGCTCGTTGTTTCCGACCTTACGGAAGGGCGTCGTGTCACCACTTCGGTTCAGGCAGTGTTGCAATCGCTGGTGGTCCTGATCGAGAACGCCTGTGAAGCCGATACTTTGGGAGGGAAGGTCACGGTCAATGCCAGGATCGGAACCAACCATGATCTCATCTTCCAAGTGATCGACATCGGGCGCGGAATCACCGATGCGGAGCGTCGCCGTATCGGCCAACCCTACTACACGACAAAAAAGGATGAGTCGGGAATGGGGCTCGGGCTTTTTCTGGTTCAAACCCTCACCGCCAACCTTGGCGGCTCCTGCACTCTTTATCCGAATGCCGGTGGCGGCACCTGTGCCACCCTGATCCTCCCTCTTCAACCCGAACCGATCACCATGCAATGAACGCTTTCCGAATACTGATCGTGGATGACGATACCATTTACCGGGACCGGCTGGCGCGATCTTTCCGCATGGGGGGTCATGAAGTTGCCGTGGCGGGCGACGGCGACAGGGCGATTGAAATGGCGCGGGATTTCAATCCGACTGCGGCCGTAATCGATCTGCGGATGCCGGGAATGGGTGGACTGGAATGCCTCAAGGCTCTGATGGGTTATTACCCCGCAGTAAAGGCAGTGATGCTGACCGGCTATGGAAGCATCGCCAACGCCATTGAGGCGGTCAGGGCCGGAGCAACAGACTACCTTACCAAGCCTGCGGACGCGGACCAGATCCTCGCCGTGCTTTCGGGAAAAGCAGTAGCTTCCAGCGAAGGGTCCCAAACGGTTCCTTCGCTGGAGCGACTGGAGTGGGAACACATCCAGCGGGTGCTCCACGATCATAATGGCAACATCAGCCACACCGCCGAAGCACTGGGCATGCACCGGCGGTCGCTCCAGCGCAAACTTCAGAAGTATGCGCCCAACCGTTGAGGGCTACTTCTTGGCCGCTTCTTCCAGCTCCTTGAGCTTCGCCCGGTTGACGGGTGCCCTGATATCCTTCCACTGCTCACGGAATTCCTTCGCGTCTTCCGGAGTCACGACATCCGCTTTGTTATCGAAGGAATTGCGGACGTAGGTCAGGAGTGCCGCCAGTTTGTCGTCAGTGGGAACACCTCCCTCCATAGGTGCCATCATACCGAGGAAATCCTGATTCTCCTTGGCGATTCCCTTGAGGACGACAAGGGCGAAAACGGCGGGATCACCATTGACGAACGGCGAGGCCGAGAGCGAAGGGACCATCTTGCGGGGACCGGCGGCAATGCCTTTTCTGTCGGGACCATGGCATGCCATGCACGAGGCGAAGGCAACCTTTACAGCTTCCATGAGTTTGGCGTTTTCGGCTTCGTCCGGCGCGGATGGAAGAACGAGAGCGAGGAGGAGTGCGATGGCGTATGTTTATTCGATGAGTCAAAACCCGAGAGCGCGGCATCCTGTGAACTGACCGCCAAGAGGGTCTTCCTATCCGGAGTGGAATGGCACTTAGTTTAGCCGGATTTTCCGGCGAAGCCGCTACTGCTTGCCGAGGTTTCCTTGCCACCAACCTCCCGGCCGCGGAATCGTCCCGCGAGGTCTTTCGTTGGATGCGGGTTGGAAGTCCTACCTCAGCGACAACTGGCCCACCAGGCTGCGCCTTGACAAGGCCGGCCTGAGCGGGAGTCCGGCATCGGAGAACCTGTTCAGTGACGTGACCCGGAGCACGGCGGATCTTCCCCACGATTTGGGCGTGGATGTGCCGGAACCACGATTCAAGAAACTCGGGCCGGGGTTTGAGCAACGGGCATCGGCTGGTACCGCCGCTCACTCGATCTGCCGACGGCCGATGCCGACAAGCGCATCGACGGCGTGTTCCGCGACGCGACGGTCTGGGTCAACGTCTGGCTCGTGCGCCGTCACGAGGGCTGTTGCTATCCGTGCAGCGACGACATCACGAACGTCTTCAAGCTCGGCGAACGCAATGTCCTCGCCGTCCGCGTGAAGAACGGCGGAGGAAAGGGCTGGCATGTATGCGGCCACAAACGTGGACATCGTCGGCAAACCCGATCCCGTGTTCTGGTCGCGCGACCCCTTCAACGGCCGGACGCACGTGGTCGTGCAGGCTTCCCGCGATGCCAGCACGCTCAGCCTGACCGCCAGTGCCATCGGACTTGCGCGACCATTGTTCCATGAGGCACGCGGTCGCATCGCGCCGAAGCGTTCCTGCTGGCAAAGTATCGACCCAATTAGCGGCGGCGGCTGGATCGCGGACGGCCCACCGCTGGACCACGCCGACTACGACGTCCGCCTGCGGCCGACCGGGTGGCAGTTCGTCCGCAGTCAGGGAGGGGCTTCTGCATGGTTGAAATCCAGCGGGCATCCCCCCCATAGTGGGCTCCATGAGCGAGATGTTCCAGCCTTCGGCACATGATTCGGGATCCTCCCGATGGGTGCCAGAGGTGTATGAAGAACTCCGCTGTCTGGCTGCCGCCCGCATGGCCCGCGAGGCGGACGGGCTGACCCTTCAGCCTACCGCGCTGGTCCACGAGGCGTGGATTAAGCTGAGCGCGCGCGACGACCGCAAGTGGAACGACCGTGAGCACTTCTTCCGCTCCGCCGCCTTGTCCATGCGCCGCATCCTGGTGGAAAGCGCCCGCCGCAAACGCCGCCGCTGCTCGGCACTCCAATCGCAGCGCGGAGCGACGGAAACCACCGGCGAAACACCCGAGGACCGGCTGCTGCGCATCGAGGAAAGCCTGAAGAAGCTCGAACAGCAGGATACCGAATGCGCCCGCGTGGTGATCCTCAAGTTCTTTGGTGGACTTACCAACCGCGAGGCGGCCGAATCCCTCGGTGTGACCGAACGCACCGTCGAGCGGCAGTGGGCCTATGCCAAATCCACCCTGCTGACCATGATCCGGAGCCAGGAGAACACCCGGGAAGACCCGTGATGAACGACGCGTCCCGCGAGATCGAATTGCTTCTGTTCGACGCAGTCCTGCAGATCGGCGACGACCCGACGCGGCGTGCTTTCCTCGATCAGACCTGCGCCGGTCACCCTGAAATGCGCGGACGCCTGGAGGAGTTGTTGGAAGCGCATCGGCATAGCGACGCCTATTTCTCCGGGGTCACCGAGGCCTGCGCGGCGGTCGCGGAGCCGTTCCCAAACGAGCCCCTGACGGATGGCACCGAGACCATTGACCGCATCGGAGCCTACCGGCTTTTGGAGCGCATCGGCGAGGGCGGCTGCGGGGTGGTTTACCTCGCCGAACAGGAGGAACCCGTGCGGCGGCGGGTTGCCCTCAAAGTAATCCGCCTCGGCATGGACACGGAACGCGTGATCGCCCGTTTCGAGGTGGAGCGTCGGGCGCTCGCGATGATGGACCATCCGCACATCGCCCATGTGCTGGATGCCGGCAGCACGCCGACCGGGCGTCCCTACTTCGTCATGGAGTGGGTGCGCGGGGTAAAAATCACGGATTTCTGCGACGAGCAGCGCCTCGGCATCCGGCAGCGGCTCGAATTGTTCATCGAGGTCTGCCAGGCCATTCAGCATGCCCACCAGAAAGGCGTTATCCATCGCGACATCAAGCCGTCGAACGTGCTCGTGTGGATGCAGGATGGAAATCCGCAGCCCAAGGTCATCGATTTCGGCATCGCCAAGGCCACCGACGGCTCCGAACTAATGCCCGGTCTGACGGAGGCCGGCGGCCAGCCGATGGGCACGCTCGCTTCGATGAGTCCGGAACAAGCGGCCAGCGGCGGCATCGATGTGGATACCCGCAGCGACGTCTACAGCCTCGGCATCATGCTCTATGAGCTGTTATGCGGTCGCCCACCGTTCGACCCGGCGGAACTCGGCGCGGCAAGCTACCCGGCGGCCCTTGAAATCCTGCTCCACCGCGAGGTCCCGACGCCATCCCTGACCATTGCCGGTTTGGCACGCGCGGATGCGGCCGGGCTCGCCGCCTGCCGCGGCACGGATCCAGCCAAATGGATCAACGCCATCAAGGGCGACCTCGACCAAGTGGCCATGAAGTGCCTGGAAAAGGACCGCTCCCGCCGCTACGAGACCGTCAACGGCCTCGCCCTTGATCTGGGGCGTTTTCTTGCCAACGAACCGGTGGCGGCCCGCCCGCCGAGCCGGTTCTATCGGTTCCGCAAGTTCGTCGATCGCAACCGCGCCGCCTGTGTTTCCGCCCTTCTCATCACCCTCACGGTACTGGCTGGCCTCGCCGTTTCCACCGGCATGTATCTGCGCGAAAACGCTGCGCTGAAGGAACAACAACGCCTGCGCCAGCAAGCCCAGGCCCGCGCCAATGTTTCCCAAGCTTCGCTGCTGCTCAGCCAGGGCCGCACCGACGAGGCCGACGCCACCCTCCGCCAATCGCCCCTGAGCACCATCGAACCCTCCCGCGAAGCCACCGAGGTGTTCCGCTCCCTAGGCGACTGGCACCTGCTGCACCACCGCTGGAACGCCGCGGCCGAATGCTACCTCCTGTTGCCGCTCGCCAACCGTTTCATCCCGAGCGAGGAAATCCCCGACACGGGTGACATGATTCGCACCGCCCCCGTGTTGCTCCTGGCCGGCATGGACAAGTCTTACGACGCGCACCGGGTGGTCCTCGCCGAGCGCTTCGCCGGCACCACGACGCTCAATACCGCCGAGCAACTCGTGAAGATGTGCCTGCTCAGGCCCGCGCCGTCCGGGTTCATCGAACGCCTGCAACCGGCTGCGGCATTTCTCAAGCAGAACGCGTCCGCCGATTCACCCAGGATGACCCTGTTGGCAAACACCGCCCTCGCGCTCTATGAACTGCGCGCCGGGAACCCGGCCGAGGCCATCATCCGGGCGGATCGCGCCCTCGCGCTGGTTGACCCCGCCAGCGGCGATTTCGACGTCTTCCTCGGCTCAATCCTCGTGATGGCCTGCCAACAGACCGACGACGTCGCGCGCGCGGAAGCCCACGCCCGGATCGTGCGGCATTTCGTTGAGACTCATGGCGATGCCTTCGAGCGGCCCGGTGCGCCCGACGCCACCTACTTCGTGCCCGTGATTGAGCGCGCCTTGGCCATCATCCTCGCGCGCGAGGCGATGGCCAGGTTTCCCGCAGCTTCGAATTCGCGCAGATAGGTCCGCCGTTTGGACCGGGTGGAAAAAATTTTCCATCGCCGTGTCGGGTTTTTCCCCGCTGGTCACCTTCTCCTTGGGAATGTGTCCGGTCGCGAACCTTAACCAGGCACGTCCGCACTTCCGATTTATACCACTGCCGACCATGAAAAACCCTCGCCGAAATGTATTGCCCCCCGTCATCGCCCTAGCCTTCACCTGCGCCGCGGGCCAGGCAGGAGTCATCAGTTACAACTGGGATTATTACGGCACGGTTCCCGCCGATCCGACTTCTTTCGCTGGCGTCGTGTCCGCCGCAAATTGGAACAATTCCTACCCCGCAACTCCAAACCCGCCCACCGTCGGCAACCCCACCACTAACCTGAAGGACGACTCGGGCGTTGCCACCGCGGTGGACATCCATTTCAGCGGTACCAACCAGTGGCACCTTGGTCCCTTTTGGACTGGCGCGCCCCAGGACGTGGACGGAACCCACAACAAACGACTACTCAAAGGCTACGTGGATATGGTCGGAGGCAACCCCGTGACGGTCAACCTCGCCGAGATCCCCTATGCAAAATACGACATCTACGTCTATTTGAGTGCCGACACAGCAGGCCGCGAAGGCCACGTGACGGATGGCACCAGCACGTTCTATTTCCAAACCTATGGCAGCGACGCGGTCAGTGGCGACAACGCTGTGTTCGTCCAAGCAACCGAGACCAGCGATCTGACTCCGAATGCGGCGGCCACCTATGCCCGTTTCACCAATCTGACGGGAACCAGCCAGAGTTTGAGTGTCTTTGCCGAGGGCAATGGCGGTATCGCCGGCATCCAAGTGGTGGAAGTGGAATTACCCCCGACCCCGCAGAACCACGGCACCTGGACGGGCGGAGACGGAGACTGGAGTGATAGTGCGAACTGGTTGAATGCCACCGTTGCACAAGGTGCGGACCGGACGGCCACTTTCAATGGCACCAACCCCGCCACGGCCACCATGAATAACATTTTTTCGATCGGTTCGCTGCAGTTCTCCGGAGCGGATCACACGATCGCCGCGGGCACAGGCAGCTTGCTTTTGCAGGGCTCGCTGGCAACACCACAAATCTCGGTGGCATCGGGCCGGACCGCGACCATCGCCTCCAGCCTGCTGGGTAGCAATGGTCTGCAGAAGACTAATAACGGCACACTCATCCTTTCCGGAAGCAACGCCGTATCGGGCACTACCGAGGTCATCGAAGGCTCGCTGATCTATCAGAATGGCTACTCCTCCGAATCTCTTGTGATCGCCACCGGTGCGGTGCTCGAACTCAACGCGGCTGTTGGCACTCTCAACGGTGCCGCGACCACCTTCAGCGGCGGCGGCACGCTGCGCAAAACCGGCTTTGAAACCCTCATCTGGCCCGCAAGCATCGCCACCTTCGCGCTGGAGTCCGGCGCGCTCATCGACGTGCGGGAAGGCACCTTGGTCGCCGGCTCGGATGCCAACGAAGTGTGGTCGGGAAACTCTTCCGATCTCAACGTCGAAGCTGGAGCCACCTTCAAAACCGTCGAGGCCAATGCCCGGGTCAACAAGATCACCGGCTCCGGCAGCATCGGTACCGGCTACAACGGAGGCGGCTACCAAAGCCTGACCGTCGGCGTGGCGGATGGCAGCAGCACCTTTTCCGGCTCCATCACCAACACCGAGGATAATCCCCTGTTCGTCGGCAACCTCGTCAAGGAAGGCTCCGGAACGATCACGCTGGCGGGCATCAACACCTACACCGGCAACACCACCATCGACAACGGCACACTGGAGCTCGCCGGTGACGGGCAACTGACGTTCGTTGTGTCGGACTTCACCTCCAATTCCGTCAGTGGTTCCGGCATCGCAACGATCAAGGGCGATTTCTCCCTCGACACCTCCGCCGTCACCGGCACGGCCGGCGGAATCTGGACACTGGTCAACCTTGCTGGTCTCGACCCGACTTCGTCCTTCGACGATCCTACCTTCTCGGTCATCGGCTTCGACGACCTGGACAACGACGGCGTCTGGACCATGAGCGACGCCAAAGGCGATTGGTCGTTCTCCGAGGCCACCGGTGAACTCACACTCGTCATCGGCGCCGACTACGACACTTGGAAATCCGCCAACGGCGTGACCGGTGGCGAAAACGATGACGACGACAACGACGGCCTCACCAATCACGAGGAATACGCCTTCGGCCTCGATCCCACCGGCGGGTCCTCGATCAACCCGATCACCATCCCGCTCAACAAGGCCGCCGGCACCTTCAGCTACACCCGCCGCCTGCAAAGCATGACCGGACTGGCCTACAGCATTTGGACATCCACCGACCTCGTGACTTGGGCTGAAGACACCGGCGCCACCGAGGGCGCTCCGACGGTCAATGGCGATGTCGAAACCATTCCCATCACGCTGTCCTCACCACCCATGGCACCTGCGACCTTCATCCGTGTGCAAGCCGAATGAGCCATTGCCTAACACTAACCCTGGGGAACGCGAACCATCATTCTCCCACCCCGTAAAAACCCAGCACCATACAGATGAACCAAAAAACTCTATTCGTCCTGTCCGCCTCGCTGCTCGCGCAGCTCACCTGCGCCCACTCGGCGGTGATCAGCTACAACTGGGACTATTACGGCACGATTCCCACGAACTCGACTTCACTTGCTGGCGTCGTGTCCGCCGCAAATTGGAATAATTCCTACGATGGGACAGGCGCATCGACTACTCCGCCCACGGTCGGTAGCCCTGAGCTCAACCTGATCGACGACAGCGGCAATGGAACCACCATGGACATCCATTTCAGCGGCACCGGCCAGTGGCACCTCGCTCCCTTTTGGACTGGCGTGCCTCAGGACGTGGATGGAACTTACAACAAAAGCTTGCTCAAAGGCTACGTGGACATGGTGGGAGGCAACCCGGTGACGATCAGCCTCGCCGAGATCCCCTACGCCCAATACGACATCTACATTTACATGAGTTCCGATACATCGGGCCGCGAAGGTTATGTGACGGATACAGCCAGCACCTTCTTCTTCAGCACCTACGGCAGTGACGCGATCAGCGGCGACAACGCTGTGTTCATCCAGTCCACCGAAACCAGCGACTTCGGCACCAACGCTGCGGCCACCTACGCCCGGTTCTCCAACCTAACCGGATCCAGCCAGAGTTTGAGTGTTTTTGCGGCGGGAAATGGCGGTATCGCCGGCATCCAGGTGGTACAGGTCCCGGAGCCCTCCGCAGCGCTTCTCGGCGGTCTTGGAATGCTGGCCCTGTTCCGGCGCCGCCGCTGAGACTCCGTTTTCAAAAGATCCCGCGGCCGGGCCTTCGCTTGGAGGCCCGGCTTTTTTGTAATTCGATTGTATTCCCTGCTTCACATGAGACTGCTCCACCCGCTCGCCCTGATCATCGCCGCGGCCCTCTTCCTTCATACGGCAGCCAAGGCGGTGGATATCCCCGTCTTGACCTCGCCGGACGGCAGCATCTCCGTTTTCGTGGGAACAAGCGGCGGACTCAACTACGCCGTACAACTGGATGGTGCCGCCCTGGTGGTGCCATCGCAGCTTGGCCTCGTTCTTTCCGACGGCACGCGCCTGGGGCAACAGCCGGAAGTCCTTGAAGCGGACCTGCGCCTCAACGACACAACCTGGAACAACAGCTTCGGAAAATTCTCCACGGTGCGCGACCACTTCCGCGAGCTGCGCGTCCGCCTGCGCGAGCCGCGCCCAATTCCTGCCGCTCCGATGGAATTCGAGGTGCTCGTCCGCGCCTATGACGATGGCGTGGCCCTGCGCTATGTCCTGCCCCGACCGACCGTGCCGTCAGCCGTCACCGTGACCGAGAACCTCACCGAGTTTCTCTTCACCGGTGATCACCGCGCTTGGATTGGCGGCGGCTCCGATGCGGAGTGTTTGTATCCCGAAATCCACCTCAGCCAGATGCCCGCCGGCCACCGCATCCTGCCGCTGGTCGTCGAGGCGCCAAATGCCTTGGTTGCGGTGGCCGAGGCCGACGCGCGCGACTGGTCCAGCTCCATGCTTGTCTCGACCGGACAGCCCGGTGTCTTCGGAGCCAAAGCCTCGCTGGTTTCCCAAGTGAATTCCCAAACTCCGCGCGCGTCCGCCTGGCACACGCTGCTCATCGCCCGGAATGCGGGTGCTCTCACAACCTCCACGTTTCTGCTCAACCTGGCCACGCCCTCACAGATCGCCGACACCTCCTGGATCAAGCCCGGCATCTCCGCCTGGGACGTGTGGTGGACCGGCAACAATCCATACTGGACCCAGCACAACGGTCTCTACGCCCGCGGCAACACCCAGTCCCACAAGGATTACATCGACTTCGCCGCCGAGATGGGCTGGCCCTACATGCTCATCGACTGGTTCTGGTATGACCAGGACAGCAGCGATCCGCAAACCGCCATCAAGGCATTGTCCCACATCGACATGCCGGCCCTCATGGCCCACGCCGCGTCGAAAGGCGTGAAATTGATCCTCTGGGTGAACTCGAAGAACATCCCGTCGATCGGGGCAAACACCTTGTTCGCCACCTACAAGCAATGGGGGGCCGCCGGGGTGAAAATCGACTTCTTCCAGAACAACGGCTCGCAGGGAACCCAAAAGTGGATGGAGGAACTGGCCGCCGCCGCCGCCAACCATCTGTTGGTGGTGGATTTCCATGGCGTTCACACGCCCACCGGTCTGTCGCGCACCTGGCCGAACGTGCTCACTCAGGAAGGCGTGCTTGGAGCCGAATACGTCAAGCTCGGCCAAGCCTTCACGCCGGAGCAAATGGTGCGGCTGCCCTTCACCCGCGGGCTGCTAGGATCTGCCGACGTCACGCCGGGCGGCTTCCTCAATGTCCGGGCTGACCAATTCGTCCCTAACTCGGTTCCCTCCACGGTCACCGGCACCCGCGCCCGACACCTGGCTTTCGCGATGCTGATCGACTCGCCCTACCTCTGCCTGGGCGATGCCCCGGCAAACTATCGGGAAGAGCCCGGTCTCAACTTCTTCCGCAAGCTCCCCAGCACCTGGGACACGACCCGCGTGCTGTCGTCCGGCTTGATGACCCATCTCGTCCAGGCACGCCGCAAAGGCGATTCCTGGTGGATCGCCGGCATGAACTTGCAACAACCGCTGGAACTCGATCTCAACCTGGATTTCCTCGGCGATGGAAATTACACCCTGACCACCTACGGCGACACTCCGCAGTCCAACCAGGAACCGACCTCCCTCGCCGAACAGACCCGCGTGTTCACGCGCGGCGAGACGATCCACATCCGCATGGAAAATACCGGAGGCTTCGCCGCCACCCTCCGGCCGGTCGCCATCCCGGCCCAGCCCGGCATCATCAGCTACCACTGGGACTACTTTGGCACCATTCCCAGCGATGGGTTCTCCCAAGCTGGGGTGGTTCCCGCCGCGCACTGGAACAATTCCTATCCTGCCCGGACTTCGCCGCCCACCGCCGGCGACCCGGCCACCAGCATCAAGGACAACAGCGGCTCCGCCAGCCCGCTCGACATCCATTTCAGCCACAGCGCCCAATGGCAGCTCAACCCGCTGAACACGTCGCCCGCCCGGGACCTCGACGGCTCCTACAACAAAAGATTGCTCAAGAGCTATGTGGACATGTCCGGCGGCAATCCCCAGACACTCACCCTGTCGGAAATTCCCTACGCCAATTACGTTATCTACGTTTACCTCAGCGCCGACATGTCGGACCGCGAGGGCTACGTGACCGATGGAGTCGGCACATTCCATTTCCGCACCTACGGCAGCGGCGCGATCAGCGGCGACAACGCCGTATTCATCCAGGCGACTGAAACCAACGACCTGCCCGTCAACGCCGCCGCCACCTACGCCCGCTTCGCCAATCTCAGCGGTTCCAGCAAGAACATCACGGTCCATGCCGCAGGCAATGGCGGCATCGCCGGCTTCCAGATCGTGGAAATCCTGCCAGCCATTGACGACTACGATACTTGGAAATCCGCCAACGGCGTGACGGGTGACGAAAACAATGACGACGACAAGGACGGCCTCACCAATCACGAGGAATATGCCTTCGGCCTCGATCCCACCGGAGGGTCCTCGATCAACCCGATCACCATCCCGCTCAACAAGGCCGCCGGCACCTTCAGCTACACCCGCCGCCTGCAAAGCATGACCGGACTCGTCTACAGCGTCTGGACATCCTCTGACCTGGTGGCCTGGACCGAGGACACCGGTGCCACCGAGGGTATTCCAATCCCTGACGGTGAGGTCGAAACCGTGCCGGTCACCTTGTCCTCGCCTCCGACCGATGCCACGTTCTTCGTCCGGGTGAGGACTCCATAGCGATCGAATCCCCGGGCTCCACCCGGTGAGACAAGAAGCCCTAGAACAGGGGACGGTGGGGCTCCCTATGAGGTAGGCCACCTCCGCCTCCTCGGCGAACCTCGCGGTGGCTTTCGAGATCAGCGGGTCGGGCCGGATGATCGGCGTGGGCAACGGCGATACTAACAGCCACAAGCCCGAGGAGTTTCTTTCGTCCGTGCCGTGCTCGATCAAGCTGGGCGACTGGCGTTGGAAGCTGGCGGACGTGCCTGAGAACGGCGGTGCCTTGCCGGAATACGCGAAGGATTTCGACGATCTCCAATCCGTTCAGATGTGAACGGATCAGTCCCGTGGTGATCTCCTTCCCCCGTTTTCTTGCACATTGGCCCAGAGGTCCAAGTAGCACTTGCTGCGTTTGTGAGGTGAATGCTCCGCCTGCAACGGCACAGGTAAGAACCGGAGCACCTCGGTCCTGAGATGCAGCAGTTGTTCCGGGCAGGGAACCCGTCTTACGCCATCAGGCCACCGGATGATCTGCGGCGGCACCGGCATCGCCAAACAGGACCCTTAGTGCATCTATTGTGAAGGGACGGGACACGTGAGGTAGGCGCGAACCGATGCTTCCGATTGATTCGGAAGATCAAAACCGCGCGCGGAGATGCCGGGCGCTCTATATGGTTTTTAGATTCCTGGGCCATGGATCCTCGAATGCTCCACCGGACTTCCAGGGAGCGATTTCATCGTCCGTGCAGAAGCAGTTGCGGAACCTGGCGGCGAAGGTCTCAACCTCCGGAGCGTTGCCAATGATCGTCACCTCACACGACCGGTCTCCGAAGTCAGGGTCCAGGTCACTCATGCGCGACCGCAAAAGTTCGCGCTCTTCCGCTAGCAGGCGACCGTCAGCTTCGAGAATATGAGCGCGCCAGACCGCGAGAAGTTCCAATCCCATGGCACCACCTGCCTGATTCCACAGGAGCACGTGGTCCGGCCGGCTTGCCAGCCAGATGAAGCCCTTGGTGCGATAGACGCCAAGGGTCAGATGCTGCTGATAAAGTTCCATGAACCGTTGCGGATGAAGCGGCCTTCGGTCCCGGATCACCACCGGAATGATCTCCGGGACATCCCTCGCCTCCGACAACTCCTGCGGCCGGGGACGGCAGGCCGGAGCGTCAAGTAGGATTGCCGGGTCGATCTTACCGTAGGCACAAGCGACCAAGGTCGCCGACGGATTCAAAACCGCGATGGATTTGAAAATGACCGGGAGAACATCATCCGGCACGAGGTCGATCTTGGTCAGGACCACGACCGTTGCGGCCTTGACCTGCTCCGCCAAGAGGTTCTCTGCTCCATACCCGCCGGTTTCCTCCGTGCGGGCGAGGAGCCGCATCAATCCGATGCCCCCGTCATAGTCATGATAGAGCGCCCTTGCATCCACGAGGGTGGCGACAGCTCCAAGAGTGACGCCGGCAGTGTTCCTCAGCTCGTTGATCACGCTGATGGGATGTGACCCACCGGAGGTCTCCACGAAGACGTGTTCGATCCCATTATCGTTCATCCGGCCAACAGCTTGGGAGAAATCAGCGCTTCGGCTCGAAGAGATCGATCCGTTGAACAGACTGATCAGGGTTCCTTGTTTTTCGGAAACGCGATGGCCTTCGCGCAGCAACTCCCCGTCCACTTCCAGTTCGCTCAGATCGTTGACGATCACGCCAAAGTTTCGTCCGGCCCCGTGTTCCCGGATCAAGCGTCCCAGAAAGGTGGTCTTCCCCGCTCCCAGGAAGCCGGTGATCAGGGTGACTTTCATGAATGAAGATTCTCGGATGGGAGCACGGGCGAATTCACAGGCGCGGGTTGCGGAAGTTCAGAGGGTGAGCTTGAAAGGACGCGGCACGGAGGCTTCACGGAAAGAGGCACGGAGGAATTCCTCGCGGAGGCCGGGGCCGATGAAGACGGCCGCCGGTTTCATGCCCTCCTGGGCTCTCACCTTGATGATGCGGGGGGATTCAAAAGGGTCGTCAGTACGATTGAAGTAGGCCATTTCCGTTTCGGACAGGCGGGCGAGTCCCTTGACCCGGAGGATGTCACGGGGAAGACCGAGCAGCCATTGGCGCAGGCGGTCCTCGCTGATGGCAGGAGGCTCCACATGCACAGCCACGTGGTGGTGTCCGTGAGGGATGGGATCGCTGGTGTCTGGCGCGGGCAGAATGTCGGCGGCGGTTTCGCGCAGCAGGAGTTCGACGAATGTCTCGGCATCGAGCCGGGGTGCGCGGGGATTGAGTTCCAGCAAGTCGTCGCGCAGCCGTTGTTTCTGTTGGTCGGTGGCGAACTCGCCGCGATTGGTGAGAATGGCGCTGGCGGTGCGGACTTGGGCGCGCTCGATCTCTTTGTCGGCTGGGAGCTGCCGTTTCGCCCAGCGGGCTTCGTTGATGGCGGTCACCTGGAGAATGGGGCCAATGACCTCGCGCAGGGAAGCGGTGAGCGTGAGGGTCTCGATGAGGCGGAAAGGATCGGTGGTGCCGTTTGCCTCGATGATGACGAGCGGGCGGATGGAAATCGGCACGCGCAGGATCGCGTCGATGAGGCTGTCCGAGTCATCGCAGCAGACACAACCGGCGACGAGGCCTTTGATTTCCGCACCGAGGCCCTTCAGGGTGAATGCGTCGATGGCGGCGTTGAGAAAATCGTTGAGGATCACGTAGGGCGCGCGCGGTACGTTCGCGAGTCGCGGCAGGAGGTCGCGGATGAAGGTGGTTTTCCCGGCACCGAGGAAACCGGCGACGATGAGGATGGGGATGCGGTCGGAGGACGGGGTCATGTGCGGTGTCGGCATGGCCGATGGATAGCTCTCGGATGAGTCGAAGTACGGTGCGATCACTCCATGGTGCGCGGGATCTGCGAGGAGTGGTGATGAACGATGGGACGCTCCGACTGCGGATCGATCACGAAGGTGAACCTTGCCTCGAACGCGTAAGGTTCACCGTCGATTTCGAAACGAAAGCAGTAGATGCCGCTGGCCACGGCTACTTGGCCGACGGCCTGCGCAGTGAAGGTCTTTTCGTGCAGTGAGACCGTTAGGCCGGGTCGTTGCGATAGACGGGTGAAGTATTCCCGGCGGCGAACATCTTCGCGGATGATGTGCGGGGAAAACGTAGGTAGCAGCACGCTGCTCATAGCATAAAGTGAGAGCAATGTCTCGAGGTCGCGGTTGTTGACCGCAGCCAGCCAGCGTTCACTAACAGAACGGGCTGCGGCAAGGATTGAGGCAGGATCCGGGGACGTGGTCATGTGAGGATTCTTAGCGGGCGGATGAGATGAATCATCTGGCAGAGTGCGAGCGCGGCCACGTGGACCAGCACGATGCAGGGGCCGGTAGGCAGATTGAGGGCGGCGGAGGCAGTGATGCCAACGGGAGGCGCGAGAAGGCCCAGCAACAAGGCTCCGCCAATGAGTCCGCGGAAGCCGCTGGAGGCGACCCGCGCGGCGGCGGCAGGCATGACGATGAGCGCGCTGAGAAGAAGCGCGCCGAGCATCTTCAAACCGACGGCGACGGTGGCGGCGACGAGGAGCGAGAATCCGTAGTGAAGTAGCGCCGGATGGATCCCGCGGGCGCGGGCGAGTTCAGGGTCCAGCGTGGCGAGCGTGAGCGGGCGGAGCTGGGTGAGGAAAAACAGGAGAACGACCGCGGCGAGCACGGCCTGGCGGGCGATGTCCGCGGGGCCGTTGGAGTAGATGCTGCCGAAGAGCAGGCCTTCGAGCATCCGGTGTCTCCCAAGCAGGGAGATGAGGATCACCCCGAGGGCGACACTGCCGGTGAAGGTGAAGGCGGTGATGGTGTCCCGTGAAAGCGGTGTGCGCTGGGACAGCCAGCCCATGCCCAGCGCGAGCAGGCAGGAGAAAATCAGGACATAAACCGAGGGATCGAGTTTCCAGCCGGTCCAGGCATCGATCATGAATCCGAGTGCCACGCCGGTCAGCGCGGAGTGGGCCAGCGCATCGCTGAAGAATGCCATCCCCCGCAGGTTCACGAACACGCCGAGCAAGGCGCACACCGGACCCAACAGCAGTCCGGAGATCAGAGCATGGCGCATGAAATCGTGGCGGAACAGTTCGATGAGATGCATGGCGGTTGGTCAGGCGACCGCGAGCAGCGGAGTTCCAAGCGCAATCCGTTGGGTTGCCAGGCCGTCGAGGAAGGATTCGTCGTGGGAAACGACCACCAGCGTGAGGTGATGTTCCTGGTGGAGGTGAAGCAGCAGCTCCTTCAGGCTTGTGGAGGCGGCGGGATCCAGATGGCTGGAGGGCTCGTCCAACAACAGCAGCGTCGGGTCATCGAGCAGCGCGGCGGCGATGCGAACGCGCTGAAGCTCTCCTCCGGAGAGGGAGTCGAGCGGGCGGGCGGCGAGGTGGGAGACGCCGAGGCAGTCGAGCTTCCCGCAGATGCCATGGCGCTGTTTGCGCGGAATGCCGCCCATCGTTGGGATGCGGCTGTGACAGTTGATGGCGAGGAACTCGGAGGCAGTGAGCGGGAAGTTCCGGTCGATGGGTGCGTGTTGCGGGACGTAGCCGGGTTTCTTCGTCGGGCGGCGGATGGTGCCCGAGCGGGGTTGGTGAATGCCAGCGAAGGCCTTTAGCAAGGTGGACTTGCCCGCGCCATTGGGACCGCTGATGCCCATGATTTCCCCGCGATGGATCGCGCAGGAAAAATCACCAAGGACCTCGCGGGTGCCGTGGCGCAAGGTGAGGGAGCGGGCTTCGAGCAGTGGGATATGGGAAGTCATGGGGCGAAGGCGGCGCGCAGGGCTTCGAGGTTTTTCCGCATACCTGTGAGATAGGCGTCCGGTCCTCCGTGTCCGACTTCCAGGGTGTCGAGTGTGGAAACCTTGGCCCCGGATTCGGTGGCGACGCGCTGGAGCAGGGCCGGCTCGTATCCGGTCTCGGCGAAGAGAACTTTCACCCCTGCGGCGCGGATGCGGTCGATGAGCGCGGCCAACTCCGCCGGTGCCGGGTCACGCTCGGGGAACTCGGAGATGTAGCCAATGGATGCGAGGCCGTAACGTTTCGCGAGGTAGGGAAAGGCATCGTGGAAGGTGACCAGCTTTTTCGATGGCAGCGGGCCGAGGATGCGCTGGAAATCGGCATCCAGTTCCCGTAGTCGGACAAGGTAGGCCGCGGCGTTCTTCCGATAGGTCGCGGTGCCATCCGGATCGGCGGCGCAGAGGGCGTCGCGGAGGGTTTCCACCTGATGCATGGCGATCACGGGATCGAGCCAGAGGTGTGGGTTCGGCTCGCCCGCATGCGGATCGGCCGTGCCGAAAGCGGGCGGGCTGGGAATGAGGTCGATGCCGGTGGAAAGATCGACTTTCTTCAGATCCTTCTTTGCGGCCTGGCTGATCAGATCAGCGAGCCACGGTTCCATGCCCGCGCCGTTGAAGACGAGGACATCGGCCTTGGCGATTCGGTCCATGTCCGCGGGGCGTGGCGAGAAATCGTGGGCGCCGACATCACCCGCGACAATCGATTCCACGATCGCGCGGTCTCCGGCGATGGCGGAGGCGTGGGCATGGACGGGCAGGAAGGTGGCGAGGACGCGTGGTTTTTTCGCGGCATTGGATGTTTT
Organism: uncultured Luteolibacter sp.; assembly: GCA_966211015.1. Classification (GTDB taxonomy): domain Bacteria; phylum Verrucomicrobiota; class Verrucomicrobiia; order Verrucomicrobiales; family Akkermansiaceae; genus Haloferula. The sequence goes on along the minus strand of CBIHMP010000012.1, from coordinate 6,524 downwards.
GGAATCAGCCGCCGGCTTGCATGCGCCGAGCAGAGCGATCAACGGGATGAGCAGGAAGTGGCGACGTTTCATGGTTGTGTTTGATCACGGAGCGTGTGGACCGCGATACGGCCGGAGACGGTGCCAGAGGCAAGCTGGAGACCGTCGGGCGACCAGCGGACAGTGGTGATTTCCTTATCCTCTCGCGCGATCAGGGCGGGGCCGTCCGAGTGATGAGGGAGCCAGAGGAGGACAAAGCCGTCGCGTCCGCCGGAGGCGAGATAGGGGCCGTCCTTCGGGAAATCCAATGCGGTGACTTCGCCCGGGTGACCGAAGAGTTGCAGCGGCTTCGCACCGCGCGGGCCGTTCTTGCCGAAGCATAGCCATACGGTGATCACAGAGCCTCCCCCGAGGGCGAGCCAAGGCAGGTCGGGAGCACCTCCGGTCTGCCAGGCGAAGGCTTTGATCTTGGCCTCGAAGCCCTGGATATAGAGTGGAGCGCGTCTTTTCGTGTCGAAGAGATGCACCGAGGGCGTCTGGTCGCTCGTGACCACCCAGCGGCCGTCCGGGCTCCAGGTGGTGAGCACGGCCGCCACGCCATCGTCGATGCGGGCGAAAGGCTCTTTTTGGCCGAGCCGCCACATCCGCGCCCCGCCGTCGCTGGCGGTAGCGAGTTGATCCGGCAACACAGGGTGCCACACGAAGTCGGTCACGGTCGAGCTGTGGCCATCGATGAGGTGCAGAGGTTCAAGCGTGGCAGCATCCATGACCTGCACGGTGCGGCCGATGGCGGCGGCGATGAGGGAGCCGTCGGCGTTCCAAGCGCAGCGCTCGGCCCATCCGCGAGGGAGCTGGTTTTCGCGCGAAGCGCCGGTGACCGGATCGTGGAGGCGGAGGATGCCATCCTGGCCGAAGATGGCGAGCAAGGCACCATCCGGGCTCCAGGCGATGCTGCCATTGCCACCGCGGTGAGCAGGGACTTCGAGGAACCCACCCTTCTTCAGATCGATGATTTTCGGCTTTCCGGTGCTGGGCAGGGCGGCGAGATGCCGGCCGTCAGGCGACCACCGTAGGTCGAGCGCGTAGTCATCGAGCTCTTCGCTCGAGGTCTGAGGAAGGAGCTTTGCGGCGGAGCGGATGTCAATCTCCTCATCCGCCAGGTCATCGGCGTTTGTCAGACGAGGCATTTGCGGAAGGATTGGTTGAGTTCATCGCGGTCGAGATCGCGGCCGATGAAGACGAGGCTGGTGCGGCGCGGCTTGTCTCCCCATGGGCCGCCGTCGGCGGGATCCAGCAGCATGTGGACGCCTTGGAAGATGAAGCGGTTCGGATCGCCCTTGATGGCAAAGACGCCTTTCATGCGGTAGATGTCGGTGCCGCGCTCGCGGAGAAGTTTGGAGAGCCAGGCATTGAGTTTTTTCTCGTCGCACTCTCCATCCGCCTCGATACCGACCGAGCTGACGGCTTCATCGTGGGTGTGATCCGGCTTGTAGGAAGCGGCTCGGACGGGCTGGAGTTCGCCTGAGTCCGATAGAAAACGCAGCCCGAGCTCTTCCGGGTAGTGTTGGGTGAAGATGGCGAGCGGTCCCGGCGAATCGACTGCGCAGGTCCAGCTCATGGGGTCTTCGGTGAGGATAAGATCGTAGGGTGAACCATCGGCTGTCATGACCGAGCCGGAGGGTGCTTCGCGGGCGGGATGGGAGAAGGCGCGGACGGCGGCCTCGCGGGCGATGGCAAGCGACCCCTCATCCGTACCCGGAACGGGAAGGATGACGGCGGTCATGGATGGGTCCGGGTTTTCGGAGGCTTCCAGCTTGAGGGTGCCGGCCGGAGCATCGAAGATACCGCCCCATTCGAAGGGATATTCGGGATCAAGGAAACGCGGGTCGATGCCGATGGCGCGGTCGAGATTGAAGCCGCCGATGTCGAGCACGCTGGCAATCGGGACGTTCGAGTTTTGGCAGCGCTGGAGACGGGCGACGCCGTTGATGCTCTTGATGCGTGCTTCGAGGGCGTCCAGATCGGCCGGGGTGACGAGATCGGTTTTGTTGAGAAGGATGGAATCGGCGAACGCGATTTGTTTGACGGCCTCCTCGCTGGAGTCGAGATGAAGCGGTATGTGGCGGGCATCGACGAGGGCGACGATGGCGTTGAGGGTGAGTTTTTCCTTCATGTCATCATCGACAAAGAAGGTCTGAATCACCGGGCCGGGATCAGCGAGGCCGGTGGTCTCGATGAGGATGTGGTCGAACTGCTCGCGGCGCTTCATCAAGCTGCCGATGATGCGGATAAGGTCGCCGCGTACGGTGCAGCAGATGCAGCCATTGTTCATCTCGAAGATCTCCTCATCGGCATTGATGACGAGTTCGTGGTCGATGCCGACCTCGCCGAATTCGTTCTCGATCACCGCGATGCGCAGGCCGTGGTTTTCGGTGAGGATGCGGTTGAGAAGGGTGGTTTTTCCTGAGCCGAGGAATCCGGTGAGGACGGTGACGGGTAGTTTGTGATTCATGGGATAAATGTCATTCGACCCGGAGGAGTTGGATTCACCCGGGAATCGGGGAAGCTCTCACGCGCACGCGCAGGCCGATGTGCGTGATCCCGATGTCGAAGTCCCAAGACGGACGCGGCGACTCCGGCGCATCGGCGCATCGGCGCCGATCAACCGCCGGCCGAGCGGTGGAATTCTGAGTGTTGCATCGTTTCGCGCGGCCATTGCGACCAAACCGTGAAGTTACCCGGCGACAGGGTTCGGAGGGCATCTTTCAGGCGAGGAATCGGCTTGAACGAGCCAGACCCGCCGGATCGGCAAGGAAACGGCCGAGCCAGTCGATGGCCGCTTCAGGGGGCAACCATGCTTTTGACTTCGGAAGTTTCTTAAAGGTTCGATAGCATGAGGTCCGGTAGTCCCTCCCGCCCAATCGAAGGATCTGCTGCTCCCAGGAGAGCCACCATGAAAAGAACGGGAGGCCTGTTTCCCAAAGTGCCGAGGGACTGGGTGACCGGCCGATTCCGACCGACCATTCGCCCGGAACCGGAGGCTTCCCGTGAACCCACGGCAGGCATCTCCCGAGAGGCCGTATGTAGACGAAACCGGTGCTGCCGTCGTCAGGATACCAACCCGCACATGCACCATGAAGCTCGATACGGCCACCCTGCCACGGCAGTCCGTAGCAACTCGTCCCTTGAAGCCCGTTCGAGGGACTTCGCTCGAAGCCACCCCGAACCAAAAGATTGCCGGAAGGATGTACCACATCCATGCCGAGGAAGAACATCTCCTGCCTGAGCCCGGCAGTGGCATCCCTCATCAATCCCCCGATCCGCGAGGCTGTGCATGTCGGGGAAGAGGACATCTCAGCGGCGGCGGCGAACGAGCAGCCCGACGATGCCCAAGCCGCCCAGCAAAGCAGACGATGGTTCGGGGACGATCTGGAAAGTAAAGGTCTCCGTCGCGGTGATCAAACCATCGGTGACGTGTTGTCCGCTCGCGGTCAGTTCGATGGTCCAAGTGCCGGGCTCGGTGAAGCCCCAGTTGAAATGATCGTGGCTGCCCGTCTGGGTGATCACCGAGTCCGGACCTGTTAGCGAGGAGATGTCCAGAGTCACATCGCCGGAGACACCATAGCGCCACAGGGCGAATTCGCCGGTGCCGCTTGAAGATGTCACGTTACCGAGGGTGAAGGTGATACCTCCCACCCAGTCCGACGGGTTCAGTTCTTCCGACGCGGTGCCGAGGAAGGGAAGTCCATCCTCCTGCGTCCAAGGCAACACCCAGATCGTATCCCCGGCCGATCTACCCAAGGCTGGCATGTCGAATCCCTCCGGCAGCACCAGCATGGATGTAGCGCTCGCATGGATGATGACATCGGAAGCCGCATACTCCTGATCTTCGACCTCCACGCCATCGATGATGGCTCCTTCACCATGGAAGTGGAAATCGAAGGCACCATCCTCGTAAGCGACACCGAGATCGGCATGTCCTGCGGTGTAAACCACCGCGGCGTTGGCTGGAACCGTCGCCAGCAAGGCGATGCTGGCGAGGGTAAGGTAAGAGGAAAATCGGGAAGCTTTCATGATGTGGCGGGAAGACTCTTGAAAGCTCGGAGCAACGATGCAATCCCAAACGCATATTAAATGCATTTTCAATCGGATTACATCAAGGCCCCGTTACGTCAAATCGGAAGAAAGCCTTGGGTTGTGGAGACGGCATGATCCGCAGGCTGCGCAGCATGATGCGGCCGTGGGCATTGCCCTTTTCAGCTCCGGTTTCGGCCGCCCCCATCGGGAAGCCGGGAACACGCGATGAGCGTGGCACCCAAGTCACAAGGTCAGTGCTGGCCCAAGGCCGGATCTGCCAGCGGGTCTCGTCGAGCGTGTCCTTGTAGGTATCCCTCAGGAAGTCAATGGCTGCGAAGCCCTCCGGGGTAGGCGCTGCCAACGGCATGAGAGGAGAGTCGCTGACGGTGGGATTCAATCCGTGCCAGAAGAAGGCGAACTCGACTCCGTTGGGCAGACCGTCATGATCGTGGTCCGCCTCGGTATCTGCCAGCGCTCCCGCGGTAAGCCCTGCCGCTCGCTCGAAGCTGGATTGCCATGCCGCATAATTGTGATCGGCGGAGATGCCAGCGCCGTAGACCAAAGTGAAAGGCCTGGAGTTCACGGCGCTTCCCAGCTTCGTTCCATGAAGGACTGCTTTGATGCGGTAGAGGCCGTTCGCCGTAAATGCGGTGACCAGGTTACGGGTAGTCCCGGCGGTCAGCGGCACGGAGTCGCCTAGTCCATCCGCGACGACAGCGCCATCCGAAATCCACGCGAAACTACCCGGCCCTTCCACGGACCGCACTTCGATAGCGAGATTGCTCCAGTCGGCGGGAAGCAGTGCGGAGGATGCAATCGCCGGATCGACCCCGATGCCGTTGGCGATTGTGGCAGCCGCGGAAGTAATCGTCCCGCTGGACTCCCATACAGCGCCGGGTAGTGCCGAGCTGGCCGCGGTGGCGGCGATCGTTTCGAGCATTGCCTGATCGGGGGAGTAGGCAACCGAGTCCGTCAAATCAGCGGCAACAATCCGGAGGGCATTGTCCGCGACGACGCGGAGCGAGCCCCCCGAACCGATCCTTGATGAGAAAGGCACGGAGAATTTGAAGGTCTCCCGCCCGGACGTCACCGCTCCGTTGAGGGGCATTAGCTTACCCTTGGCCTCCACTGTTACCTCGTAGGTTCCGGGCTTGGTGAAACCCCAATTATAGTGGGTGTGAGAAGAAACCGGAATCGTGTCAATATAGTCGGCGGAGGTGATCCCGTTGGTCGTATCGAAAGAGAACACGGTGGTGCCGGCGCTCTCGGTCTTCCACGTCGCGAACTTGCCTCCGGCGTCGGGACCTGTGCCAGCGACGGAGATCAAGCGCAGGGAAATGCTGCCCTGCGGACTCGGCGTGTAGTTGCCTCCCACCGACGCTTGGAAGGTGCCGGCAGGCATGGTGGTGCGGATACCCAGATAGAGCGAACCGAGGTTCTGATTTTGGGGCAGAACCCAGATTGGAGTTCCGGCAGGGCCGAAACGGCCAAAAATGCCCGGTGGCGAAGGAACCGCTGTCCGCGTCCGGGGAGAGGCGATGTAGACGGTGTTGGCCGGGGTCATCCGCACTACGCCGTCCGAGGAGCTGAAGTCGTCATCTTCGTCGTAGGAAGCCGCGAAGCGCCACCCCGCATCCGGGGTCCCGGGGGTCGGGACGTAGTCCACGTGAAACTCGAAGTGTCCGTAGATGAGATCGGTTCGAGGCGTCTGTGCCATCCCGTTGACGGCCGCGGCTCCGGATAGAAGGACGTAAATCAGCTTCACGGGATTTTGTTTCTTGCAATATTATTGCAAGAGCAATCAAAAACCATTCGCAACAATTTTTCATGAAGGCCTTCCCGACTGCAATCCTCCTCGCATCGTCCCTGATCGCCCAAGGTCAGGACGTTCTTGAGCCTTTGGTGGTAGAGGAACAGGCCCCCGAGCAACTGGAGGAAATCACGGTAACCGCGGAAGCTTCGCCACCCACCCTTGGAACGGCATCCATGCAAACCGTGCAAACGGTTTCCGAAGAGGTACTTCAAAGGAACGCGCAAGGCACACTCGGCGAAACGATCGGCTGGGAGCCGGGAGTATCGTCGGGCTATTTCGGACCCGGTGCCAGTCGTCCCGTGGTGCGCGGCTTTGAAGGGGTGAGGGTCCGGATGTTGCGTGACGATCTCTCGACCTTCGACCTCTCCGACGTGAGTCCCGACCACGGAGTCGCCTTGGAGCCCTTCCTGATGGAAAGCGTGGAGATTCACCGGGGCCCCGCATCCTTGCTCTACGGCAACTCCGCGATCGGCGGTGCGGTCAATGCCCGCAGCCGTGTGCTGGCGCGGGAACGCATCGACCGGCCGGTCGCGGGCGGATGGGAATCCCGCTATGATACAAATGGCGATGGCATTGCGGGAGCGGGCCATCTTTCGCTCGCCGGCGGCCCTTTCATTTTCCAGTTCACCGGTTCGGCGCGGCACTCGGATGACAT
>CBIHMP010000011.1:0-28499 GCA_966211015.1 uncultured Luteolibacter sp. | reverse complement strand
ATAAGAGTACGGTGAGCCGAGGGTTCTGGTATTTCGCAGGACAACTGCTTCTCTTGACGCTGATCGCGTGGCTATGGCGCGAGAATCAGTCGTCGAGCAGGGAGTTTTCGGCGGTACGGATCCCGGATGGTGCGACGGCGGAGTCTCGTGACGGAGTGAGGCCTGTGACTGCCGTATCCCGCCCTCCGGGAGCAAAGGCTCCCTCGGTGAAGCCCGGAGCTTCGAGGGAATCGGCAAAGGGGAGCGACTCGGCCTCCATCTTCTCCGTCCGCCACCCGGAACCGAAGGATTCCGACAGGGTTGAGGAACCGGGACCGGCTGGGCTGCCTGGTGCAGCGGCGAATGCCGCGGGAGCGGTCCCCTTTTCACCGGGAATCCGGAGCGTTCAATCACTCTTGGAAAACGGCGGCTTCGAGGAGGGTTTGGCTCCTTGGGCCTGCGAGGAAGGGAAGGTTGTGCAAGATCCGGAGGACAGCGGGAATTCCGTGCTGGAGATCACTCCCAAGGCGGGGCAATTCCAGCTCCAACAGGGTCTCCGACGATCCCCGGTGAAAAAGGCCCTCCGTCTCTCCCTCAGGGCGAAGGCCGAACCGGCACGCGAATCGTTTCAAGGCCATCTGCGGGTTTATTTATACGATGAAAATGGCCAGCTACTCATGTCCACCATGGCGAAAAGCGAGGCCTCCGCGAAATGGGAAACTGTTTCTCTGAACCTGGGTTTGAAATTTTCCGGTGAGCAGAAGCGTCGGGCGGCTTCTCTCGGAATTGAGAACGGCCACGGTGGAGGGAAGCTTTGGATTGACGATGTGAGCCTGGTTGAAACATCGGGTCAGCAGGGCAGCGGCGTACCCTAGCGCAACCGCAACCGCGGATTCCCGGATCCAGGCTGCTTTACCGTCTTCCCTTTTCGGGCGCGGGATGACGGTCCTCCCGTCATTTCCGTGCTTGCATTGCGCCCGGAATCCGCTTTCTTCCGCGGTCCCGACCAAGGGCGGACCGGCCAAGGTGGCTGGATCGAACAGATAATTAAAATGAGCGAAAGCACCATCAATCTCGCGGACTACAAGATCCACGAAACCGACACCGGCAGCGCCGATTACCAGGTGGCCCTGATGACCCAGCGCATCGTGCACCTGACGAGTCACCTGCAGTTGCACAAGAAGGACACCTCGTCCCGCCGCGGACTCCTGAAACTGGTCGCCCAGCGCCGCAAGCTGCTCGACTACGTGAAAGCCAACTCCGAGGAGCGCTACCAAAAGCTCCTCCAAGGGCTGAACCTCCGCAAGTAACCCTTTCCTCCGACGGCCACGGTAACCCCGTGGCCGTCGTGCATGAAACGGCGGGCATTGAGAGGGAAATGTTTTCCCTTCCGCCGCCGGACGGCCCTTCCATCTCTTTCCTGAATTTGGGGCCTGTCCGAAATCCAACACGGCCTCCGGCATGTCGCCGGAGGCACACACACTGAAAGACCGACAAGATGAACATCCACAAAGTGACGAGCCAGGTCGGCTCGAACCCGATCTCCTTCGAGACGGGAAAAATCGCAAAACTTGCCGATGGTGCCGTGATGGTAACCTGCGGCGAGACCGTGGTCCTCGTGACCGCCGTTTCCGCGACCAAGGTGAAGGCGGGCCAGACCTGGTTCCCGCTCTCCGTCGAATACAAGGAGAAGGCCTCCGCGGCCGGTCAATTCCCCGGCGGCTATTTCAAGCGCGAAGGCCGCCCTACCGAAAAGGAAATCCTGACCTGCCGGATGACCGACCGCCCGCTGCGGCCGCTTTTCCCGAAGGGCTACCTTTACGAGACCCAGATCATCGCGCTGCTGCTCGCCGCGGACCAAGTCAACGACTCCGATATCCTGGCGATGAACGGCGCTTCCGCCGCCCTTGCCATCTCCGACATTCCTTTCGCCGGTCCGATCGGCGCGGTGCGCGTCGGCCGAGTGGACGGTGAGTTCGTCATCAACCCCGTCTTTGAAGATCGCGAACAAAGCGACCTCGACCTCATCTACGTCGGCAACAAGACCGACGTCATCATGATCGAAGGAGCCGCCAACCAGCTCCCCGAGGAGGACTTCATCAAAGCCCTCCACTTCGCCCAGGCCGCCGTGCAGAAGCTGGTGGAAGCCCAGGAAGAACTGGTCCGTCTCGCGGGCAAGCCGAAGCGCGACTACACCCTTACCGTCGCCAAGGAAGAGCTTTTGGAAGTCGGTTACGAGATCGCCGGTTCGCGGATCGAGGACGCCATCTACGCTCCGACCAAGATGGAGCGTGCCCGCAAGGTCGGCGCCCTCCGTGATGAGGTGGAAGCCGCGATCAAGGCCCGCTACCCGGAGTCCACCGATTTCGACGTCGAGCAGGTCTTCGAATACATCCAGAAGAAGGCGTTCCGCATCTCCATCATGGAGAAGGGCCTCCGCGCCGATGGCCGTCAGATCGGGGATCTGCGCCCGCTCTTCGCGGAAGCGAATTCGCTGCCACGGGTTCATGGCTCCGCGATCTTCGCCCGCGGCGAAACGCAGGCGATGGGGCTCTGCACGCTGGCTCCGGCGGACGAGAAGCAGTTCTTCGACAACTACGCCGGTGGCGAGGACAGCAAGCGCTTCATCCTCCACTACAACTTCCCTCCATTCTCGGTGGGCGAGTGCGGCCGCATGGGTGGCATCAACCGCCGCGAGATCGGCCACGGCGCGCTCGCCGAGCGTTCCATCGCCCCGGTGATCCCGGATGTGGAAGACTTCCCTTACGCCATGCGCGTGTCATCGGAAGTGATGGAGTCGAACGGCTCCACCTCGATGGCCACGGTCTGTGCCGGCACGATGTCGCTGCTCTGCGCGGGTGTCCCGCTCAAGGCTCCGGTCGGAGGTATCTCCGTCGGTCTCGTGACCGATTGGAATGAAGACGGCACCCTGAAGTCCCACAAGGCCCTGCTCGACATCATCGGCTCCGAGGACTTCTACGGCGACATGGACTTCAAGCTCTGCGGCACCGACAGCGGCGTCACCGGCTATCAGCTCGACCTGAAGCTGCCCGGCCTGCCGATGGCAATCCTTGAGGAAGCCATCCACATGGCGAAGGCCGCCCGCACCACGATCATCGCCAAGATGACCGAGGCGGTGTCCGGTCCGCAGGACCTCAGCCCGCACGCCCCGCGCATCGTGTCCGTGAAGATCCCCGCCGACCGCATCGGCGAGCTCATCGGGCCTGGCGGCAAGAACATCAAGGGCATCCAGGCCGAGTCCGGCGCCGAGATCAACATCGAGGACGACGGCACCGTGCACATCTACGCTTCCAAGGAAGAAGGCCTGTTGCGCGCGAAGTCGCTCATCGAGCGGATGTTCCAGGAAATCGAAGTCGGCAAGATCTACACCGGCAAGGTGGTCAGCATCACGAACTTCGGTGCCTTCATGGAAGTGCTGCCCGGCAAGGACGGCCTCATCCACGTCTCCGAGCTGGCCGAAGGCCGCACCGAGCGGGTGGAAGATGTCGTCAAGAAGGGCGACGTCATCACCGCCAAGTGCCTCGGCGTGGACGAAAAGGGCCGCGTCAAGATGAGCCGCCGCGCCGTGCTCCGTGATGAAAAGGCCAAGGCTGCCGAATCCGAGATCGAAGCGGAAACGGCCCAAGGCTAATCCCGATCCAAGTTCCGAAGCCCGGCTTTCCGCGAGGAAAGCCGGGCTTTTTCTTGGGTGGTCCCCACAAAAAAGCCTCCGGTTGTCCGGAGGCTTTGAAATCAGGACGTGCAAGTCCGGATAGATCTTATTTGGCGTATTTCACGCCACAGCCGTAGGGCTTCGTCTTCGCCTTCTCGACGGTCTTGCCGCTGAGGACGGAATCGAGCGCCATCGAGATGTAGCTGTCGGCGGTTTCGATGTCGGCCACGTCGGTGGTGTCCTTGGAGTCGATCGCGCCATTGTAGGCGACCTTGCCCTCCTTATCGATCACGACGAGTTGCGGCGTGGTCTTGGCACCGTAGGCCTTGCCGACCGTGCCATCGGTATCGAGGACGATCTGGCTGGCCTTGTTGCCTTCCTTTTCGGAACGGGCGGCGAGTTCGGAGCCGGCCAAGTAGCCCTGCTGTCCTTCAGCGGCGGAATTCACGGAGAGCCAGACGACTCCCTTGCCCTTGTAGTTTTCCTGAAGCTTCGGAATGTTGCCGCTGCCGTAGTGCTTCTTCACATAGGGGCACTCGTAGTTGATCCATTCGAGTACCACGACCTTGCCCTTGTAGTCGGACAGGGAGACTTCCTCGCCCTTCGTGTTCTTGACGGTGAAGGCCGGGGCGGGTTCGCCGGGCTCGACGGCCCAGGCGGTGGCACTGCAGATCATGGCACCGACCACGGCGCCGAGGAACGTGTGTTGTTTCATGTTTTTTCGATGGGTAGGGGATTTTCGGTTCGTCGATGACCGTGCCGAGGGAGATCGAGCTGTCCAACGGAAATCCGGTCACTTTTTCGCACGCCACGAGACGGACAGGGGCGCGGAGAGCTTCCCGCCGTCGAGGACGATATCGAGTAGAGTGATGGGGCCCTCCGCATATTCATTTTTTGGCACCTCGGCGGTCCAGGTGCCATTGGTCCGGGTAAAAACGAGCTCCGCGGTGTCGGCGAGGGTCTGGGGCGTGGCGGGGTAGGCTTTCACCCCCGTCAGATCGAGGCTTTCGGGGGCCGAAATCTGGAGAGTCACGGCGTCTCCGGCCTCTTTGACGTTCAGGGAGACCTCTTCGCCGGGTGCCGCGGGGATCTTTTTCTCCGCGGCAGCCAGAACATCGGCGGCCTTGCCCGGCGAGCCGTCGCCTGCCGGGAGCGTCAGGGAGAGCTCCACGTCGCCCGGCACGCAGGCGCTGTCGTTGCAGGTCAGCCAGGACAGTTTCACCCTGCACTCGGCCGCGTCGCTCGCACCGGCGGGCGGAACGAGATCCACGAGATAAACGGCCTCACCCTCGTAGCCGAAGCCGGAGAGTTCGCCGGTCTTGAAGCTCTTGGGCACCGGGTGGCGGAGTTCACCCGCCTTCCAACCCTCGGGCAGCGTCCATTTGGCGGAGAGCGGCATGCCTGCTTCGCCCGGGTTGATCCAGTAGCCGTGCCAGCCGGGGTCGAATTTCAAGCGGATGCCGAGCGGGACCGGCTTGCCGACCTGAAACGAGGAGACCCCGCTCAGCAGTTCCGCCTCGGCATGTCCGGATTTCACCCCGGCGAAGACGTTTGAGAACAGCGGCAGCGCGGTGGCCATGAGGATCGGGAGTTTCATCGGTGCCAGCAAATATCCGATCCGGCGGGAGCGCCACCGGTTTTCGCTCACCTCGCCGCGGCCTTGGTTCCGTTGCCGCGCTTCTCGCGCCGGTAGGCGGTAGGAGCCTGTCCCATGTGCTTGCGGAACTGGCGGGAGAAATCGCTGTGGTCGTAGAAGCCGGATTCCAAGGCGACTTCCGTAATGGGCATGTTCGAGCCGGCGAGGAGTTCGCAGGCTTTGATCACGCGCATACGCATCAGATAGCTGCGCGGGGTCGTCTGGAAGGTCTTCCGGAATTTCCGCTCGAACTGGCGGATGGACAGGCCGGCGATTTCGGCGAGTTCGGCGACTTCCAGGCGCTCCCGGAAGTTGGCCTTCAGATGCTCCGCCACTTCGGCGAGTTCCAGGTATGGCTGGATCGCCGCCCGTTGCTCCTCGTAGCTGCGCACCGTGCCACAAAGGCCGCAGACATTGCCGTGCTTGTCGAAAAGCGGTAGCTTGTCGGTGATGAACCACTCCGGGCGACCTTGCGAATTCGGGAAGAGCTCGATCAGGCCCAGCAGCGGCTGCCGGGTGGTGAGCACCTTTTCGTCGTCGCGGTGGTATTTGTCGGCGAGCCGGGGCGGAAAGATCTCCTTGTCGGTGAGCCCCACCAACTGCTCTTCCCGCAGGAAGCCGCAGCGTTTCACGAAAGCGGGGTTTCCCGCCATCAGGCGGCCCTCCCGGTCCTTGGCGAAAAAGAGGGTGCCGGGAAGGTGGTCAAAGAGGTGCCGGAACTGCCCCGGCGGCAATTCTTCCATCCATCTGCGTAGGTTGTCAGGAGCGTCCACTGGCAGAAACATACAAGTGTTTCCCGCAATCCTACAAGCTCTCTGCGTGATTCTGCGTCAGCTTGAAAACCCGCCCTCCTGAGGCACGTTGGGAACCGCCACCGATCCATCTATAACCGACTTTCATGCAAGCCCTACGACTTTCGATACTCCTCCCGCTGGCGGCGCTGGGCGCCGTGCTGGCGAAACCCTTGATCACGCCGAAACCGGAGGCCCGGCGTCTCGAGGTCCTGTTCTTTGGTGCCCCCACGGCGGTCCATGCCGCCCATGATCCGGTGACGCGCTACCGGAGCATCAAGAAGCACCTCGGCACCGAGGGGATCGACTTTACCTACACCGAGGATCCGGCCGAGGCATTGAATGCGGGTACGCTGGCGAAATACGACGCGCTCCTGATGTACGGGAACTGGGACCAGAACGGTCCGATGCCCGCCGACCAGCTCAAGGCCCTGACCGACTACGTGAACAAGGGCGGAGCTTTCCTGCCCATCCACTGTGCCTCCGCCTGCTACGGCGGTTCGCCGGAGTTCATCAAGCTCGTGGGCGGGCGCTTCAAGTCGCACACGAGCGGTGTGTTCAAGGTGACGAACGTCAACAAGAGCCACCCGATCATGAAGGGTTACGACGGCTTCGAGGCGTGGGACGAAACCTACGTGCACGACCAGCACGGGGATGACCGCGTGATCCTCGAGAAGCGCGATCAGGAGCCGTGGAGCTGGGTGCGGGAGCAGGGCAAGGGCCGCGTCTTCTACACCGCGGCAGGCCACGATCACCGCGTGTGGGATCTGGCCGAATTCAACGATTTCATCAAGCGGGGGATCTTCTGGAGCGTGGGCCCCGACAAATACCGGCTGCTCCAGAATCTCAAGCTGCCGAAGCTGGAGGAGGAAAAAGTCGAGCTCCCCGGCTATCTCAAGCGCGAGCTGATCACGCGCGCACAGAAGCCGATATCTCCGGAAGAGTCGATGAAGCTGGCCCAGGTGCCGGTGGGCTTCGAACTCTCCCTCTTCGCCGCCGAGCCCGACATCGTCAACCCGATCTTCGTGAACTGGGATCACAAGGGCCGTGCGTTCGTCATCCAGACCACCGACTACCCGAACAACCTGCACGCGGGGAATCTGGGCAACGACAAGATCATCATCGCCGAAGACAAGGACAAGGATGGCCGGGCCGACAAGTTCACCACCTTCGCCGACAAGCTTTCGATCCCGACCTCGCTGGTCTTCGCGAACGGCGGCGTGATTTGCACGAACGGCACCGACATGCTTTTCCTCAAGGACACCAACGGGGATGACAAGGCGGATGTCCGGGAGGTGCTCTTTACCGGCTTCAACATGGGAGACACCCACGCGGGCGTTTCCAACCTCCGCTACGGTCATGACGGCTGGATCTACGCGACGATCGGCTACTCCGGCTTCAAGGGCACGGTGGGCGGCGTGCAGCACCAGTTCAGCCAGGGCGTTTTCCGCTTCAAGCCCGACGGGTCGCAGATGGAGTACCTCCAGCCGACGACGAACAACACCTGGGGCCTCGGGACGACGTCCGACTTCGATATCATGGGCTCCACGGCCAACGGGAACCCGTCGTTCTACCTCACCCATGCGAAGGCGGACTACGATGCCGCTGGCATCACGACGCCGCGCACGCCGCGCGCGGACAGCAATCCGATTTTCAACCCGAGCTCGATGGACATCCGGCAGGTGGACCAGTTCGACCGCTACACGGCGGGCGCGGGCCATGCCTTCTACACCGCGGAGCGCTTCCCGGCCCCTTGGCGTGAGAAAACAGCCTTTGTCACGGAAGGCACGGGCAAGCTCGCCGGGATCTTCCAGATCAGTCGCGAAGGCGCCGGCTTCAAGGCCGTGCAGCACAACAACAACCTCTACAACAGCGCCGACGCCTGGTCCGGCCCGGTCTGCGCCGAGACCGGCCCCGATGGCGCGGTGTGGCTGTGCGATTGGTACAACCTCATCATCCAGCACAACCCTACCCCGAGCAAGGCCTCCTCCGGGCTGCAGGCGCGCAACGGGAAGGGCAATGCCTACGAGACACCGGTGCGCGACAAGCAGCACGGGCGCGTTTACCGCATCTACCCGAAGGGGACGAGCGACGACAGCAACCCCGAACTCGATCCGGCGAAGCCGGCTTCCTTGCTCGCCGGCCTGAATCATCCGAACCTCTTCTGGCGCCTCCACGCCCAGCGGCTTTTGATCGAGAGCGGGAACAAGAGCTTTGCACCGAAGCTCGCGGAGATCGCGGCGGGAAGCGACCGGGCCGCGGCCCACGCCATCTATGCGCTTGCCGGTCTGAATGCCTTGGAACCGGCCACCGTGGGCCAGGCGCTTGCATCGAGAGTGCGCGCCGTGCGCCGCGCCGGTATCTTCTGCGGCACTCCGGCCCAGCTAAAGGAAGGTCTGGTCGTGAGCGGAAAAATCCAGCTCGACGATGCTCGTGACCTTGCAGACGCCTTGGTGGCGATGTCCCGAGGCCCCGTGGACATGGAAACGGGGAAGGCGCTCTACACCCTGCTCGTGGAGAACGAGTCGAAGATCGCGGGTGATGTCGCCTTGAAAGACGGCTGGCAGATCGCCGCGAACCGGCAGGCACCGGGAGTTCTGGCCGCCGCGGTGGCAGCAGGCTTCGGCGTCGATCAATCGCCCGCCGAGATGCCGAACCTGATGCCGAACCCGGCTTTCTCCGATGTCACCGGAGGCAAGCCGAACGGCTGGACCGACCTCCGCTTCTACGGCGGCGACCAAGCCGGCGTGAAACTCACGGCATCTCCGGACGGGCGCGATGGCAGCATGAGCCTCTCGATCAGCTCCGCGAACAACTCGGATAGCGGTGCGGCCGTGACGGTGCCCGTGAAAAAGGGAACACGCTATCGCCTTTCCGCCTGGATCAAAACGGCGGACCTGAAGCCTGCGGGCAACGGTCCCGGTGCGCTTCTCAACGTGCATGGCGGAGAGCGTACGCAAGGGGTGAAAGGGACCACCGGCTGGACGCAAGTTTCCACGGATGTCGAGAGCGGCGACCGTTCGGAACTCCTGGTCCACTGCCTCTTCGGCGGCTACGGCGGCGCCACCGGCACCGCTTGGTTCGACGATGTCTCGCTCACGGAGATTTCAGGTTCGTCCGGCACGTCCGGGATGATTGACCAGGTGGCGTCCCGCTTCGCCGCCGCCGGCGATACCGCCTCCAAGCAAGCGCTGGCGAACGAGATTGCGAAATCCGACAGCGCCTTCGCCAAGAAGCTGATCGCCAGCCTCAATACGCCTCCCCAGGCTCCGGTAGCGCCCAAGGCGAAGAAACACAAGGTGGATCCCGCCGTTCACGAGCGAGGCACCGCCGTTTACGGTCTCACCTGCATCGCCTGCCACGGGCCGGAAGGCAAGGGAGTCCCGGGAGCCTTCCCTCCGCTCGACGGGTCGGAGTGGCTGGTGAACGACCCCTCCGTGCCCATCCGCGTGGTCATCGGCGGCCTGCAAGGCCCCGTGAAAGTGGCCGGTCAGGAATTCACGAACGTGATGCCGCCCCACATCGATCTGGACGATCAGAAGATCTCCGACGTGCTGACCTATGTCCGCCAGAGCTGGTCGAACGATGCCTCGGCGGTGACCCCGGCGCAGGTGAAGGAGATCCGCGCCAAATACAAGGACCGTACCACGCCTTGGACGGCGAAGGAGCTCGGTCACTGATAGCGGTTAGCGGGCCAAATGATTCGAACGGCGGCGGGAGCGATCCCGCCGCCGTTCCTCTTTCTGCTCACCACCGGTACTCGATGCCGGTGAAGACCCCGCGGCCGTCGCCGGGCAGGAACTGCCGCTGGTCGGAGCCGTTCGCATTCTCGATCACGCCCGTGGTGGCGGCGTAGCGCTCGTCGGTGAGGTTCTTGCCTTCGACGAACCAGGAGATGCCTTCCTCGACGCGGTGGCCGAACTTGAAGCCGAGGAGGGCGTAAGGATCCGCCGAGAAGGTATTGCGGTGGTCGATGTAGGACTCCACCGGCACCCATTCGAAGGTGGGACCGGCGTACCAGCCGCTCTCGTTTTCCCACATTAGCTCGCCGCGGATGAGGTGCTCCGGCAGGCCGGCGATGCGGTTGTCGCCGTAGGTGGGATCGCGGTCGAAGCGGAAATCGCCGTAGGTCCAGGCGCTGCGGAAGACCAGACGGTGCTCGGCGTTTTCGTCCCATGGGCAGCCGAGCAGATCGAGTTCGGCCGCGAGTTCCACACCGCGGTGGATGGTGTTCTCCGCATTGATGGTGCCGGTGGCACCGATCGCGGCGGGCGGAGGGAGCTGTACGACGAGCAGTTCGTCCTCGATAGCCGCATGATAAATGGAGGCGTCCCAGCGGAGGAAGCCGTGCGTGCCGCGGGTGCCGATCTCGTAGGTGGTGGCCTCCTGCGCCCGGTTCGCCACCACGGCGGTACCGGACTCGCTGAAGGAGGGGGGCTCGTAGCTGCCGCTGGCGTTGGCATAGACCTGAACGCTCCTGCTTTCATCCGCATCCCAGCGCAGGCCTACCTTCGGGGAGAAGTTCTCGTAGGTGCGGTCGTAGCTGCTGTTCGGCGGGGTGGGGCCGAAGACGCGGCGGGTCTCGCGTTCATTACGGGAAACGGCGGCCCCGAGGATACCCGTGAATCCCGCGCCAAGCTCGAGCTGCTCTTCCACGAAAGCTTCCCAGTTGGTCGCAGTCTGCTCGTCCTGCTGGATCAGGGCCCCGCGATGGCCGCCCGTGTTGACGTAGTTCGCGGCATCCGTTTCGCCGCGGAGGAAAAGCACCCCCGTGCGGAAGCGCTGCCCGCGCCCGAAGAGGTCGCTCGTGTGCGTGAAAGTCACCCCGAGCAAGCCGTCGTTAGACTCCTGATCGACTACCTGAAAGATCGGGTGGTCGAGGTCTTTGTAGGTCCAGGCGGCGATGAAATCGAGGGAGCTGTCTCCGCTTCGGACGCTTGTCTTGCTGGCCAGGCGGAAGAGCTCGAAATCGCGCTTCTGATCGAGGGCGATATGGCCCGGGGCCGCCTGCCGGGGATCGAGTTCGAGTTCGGCCTTGGTCAGGCTACCGGGGAGTTCGGAGTCGGTCATCACGGAGGTGAGGTAGAGGCGGGTCTCGATGTTGTCCGAGAGCTGCCAGCCGAAGTTCGCGTAGAGCCTCTGATTGTCCTGGTCCGCGTGCTTGCGGAATCCTTCCTGCGATTGATGGGAGAGGCTTAGATAGAGGTCGCGCGATCCTTCGCTGAAGCCCCCTGCCAACCGGCCGCGCAAATAGCCGAAGGAACCCGCCTCGAGGCGCGCCGAGAAGCCGGGCGCGGTCAGGCCGGTATGGGAGACGTAGTCAATCGCGCCGCCCAGCGTCGAGGAGCCGTAGGCGAGCGCGTTCGCGCCGCGCCACACGTTGATGTGGGAGGCGGAAAGCGGGTCGAGCGCTTGGAAATCAAAGCCGCCGTCGGCGAGGTTTAGCGGCACGCCGTCCTGCAGGACGCGGAGGCCGCGCCCGTGGAAGGTGCGCTGAAGGCCGGAGCCGCGGATCGAAAGGCGGGCTTCATCTGATCCGAAGCGGGGTTGGGCGAAAACCCCGGCGGAGAGCGCGAAGGTATCCGCCACGGTGCTGGCACGGCCGGTGAGGTAGCGTTCCGGATCGATGACCTCCACGCCGCCGGGAGTTTTCTCCAGATCCGCGCGGCTTGCTCCGGCGGTGGGAACGGTCAGGGAGGGGGACTGCGCCTCATCTTCAGGCGCCCCTGCTTCGATGACCAAGGCATCGAGTTCTTGGACGGTTTCCGAGAGGGCGGAGGAACTGAAGGTGCCGGTGAATGCGGCAAGGGCCATAAGGCCGGATTTGATGGAATGCATGTTGTAGCAGGAGCATCGCAGGCGCGATGCGGGAAAGATGAACGAGAGAGGGGTTTCCTCCCGCCGGGTGCTGATGGGCTCCCGACGGGAGGCCGGCCCCTTATCCTTGCGCTTCCGGAGTTCCGGTAAGTGCGAGGCCGGAAAGTGTCGAAATGAGCACAGGGGAGCACAGGAGTGCCACGGCCAAGGCTTTGCAGGCGGAAGGAAGATCAGCGGGCAGCCAAAGCCCGCATCCGGCGGCAGAGCTGCCGCTGGTCAACTGCCGGACGAAAACGCCCGGCCTGTCTCAGGCGAAATCCCGCGGAGGCGGTACCGGCGGGGAAGCACCGGCGGTTTCAACGGGCACGAGGACTCCCGGAAACGCGGGCACTACGAAGGAATTAAAGCGCGGCGGCTCCACGGAGACGGTGCCGGAAAGGAGAAATTCCTGGAGCAACTTGCCGGTGGAGGGCGGGACGGGTGCTTCCTTCTTTTCCCGGGCAGGCTCGCTTTTTTTTGCGGCTGCAATCTTGCAGCAGAGCTCGCAGGGCTTCTCCCCGCTGAAGGTGTTCTTCGCCCCTTCGAGCAGGCCGTCCTGTTGCGAATAGGTGACCAGCATCCCCGCCCAAGCGTAGGCCTGCATGAGCGAATAAGGACCGCCGGCGAGATGCAGGCAGCCCAATGAGACCAGCAGGATTTGGAATAGCTTCTTCAGGACGTGAGACCGTTTCCGAAGCGCAAGGATGAGCGAGGCGTAGGGAAGGGCAGCGGCCGGATCAAGGCGAAAAAAACTCCGGCTCCCGCAGGGCCGACGGGAAACAAAGATTCTTGGGAAAAACCAAGCCGGTCGAAAGAGCTCCAGGTACGGGACGTAAAAAAGAAGAACGCGAGCCGTCATCCCCCCCGGAACTCCGACTCGCGTTCTTTCTGGTTTTTGCGGCCCCTGCCGCTTGTCTGTCGCCTGAAGTCCCCCCGGAATTCAGACCGACATAATGACAAGCCGCTTGGTCCGGCTAGTTACCGCTCCTGCGTGAGTGCACCGGAGCGGTCTAGTCAAAATGCCCTTAAATAGAGGGTTGGCGAGGATTAAATCCCTCTAAAACCGCGAAAGTTCTTCACAGTTTTTCGCAATTCGCGGGCGTCTCCATTTCAAATCTGCCGCTTCAACCGTCCCTCTTCCCGATCAAGTCCTCGATGCTGTCCTGAAGCCGGAGCAGGAGCTGGTCGTCGGTCACTTTCCCGCCTTCCCGGGTCGTGACGTAGAAGGTGTCCATCGCCGCCCCCTTTTCGGTGGAAATCCGCGCATTGGCGGTATTGAGGCCGTGGGTATTGATCGCGTGGAAGAGATCGTGAAGCAGGCCGATACGGTCCACGGCCTGGATTTCGATGGCGGTGCAATTCGGATGCAGGTCGTTCGAGACGTAGGCGCGGACCGGAAAGGCCATGCCGTGGTCATCTTTCGGGCGGAGGAGGTTCGGACGGCGGCGGAAATAACGCGCGTGCTCGTATTTCTCTAGCAGCCCCACCTCGCGGAGAGTCGTGGAAAGCCGCTTGCGCAGCGCGAGATCCGACACGGGCTCGAAGTTGGTGGTGCAGACGCGGAAAATATCGAGGACGACGCCATCGCTGCGGGTGAAGAAGTCCGCGGAAAGAATGTTCAATTCCTCCGAGGCAAGGGCGCAGCAGATTTTTTCCAGGAGCAGAGGCCGGTCGTGGGTTGCGATGACGAGTTCGGTGTAGCCTTTTTCGGGCATGTCCACCCATTGGAGGGAGCAGGCAAAGGCTTCGTCCCTTCTCGCATCCAGCCGCAGCACCGCCTTCACGTGTGCGGCGACGGAGGCGGCGTCCCGGAAGCGGAAGTAGGAGTCGGGCGTGCGGCGGAAGTGCTCCTCCACGGCAGCGTCCTCGTCCTTGAGCTGCGCCTTCACCTGCTCCTTGAGATCCTTCTTCTCGGTGCGGATGGAGGCGGCGTAGCGTTCCTTCCCTTCCTTCAGGAAAAGCCTCGTGCTTGCGTGGAGCTGAAGCATGAGGGTCTCTTTCCAGCTCGACCAGGTTTCGGTGTTGGTGCCGTTCGAGTCCGCGTAGCTGAAGAGGAGCAGCAGATCGAGCCGGGCCTTGGTTTTCACGATCCGGGCGAACTCTGCGATCACGTCCGGATCCTCGATGTTCCGGGTGGTCGCGAATCGCCAGAACGTAAGGTGGTGATCCACGAGGAACATGATCAGGGTCCGCCGCGGCCCGTGGACCTGCAGGCGGTTGCAGAGGCGCGAAGCGAGCATTGCCGAGCCATCGGTGTGTTCGCGGACATTCTCCGCCCGGCCGGTATCGTGCAGGATCAGGGCGAGGTAGAGGGCGTAGGGATCCTCGGCCTCGTGGAAAAGGCGGCGGTAGATTTCCCTGCGGGGATCCTCGTTGCCGACCAGGGCGTCGAGTTCCTCGATGCAGCGGAGCGTGTGCTCGTCCGCGGTATAGCGATGGAAGAACTCGTGCTGCACGAGGCAATCGAGGGCGCCGAATTCCGGCAGATAACGGCCGAGGAATCCGACCCGGTGCATTTGCCGCAGGGTGCGCGCCACGTCGCCCTTCCGTTCCAGGATCGCCTGGAAGGTCTCGCGGTTGGCCTTCGAGTAGCGGAAGGGCCGGTCCACATCCTCCCGGTGCGCCTTGATCAGGCGGCGGATGGGCGGGCTGAGACGCAGGCCGCGGAGCTGGGTGTGCTGGAACATCCGCATCATGCGGTTCGGATCCTCTTCAAAGATCTCGTTGTGCATCGGGTAGATGCGGCCTTCCCGCGCGATGAAGCCGTCGAACTCTTCCCGCTTCTTCTGCCGGAGCATCAGGAAGGACTTCAGGCCCGTGTCCGCCAGTTCCTCCTGCTCGATCTCGAAGGTCTCCATCAGCGAGCCGGTGTGCTGGTAGAGGCTGCGCGTGTGACGGTAATAGTCGCGCATGAAAGCTTCCGTCCTGCGCAGGATGCTGCGCTGCGGGTACCGGAAATTCGTGGCCACCACGCCTTGCAAGCGGAGGGTGAGCTGATCGCTGCCGCGGCCCGCCTGGTAGTGGAGTTCATTGCGGACACGATTGAGGAAGTCGTAGGCGGCCTCGACC
The DNA here is from genome assembly GCA_966211015.1 of uncultured Luteolibacter sp. Taxonomy (GTDB): domain Bacteria; phylum Verrucomicrobiota; class Verrucomicrobiia; order Verrucomicrobiales; family Akkermansiaceae; genus Haloferula. The sequence continues at coordinate 13,495 of CBIHMP010000011.1, read as the reverse complement.
CGCCGGAGCGCCGTGGTGGTGAGGAGCTTGTCCTCCACCAGCTTCCGCAGGTCGGTGCTGCCGCGCTTCACCCGGGCCACCCAGCGGATATTGTGATAGTCCCGCATGCCGCCGCAGCCTTCCTTCACATTCGGTTCCTGCAGGAAGACGGTCTTCGAGAATTTCTGGTGCCGGGTGCGCAGATCCTGGCGGCGCAGCTGGAAAAAGGCCTCCTGGCCTTTCTTCAGGCAATCCTTGTCGAAACGGGCTTGGAACTCGCCGAAGAGTTTCTTGTCGCCCGCGATCATCCGCGCGTCGATGAGCGCCGTCTTGTTTTCCTGGTCGGCCTTGGCTTGCTCGACGCATTCGGCGATGGAGCGGCACGCGTGGCCCACCTTGAAGCCGACATCCCACATCAGGTAGAGGATCTCCTGCACCAGCGCGGAGAGATCTTCCGGCAGCTTGTTCGAAGCGCGGGGGAGCAGGAAAAGCAGGTCGATGTCCGAGCCCGGATTGAGCGTGCCACGGCCATACCCGCCGATGGCGACGAGCGCGAGTACGGGCGCCTCCTTGCGTTTCGAGAGCGCGAGGTCGAAGAGCGACCTCAGCACCACGTCCAGCAGCTCCGCCCGGGCCCCGGCGATCTCCAGACCGCCGGCCCCCGCCCGGTGGCGCAGCCGGATCCGGTGCTCTTCGATCTTCAGGAAGCGCCGGTAGAGGGCGATCCGTTCGGCGGGGGAGAGGTGGCCCTGGACGGCGGGCTTGAGCGCCGTTTTCGCGTGGGCCTGAAGGGTTTTCAAATGGGCGGACATCCGGTGCATGCAGGGTGCGCGGATTTCGGCGGTGGTCAAGGAGGGGAACTACGGCTTCCCGGCCTAGGAAGTTCAGTTCCCGGAACCCGCCGGGTCGAAGGCGGAGCGCGCATAACCCGGCTCCGGGGTGACGCGGGGGAGCGAAAGGGGCGCGGCAACCCGCAGCGCCGCGGGCGGCGCGGCAAACGAGTTCGCCGGTGCCGAGTCCACGTTCAGACGGGTGAAACGGCGGGTGGACCCGGTATTCAGGCGGACGGAGAGAGTGTAGGCATTATCGATCATGACGGTGCTGCCGCTGCCCACCGCCCCCGCATTGAGCCAAAGGGCGAGGTTGTCGCTCGATTGCGCCTGGTAGATCAGTCCATCCGCGGTTGCAGCGGGGTACTTGGGAATGGTCCAGGTGGCGGAGCCGTCGCCCGGGGTAATGGGAGGCAGCGAGCTAGGGCCGTGAGGGTCCAAGCCGAGCATGAACTCGATCACATTGGCGATGTCATCCTGGTCATCGTCCCCCTCCGGCCCGCCCGAAACGCTATTGGTCGAGGCCCATTGCAAATAGCCGGACGGCTGGGGCAGCGGCTCCAGAAGCTCGAATCCGTCCGCGCCCCCATTGTCCGTGAAGCACAGGTTCCGCTGGAGGAAGTCCAGCCGTTCCGCAGACCCGCCGGAGGAGTTCATGAGGTTGTCCGATGTTTCGTCGAAATGGGGGAGCGCGAGATTGTGCCCGATTTCGTGGGCGATGACGGAGGCGATCACGTCCCTGCCAGCCGTGAAATCCAGAAGATTGGTGCCGACGTGAACGGCGATTCCATTGAAATCGAGGAATGCCAGGCCGTTCGCGGTGTTGTCGCTGACTTTCGGAAAGCCGGGAACGATCTCCACGAAGAACATGTTGATCACGTTGCTATCGGCGCTTTTCGGGGGACTGCCGGCACCGTCCACGATCTGATTGAGATGATCCCCGGGCCGCGGGGTGGAGGTGTAATTAGCCGGCGTTCCGTCGTAGGCGAAGTCGTTCTCGTAGTCGTTGAAAGGCAGCCAATCGATCCGGATGCCTACTTGCGCCCAGATCCGGTTGATCTGCCCGATGATATAGGCGGATTCCGCCGCATCGCCGAGGGTGGTGGCCGTCGTGCCATTTGTTTTCTTTACCCGGATCGGCTGGATTTGGACCCGGTGGCTCAGGGCGAGCGGCTGGGAGACGATCACCTCCGCGCTGACCGGCGATGCCGGCGCCCCCATGAGTAACCCGGCGAAGAAGTGCGATTGATTGAGTTTCAAGCCGTCCCTGATACCAGAGCGGCTGCCCTTTTCAACTTCCGGCTCCGAAAACTTCAGCCCGGGGGGAAATCCCGGGTGTTCGGCAATCGACAAGGACGCCGGGCAGGGGCACAAGGCGCGCCATGAGGAAAACCTTTCCGCTCACAGGTCAGGATCAAAGCCCGGAACGTCTTGTGGAATCGATCAAATACGAACTCCGCAAGTATCTGAAACGGGAGAAGCGCAAGCCGCTGCCGGAGGGCGTGGATTTCTGGGACTTCGACTGCAAGGTGGGGCAGGGGGAAGCCGCGCCGGAGCCGAAGCATCCTGGCGATGTAGAGCGGGCGATCGAGGATGCCGCGAAGAGTGGATGCGCCTCCGTGTACGTGGAGATCCTGGCGAAGCCGGGCGTCCGGGCGAAGAAGGAGGGTGAGAAAGAGATCTCCCCAGATCCGGATTGACTCCCCGGGTCCGTCCTAACATGGTCCGCCTTATTCCATGACTCCCCGTTCCGCCGTCATTTCCATGCAGCCGTCTTACCTCGGGTATGACGGGCTGGAAGTCGCCGTGTGGAATCACACCGCGCTTGTCCGCCCGCTCTTTGCACACCGCAAAGGCTCTACCGCGCGGCGGGATGAAATCGTGATGGGATAACCGGCTCCCGAAACCTTTTTCGCCCCGTCCGCCTCACCGGTGGACGGGGCTTTTTTTGTGCCCGATATGAACACGAAGCCCCTCGACACGACACTCTGGCAGGACCTCAGGGCTCTGCCCGGGGAGTACTGGATCCTTTTCAGCGGGACACTCGTGAACCGCTTCGGGCACTTCGTGATCCCGTTTCTGGCGATTTACCTCAGGCAGCAAGGTCACGACGTGCGGACGACGGGACTTACGCTCGGGGCATACGGGGCGGGGGCGCTGGTTTCCGGAGTGATCGGAGGCTATCTCGCCGACCGCATCGGGCGGAAGGCGACGATGCTGGTGTCGTGCGGAGGTGCGGCGGTTTTCATGATGATGCTGTCCCAGGCGCACGGCGTGCCGGCGCTGGTGGTCACCACCTTCATGACAGGCCTGCTGACGGCGATGTACGGACCCGCCGCAGGCGCGCTGATTGCCGATCTGGTGCCGCCGGAGCTCCGGGTAAGGGCGTTCTCGTGCCAGCGGCTGGCGATCAATTTCGGCTTCGCGGCCGGGATGGCTACGGCGGGTTTCATGGCCGAGAAATCTTTCTTCGCGCTTTTCGTAGCGGATGCCGCGACGACGCTGATCCTGGGGCTGACGGTGCTGGTCGGCTTGAAGCGGCGGCCGGTGCTCGCGCGGGAGAACAACGGCTGGGGCCATGCCCTGCGCCACATGCGGGGGAACGTGCCGTTTCAACTGGCAGTCGGCGCCTCCTTCCTGATCGCCACGGTCTTCTGGCAGATGAGCAGCAGCTACGGGCTGCAAGCCACCGAGGGAGCGGGGCTGGACGAGCGCGCCTACGGGTTGCTCATGGCCCTGAATGGCGTCCTGATCGTGTTCCTGGAATTGCCGCTGACGAGCTACACAAAGCGGATTTCGCCGGTGCTGGCGATGGCAGCGGGCTACGCCGTCATCGGCATCGGGATGGGGCTGAATGCCTTCGGTGCCACGTTGCCGCTGCTGGTAGTCAGCATGGTGGTTTTCACCGCGGGAGAGATGGTCGCGCTGCCGGTGAACAGCGGCTACATGGCGGCACTGGCCCCGGATGAAATGCGCGGCCGCTACCAAGGGGTCATCTCCATCTCGTGGAGCGTCGCGACGATGGTGGGACCTGCGTTTGGCATCGCGCTCTATCAATATAGCCCGCCGCTGTTGTGGGTCGCCACGCTGGTGATGTCGCTTGCCGCGGCGGGATTGATGCTGGCGAGCTGGCCGGGGCTGAGGCGGAGGGGAGCGCTGTGAAACGCACCTTCACCGCGGCCTGCGGGCGGCTGCGGTTCGACCGGAGAGGATGGCGAAATTCTCCCGCTCGTGGCGTTTCCGCAGCCTCGCGTTAAGGATCACCTGGAAGACGAGCCCGACGAGATACAGGAAGATGCACAGGGCGGCGAGGGCAGCTCCGATGGCGAGGAATTCCTTGTTCCAGGAAAACCGGGGGCCGAAGACAAGGCAGACCAGAATGACCGCGCCTGAGAAGACCCAGAGGGCGTTGCGAAGCCCCTTGCGGAGATCCTCGCGAAGGCCGCGGATTTCTTCCGCAAGCTGATGTTGATCGGAGGGATCGCTCATATCGGATGATGTGTGTATATCAGGTTCGGCCGGAACTTGCAAATTTATCTCAGTTTCCGACCTTCAGGGGCGCGGCCGCGGCGAGTTCCTCCGGCACGTCCGCAGGAGAGGTGTCGAATTCCAGGCCGCGGAGCCAGTCCTTGGTGCGGTCGAGCTGCACGGCCGCCCCGTCGATTTCATGGGAGAGGGCCCCGGCGTCGCGGCTGGCGAGGTGATCGGCGCGGAAGAGCTTCACCAGTTCCGCGATCCGCTCCTGCTCGGAAAGGGTGAGCGCTTGGCTTTCCTCCGCTCCCTGCCGTTTTTCGAGGCGGGACCTCAAGGACTCCAACCGCGATCGAATCGACTCCGTTAGACCCGGCTTGCTGCCGGGAGCGATGGCCGACAGCTCTTTCTCCATCGCGGCGATCTTCCTCGTCAATTCCGCCGGGTCCTCCGTCTCGATGAAGCGTTCGAGCATTTCCCCGGTGTGCAGGAGGCGGAGGTAGGTCCAGGCCAGGTTCGACAGGCGCTCCGAACGCTGGCGGACGATCTCGGCGTTCAGGCGGGGGTCGCGCTTGAACTCCTCCTGGAGCTCCCCGATCTCTCCGGCCAACAGATCGTAGCGTTTGCGGGTGGAAGCCCGGAGCGCGTCGTAGATCCGGCGGCGCTGGTAGAGGAAATCGCGGAGCTTGGAGCTATCGTCGCCTTGCTTGCGCGCGGCCAGCCAGGTCTTGAAAAGCCGCGAGTCCGGCAGATAGATCCAGCCCAGCGCATAGACTGCCGCCCCGGCGACGATGCCGATCCCGCTGAGGCTCGCGAGGCCGGCACCGAGCGTGAGGAGCCCGAGCCACGCGTGGTGCGGGCTCTTCGCGAAGGCCTTCAATTTCTCGACTCCGGTCATGGGAGAAGTGGAACGGGGAAAGACGGCATGAGCAACGGGTTTCGGGCGCTGTTCACGTGGCGGCTTCCATCCGTCACTCGACGGTGAACCACTGCACCTCCACCCGGCGGTTAAGCTCGGGTTTCTTTCCTGCGGGTTCCTCCCAGCCCCGGCCCACGATCTCCAAGCGATCCGGGGTGATGGAGGGATATTTTTCGATCAGCCGCTTCTTCACTTCCTCCGCCCGCTGGTTGGAAAGCTCCAAGGCCTTCAGGGACATCTTGCGAAGGAAAGCTTCGCCCTGCTTGCGGAAAGTTTCCTTTTGGAGGTCGTCCACGTGGCCGCGGAGCAAGATCATCGAGCCGGGCGAGACACCCAGCAGGTGATTCACGTTTGCGAGGTAGTCGTGGTTCTCCTTCTTTCCCATGTCGAGCTGCGCGCTGTTCGGCAGGAAATAGAAGCGGATGTCCCGGGTGAGCAGGGGGTCCTGCTCGATGGGCGCTTGATCGCTGGTCTTGATCGGCTGGATGGAGGCGACCTGGGAGGAAAGGGTGCCCGCTTTTTCGATCGCCTCGAGCGCCTTGGTATCCGCGAAGAAAGACGCGGCGACGGGCGAGGGCTGGAGCTCGGCTCCGTAGGCGAGATTCGCCGTCTGGAAGACCGAGGCGAAGGACCCGGCGGCGTCGATGGGGCCGCGGAAGAACGCCAGGTTTTCCGGGAGATTGGAGAGATGGACTTTCGCCAGTTCCTCGCGGGCGTCCTCCACCGTCCACTCGTACTGCTTGAAGGCGTTGGCGATGATCTGGAGGTGGCTTTCGGGATTGGCACGCACCCGGTCGTTGAAGAGCAGCATCCCCTCCACGATCTTTTCCACGATCTCCGGCTTCGCCTGCGCGAACCCTTTGTTGAAGACCAGGATGTCGGCGATCACCAGCAGGTTGCGGTTGTCCACGAGCTGGCGCGCGTCGCCACCGGATCCTTCCACGATCTCCGTCGTCTTCGGCGCCCAGGTCACGCAGCCGTCGAGCGTGCGACCGCCGGATTTCAAATCGGCAAGGAAGGCGTCGCCGGCGTCGAAGGCATCTTCGAGGAAGACGAGGTTGACTGCTTCCGGGTTCCGGGCTTGCTCCGGGCCGTCGAGCCGCTTCACCGGCAATCCTGCTTCCTGGGCGAGATAGCGGATGAAAAACTCCGCTTCGCTAAAAGGAGCGGTGGCGATGGTTTTGCCCCTGAGGTCGTTCACGCGCTTGATGTCCTTCCGCACGATGATGCCGTCGGCACCGCGCGACCAAGACACCTGCGCGGGCACCACGCATTGCCACTGGCGGCCGTAATTCGAGAGCACGTCCACGGTGGTCGCGGTGGCCGCGAATTTACCGTCCTGGAGATCCGCCCAAGAGTCCTCCTCGCTGAGGGTGATCTTCAGCTTGAAGCCGCCGTTCTTCGCGAACCAGGAGTTCTCGTCGGCTTCCAAGCCGCCGTTTGCGGCGATCAGCCCGGCATAGCCGGCGTATTCCGACAGGTTGATCGCGATGGTGTTGTCCTGCGGCGTGTAGGGTCGCGGCGAGGGGAGTTGAGGCGCCTTTCCGGGAGCGATGAAGTCGAAAGCGGCGACTTCCCCTCCGTCGCTTCCGCCGTCCCGCGCTTCCTGCGAAGAGAGATGCGGGGACGGGGTGGTGCGAAGCCGTCCCTCTTTCTTGCCGAGCATCCTCGTCACGGCGAATCCCGCCAGCAGCAGGACCACGAGGGTGAACACGATCTTTCCGAGCTTGGTCATGATGGCGTGCAGCATGAACCGGCCCCAGCCCGCGCGGCGATGGGAAAATATGATCTTATGTGGAAGGACGGAAGACCCCCGGGAGCCAAGCTCACGGGGGTCGATCGGGGCTCCCGGAGAGCCCCTGCCGCTTCATGCACGCGGGAAGCGTGCGCTATCTCTCAAAGGGAGAAAGTATCCTCCGCCGGGTTGGCACCGATGGAAATCTGCGCCTCGCCGTTGGCGGAGAGGTGGGTCAGGCAGTGATAGACATCTTCCGGATCGGCATCCACCTCGAAGGCGATATCCTGGGCCGTCTTTGCCTCGGAGATGAGGCGGCTACGCACGGCTCCCAGCAGATCGAGGAAAACGGCGGCAGCCTTTTTCCCCGCCTCCACGCCGGGCTGGTGGTAGGCGTTGATATTCACCAGCGATGCATAGAACGACACCGCCCGCTCGAAGAGGGCGATGAGGATGCCGAGGTGGAAGGGGGTGACCTCCGGGATCGAAATGGTGATCGATTTGCGGCCGGAGTCGTAGAGGGCCCTGCGGGTGCCGCGCAGGAAGCCCTGGAGGTAGTCGGCGGAGCTGTTGCCGGGCTCGACCTCGATGGAGTCCCCGCTGCGCCCCTTGCGGACTTCGATGAAGGTGGCGAAGAAGTTCGGCACGCCGTCGCGGAGCTGCTGGACGTAGGCATGCTGGTCGGTGGAACCTTTGTTGCCGTAAACGGCGATGCCCTGGTTCACCTTGTTGCCGTCGAGATCGTGTTCCTTGCCCAAGGACTCCATCACGAGCTGCTGGAGGTACTTCGAGAAAAGGACCAGCGAGTCCTTGTAAGGGAGGACGACCATGTCCTTCTCGCCCTTGCCGTTGCCGGCGGCATACCAGGCCAGCGCCAGGCGCATGGAGGCGTTTCCGGCGACATCGGGCTTGCGGGTTTCCGCATCCATGGCGGCGGCCCCGGCGAGGAAGGAGTCGATGTCGATCCCTTGCAGGGCGGCGGGGACGAGACCCACCGTGGACATCACGGAAGTGCGGCCGCCGACCCAATCCTCCATCGGGAAGCGGGCGATGAAGCCATGCTCCGTGGCGTATTGATCGAGCTTCGAACCAGTGCCGGTGACGGCCACGGCGTGCTTGCCGAAATCCATCCCTGCGGCGTCGTAGGCCGCTTTCGCCTCGATCATGCCGTTACGCGTCTCCGGGGTTCCGCCGGATTTCGAGATCACGACGACAAGGGTATCGGCGAGACCGGTCGCCCCGATGTCGGACAGCACCCGATCAATGCCCGCGGGATCGGTATTGTCGAAGAAGTGGATGGGCATACGGGCCCCGTGGCCGATGGCTTCGGCCACGAGTTGCGGGCCGAGCGCCGAACCGCCGATGCCGATGAGCAGGATGCGCTGGAAGATGCCGCCGCCCGGGGACTTGATCCGGCCCGTGTGAACTTTTTCCGCGAAAGCTTTGAGCTCGGCGAGAGGCTTGGTGACGGCTTCGGCAAGTTCCTTGGTGGGTGCCAGATCCGGCTTGCGCAGCCAGTAGTGGCCGACCATCCGGCCCTCGTCCGGATTGGCGATCGCGCCGCTTTCAAGCGCGGCGATATCCGCAAAGGCCTTCTCCACCTTTGGGTTCATCTTCAGGAGGAAGGCGTCATCGAGATCCATCAGGGAGGTATCCAGCGAGAAGCCGAACTGAGGATAACGAATGAGCGAGGAAGCGTAGGTGGACCAGGACATGACTTGGAAAAGACTAAGAACTAGGCACTAATGGCGAAACGGAAGGAAAGGGTAGCGGATCCGGCTGGCAGGGCAAGTGGCGCGAATGTCACACGGGAGGCTCCGTTTCATAGCGGGTATCAAAGCGGCTAATCGAAGACGAGGATCGATTCCACCCGGTGGCCGGCGAGTTTCCGGCGGCCCCCGAGAAAGCCGAGTTCGATGAGAAAGCTGACGCCCGCAATTTCCGCGCCGAGATCCTCCAGCAGCTTCAGCGCCGCCCCCGCGGTGCCGCCGGTGGCAAGAAGATCGTCCACCAGCAAAACGGTTTCGCCTGCCGAAACCGCGTCCTCATGGATTTCCACCACGGACTCGCCGTATTCCAGCGAATAGGCCACCTGCCGCGTCTTCCACGGCAGCTTGCCTTTTTTCCGTACCGGCACGAATCCCGTGCCCAGACGATCCGCCACCGCGGAAGCAAAGATGAAGCCGCGGGCGTCGATGCCGACCACCTTGTCGATTTTCCGCCCGCCGGTGGTCTCGCACAGCAGCGCGATCGCATGGCGAAAAAGCACCGGATCGCCGAGGATCGGCGTGATGTCCTTGAAAACGATTCCCGGTTGGGGGAAATCCGCGACGTTGCGGATGGCGGAGCGCAAGGAGTCCGGCGAAGGCATGGACGGTTTGCTAAGGCAAGGCGGGGAGCGGGCCAAGCCGGGAATGCGGCCGGGGACCTCCTCCGGATGATTGCCAAGAGGCCTTTAGCGGGCCCTCGTGATCTTCTCCCCGATCTGCTTGCCGGTCTTTTCCTCCACCAGCCATACGGCCTCCGAACCGCGGTGGAGGAGGCCTTTCACGCGGTACTCACCTCCCGCCTTGGGGGTGAAAGAGATATCGCCGGAAACATTTCGCGAACCTCCGAACATGCCATCCACAAGGGCCGGACCATCGGCCGCATAAATCGTGCTGCCGGTAAGGGTGAGGGTCACCGGTTGCGGCAACACGCGCACTTCCGGGTCTTGGACGGCGAGCACCGGACCGCCGCCGGTCGGGGTGGCGACCGCGCCGCGACCGGGTATCTGCTTGCCGTCCACCTTCGTGACTCTGAAAGCCTCTCCCTTGAAGACGTTCTTCTGGGCGGCGGTGCCCCGGATGATGGCGACAGGTCCGGTGTAGTCGGTGGGCAGGTTGTGAAACTGCACGCAGCCGGGTAAGGCCACAGATACGAAACCGGCCGCCAGGAACTTGAAGTAGGAGGTTTTCACGCGGGCCTCCCCTGGGGAAACGGAAGTTATTTGTCAAGGAGTGGCAGGAACCGGCACTCCGTCCGGAGACCTTGAAACACCGGGATGTGCTGAAATTTCCCGCCGCGCGCCCGAGGAGCGGACTGCGGGCTTGCGCAGGGGGGAAATGGGCGGCAAGGGAGGGGGGTGGACCGCTGGTTTCTGATCGCTGCAACCGCCCTCGCTGCCGCGGGGGGTATCACGGGGATGTGGACGGTGCACCGCGGCACCCGCAGCCGCTGGACGGTCATTTGGATCATCGCCGCTTTTTTGGCCCAGATCGGGTTCCTTTACCTCCGCGGGCAGGCGCGCGGAGCTTGTCCTCTGATGGGGATGGGGGAAATCCTCGCGTTTCTCGCCTGGTCCCTCACGCTTTTCTATCTGGCGGTAGGTCCTGCGTACCGGCTTTCCCTGCTGGGCGTTTTCACGGCCCCTCTGGTAGTCATCATCCAGATCCTGGCGCTCCTGCCGGGCGTGTGGATTTCCGATCCGGAGCGGCTTCCTGCGACGGATGCCTGGCGGGAGACACATGCCGCGATGTCCGTGCTCTCCTACGGGGCGCTGGCCCTTGCCGCCGTCGCGGGGGTGATGTTCCTGGTATTGGACCGCCAGTTGAAAGATCATCACCTGCAATCCGGTCTCTTCCGCAATCTTCCGCCGGTGCGGGAATTGCTAAAATCCATGATTCGTCTCCTCTGGATCGGGGTGCTCCTGCTCAGCGTGGGGGTTATCGCCGGTTTCGTGATGCAGCGGCAGGGCGGCACGGCGCACCTGATTGCGGCATCCGCGGTGTGGGTAAGCTACGCCGCGCTTCTCTCGATCCGGCAAGTGCGGGGATTGACGGGGCGCCGGACGGCGATGGCCGCCGTATTGCTTTTCGTGCTCTCCCTTTCGGTTTTCGCCCTGGTGTGATGGAACTCGTCTGCGTCGGTTTGAATCACCGCACCGCGCCCGTCGAGGTTCGCGAGCGTTTCGCCGTGCCCCAGGGCAAGCTTGGGGATTCCGCCAGGGAACTCCTCCAGATCGAGGGGCTGGAAGAAAGCGTGGTGCTCTCCACCTGCAACCGGACCGAATTCTATCTCGCGGGGGATCATGCGGAGCAGGCCGCCGCCGAACTCCGGCGACGCTTGGCCCAAGCGCACGGTGCGGATTCGGATCCCCACTGGTACGAGCACCACCGCCTCCACGCCGCGAAACACCTGTGCCGGGTGGTCAGCGGGCTGGATTCGATGGTGCTGGGAGAGACCGAGATCTTCGGCCAGGCGAAGGAGGCTTACCGCCAGGCACTCGATGCCGGAGCGACCTCCGGCGTGTTGAACCGCGTTTTCCAGCGAGCCTTCGGTATCGGAAAGAAGGTCCGGACGGACACCCGCATCCAGGAAGGCGCGACCTCCGTGGCCGGGGCCTCGGTGGAGCTGGCGGAGAAGATTTTCGGAAAGCTGGCGGGTTGCCGCGTCATCGTCATCGGTGCGGGGGAGATGAGCCGCCAAACGGCCCAGGCACTTGTTTCGCGCGGGGCCACGACCGTCTTCGTGACGAACCGTTCCTATGACAAGGCGGTCGGCCTTGCCGAGGAGATGGGCGGGCGGGCGGTACATTTCGACGAATGGCAATCCGTGCTTGCCGGGGTGGACGTGGTGATTTCCTCCACCGCCGCCCCGCATCCGGTGGTCTTGCCGCATCACATCGAGGCGGTGCGGCGGATCCGCAAGTTCCGGCCGCTCTTCCTGATCGACATCGCCGTGCCCCGGGACATTGATCCGGCCTGTGGCGAGATCGAGGAGGTGTACCTTTACGACATCGACACCCTCGAACAACTCGCCATCGAGGCCCGCATCCGGCGGGAAAAGCAGATCATCGAGTGTGACCGCATCATCGAGGAAGAACTGAGCAAGCTGAATTTACCCGGGACGTGAGCGAAGAGATCCAACACACCACCATCGGCACGCGCGGGAGCGATCTCGCGCTGGTCCAAGCCGCCTCCGTCGAGCGCGCCTTGTCGCTGGCCTTTCCCGAGCTGCGGATGCAGCGCAGGGTGATCCGCACTACCGGCGACCGCCGCACCGACGTGGCGTTGAGCGAGGTGGCCAAGGCGGAGGGCACCGACAAGGGGATCTTCACCAAGGAGCTGGAGGAGGCGCTGAGCGCGGGAGAAATCGACATCGCCGTCCATTCGCTCAAGGACGTGCCGACGGTGATCGACCCGGGATTCGAGATTGCGGGCGTATTGTCCCGGGCACCCATCCGTGACGTGCTGGTCTCCCGGACCCAAGGCGGGCTGGACGGTCTTCCTGCCGGTGCGGTGGTGGGTACCAGTGCCGTCCGCCGTGCCAAGCAACTGCAATGGCTGCGGCCCGATCTGCGCGTGATCGACTTGCGCGGGAATGTGCCGACCCGCCTGCGCAAGCTGGCGGAGGGGAATTACGATGCCTTGCTGCTCGCGGAGGCGGGTTTGACGCGCCTGGGCTATCGCATGATTTATCCGTCCCTGGTCGGAGGAACGATGTTGTATTTCTCGCCGCTGGATGAGGATGTGTTTTTCCCGGCGGCAGGTCAGGGGGCGATCGGCCTCGAAATCCGCAAGGGCGATGAGGCTGCCGCCGCCTTGGTGGCTGCCATCGTCCACGAGCCTTCTTTCACCCGCGTACGCGCCGAACGGGAATTCCTGCGGCTGCTGGAAGGCGGCTGCAGCACGCCTGTGGGTGTGGTCACCCGCCTCGAGGGCGATATCCTGCGCATGGATGCGCGGCTGTTTCCGGAGGAGGGGGGGAAACCCGCTTCCGCCGGGGCAAGCGGTCATGACCCTCTGGAAGTCGCGCGCCAAGTTTTCGATTCCTTGAAATGAGCACTCCCGGCATTTGTTACCTTGTTGGCGCTGGTCCCGGAGATCCGGGTTTGATCACCGTGCGCGGGAGAGAGTGCGTCGAAATGGCGGACGTGCTCGTCTATGACGCCCTCAGCAGCGCGGAGATCCTCCGCTGGGCGAGGAAGGACTGCGAGAAGATCAACGTGGGCAAGCGCGCGAAAGACCACACGCTTTCCCAGGACGGTATCAATGCGCTGATCCTGGAGAAGACCCGCGCGGGCAAGAAGGTGGTGCGCCTGAAGGGCGGCGACCCCATGATCTTCGGCCGCGGCGGGGAGGAAGCCGCTGAACTCGCCGAGGCGGGTGTGGCTTTCGAGATCGTACCCGGCATCAGCTCCACCATCGGCGGTCCTGCCTATGCGGGCATTCCCGTGACCCACCGCGATCATTGCTCGCAGCTTACCATTTTTACCGGCCACGAGGATCCGACGAAGGAGGAGAGCTCGATCGATTACGCGCACCTGGCCCGGACTCCCGGGACCAAAGTCTTCGTCATGGGGATGGCCCGCCTGCGGGAAATCGCGGCCTCGCTGGTTGCCGGCGGGGCGGATCCGGCCACACCGATCGCCCTGACCCGCTGGGCCACCACGGGTTCTCAAAAGACGATCACCGGGAGTTTGGCCGACATCGCGGACATTGCGGAGCGGGCCGATTTCGGATCACCCGCGGTGGCGGTGGTCGGGGACGTGGTGAGGGAGCGGGAGAAGATCAACTGGTT
>CBIHMP010000010.1:0-29455 GCA_966211015.1 uncultured Luteolibacter sp. | reverse complement strand
CGGTTCTACCATGGAGGAACGGACCTCGTGACCTTGCTCGGCGAAGATGCTCTCCACCGTCCGTGAAAGCTGGCGGGGATCGAGACCGCGGTCATTGCCGCCGGAACCGCGATTGAGAAGAAGCCAGTACAAGGCCATGGCCTTTCCTAACAGATGACGTGCCTCCTTGGGTGGCAATGTAATCCATTGGTTGCCAGCGGGAGGCGTCCCGGCATTCACGCTCCGGAGCTGTTGGCGCATGCAAAACACAACGGCCCGGGCCGCATGGTTGCATTTTGCCCAACAGTGCGGGAGCGGAGAGGAGTTGTTGCGATTTGCATTTAGAAGCAGGGAGATCGGAGAAAGGGCTGTTAGCATAACATCCTGATAATCAGATCGGATCCTAAAGAACGGAGGATTGGTTCGCCGCTTGCGAAAAGAGCTTTGTCATGAATCCCATCATTCTATTCCGCTACAGCGCCTGCCGGAAGGATGGCAGGACATTCGCCGTTCCTGTTTGGCTTCTTTGCTTGGTATTGGGTATCGCAACCCTCGGGCTGAATTCCTGCAGGACAGCCCAGGGTTTCGGCCAGGATGTCGAACATGTGGGCGACAAGATCGAGGATGCGGCGGCCCGCTGAGCTCCCGCGCTTCCACGAAGCAAAGAGCCCGCCTCCGGCCAGCAGCCGGAGCGGGCTTTTGTTCGGATGGGGGGGTGGGAGGTCGTTCAGTCGAGGAAGCTGCGCAGCATCCAGGCCGCCTCCTCGTGAGCCTGAAGAAGATCGGTGAGGAAGTCGGCGGTTCCCGCATCCCCCGCATCGTCCAAGGAATCGACCGCCTTGCGGACCACCCGTGCGGCTGATTCGTGGTCATCGCGGAGCGCTGCGATGGCGTCATCGCCATTCAGCAGGGCACCGGGCGTTTCTTTCAGCGTCGCCTGCGCGAGGAATTCCTGCATCGAGCCCGGGCTGGCCGCACCCAGCATGCGGATGCGCTCGGCGGTCTTGTCGATGGCCATCGCCAAGGCGTCGTACTGCTTCTCGAAGAATTCGTGGAGGGTGTGGAAGCGGTGCCCTGTTAGGTTCCAGTGGAAGTTCCGGGTCTTCGTGTAGAGCACATGCTGATCGGCGAGGATGGCAGCGAGATGCTTCACCGCCAGGCTGCGGACCTTTTCGTCGAGGCCGATGCGGATGACTTCGGTAGCTGCGCCGGAGGCGGGAGCTTTCTTCTTGGCAGTCTTTTTCATGGCTAGGCTCTCTTTTAGCAAAAGGCGATCCTGCGCGACCCTAAGGGGAACAAACCGTTGGAGTTCATAGAATTATGATGATGTTAGAACCTTTCGTGCGGTCCTCCATATTGGCAATCTGCACGGCGCGGCGGGCCTGCTTGCGGGAGGGAGGGGAGCGGTCCAAGGTGGGAACATGTCCGACCCCGTTTCGCCGGTCTCCACCGCTTTCGAGATCTTGCGCTCCCTTTCATTCGCCGAGCGCGCGGGAGGCTTGGAGCGGGCAGCCAGCCTCCTGGAAACCGGGGCCGGGAAATTTGCCCGCCTGATGGCGGAAGAGATGGGCAAGCCGGTGGCCCAGGGACAAGGGGAGGTGCTCAAGTGCGCGGCGGTGTGCCGCTACTATGCCGCCCATGGCGAAGCAATGCTTGCTCCGGAAAGCCGGGAGGGGGCCACGGTGGTTCATCAACCCTTGGGCCCCGTGTTGGCCATCATGCCTTGGAACTTCCCTTTCTGGCAGGTTTTCCGTTTCGCGGCACCCGCACTGATGGCTGGCAACACGATCCTCCTGAAACACGCCTCGAATGTCCCCGGCTGCGCGAAGGCAATCGTGTCCCTCATGGGCGAAGCCTTCGGAGGGCAGGACTTCGTAAAGGCCGTGTTCGTCTCGGGCCAGGAGGCGGAAGCCCTGATCGGAGACTCCCGGATCCGGGCGGTGACCTTCACCGGTAGCACCGCGGCCGGCCGGAAGGTCGCGGCGGCAGCGGGAAAGCACCTCAAGAAATCCGTCCTCGAACTCGGTGGTAGCGATCCTTACCTGGTGCTCGAGGACGCCGACCTCAGGGCGGCGGCGAAAACCTGCGCCGCCGCCCGCATGGTCAACGGCGGCCAGAGTTGCATCGCCGCCAAGCGTTTCCTGGTGGCTGCTCCCGTCCACGAGGAATTCCTCGGCTTGTTCCGCGATGAGCTAGCCCGCTACCAGCCCGGGGATCCCTTCGAGAAGGAAACCCTGCTGGGGCCCTTGGCGCGCGCGGACCTGCGGGATGATATCCACGCTCAGGTGAAGGACAGCATTGCCGCCGGGGCGGAGTTGGTGCTGGGCGGAGCGATTCCGGACGATGCGGGGCTCCCGGATCGTCCGTACTATCCCGCCACCCTGCTGGCCGGGGTGACTCCGGGCATGCGGGTCTTCGACGAGGAAACCTTCGGGCCGGTGGCGGCGGTGACGCGGGTACAGAACATGCAGGAAGCGATCGAACTCGCCAACCGTTCGCCCTTCGGACTGGGCGCCGCCGTCTTCAGCGGCAACGAAGCGCGTGCCCGCAGCGTTGCACTTGCGCTGGAAACCGGGACCGTGGCGATCAACGCCCAGGTTGTGTCGGATCCGCGCTTCCCCTTCGGCGGGGTGAAGGACAGCGGCTGGGGCCGGGAGCTCGGCGAACACGGGATCAAGGAATTCGTGAACGTGAAGACCGTCCGTTGACGGCCGGACGTTCCGGGAAAATGTTTCTTGTCAGATCGGGAAAAGCCGCCAGTCTCCGCGCCCCGCCGTTGCGGGGTGTTCGATCCACGGAGGCGTATGGGTATGGCTTCCAGGATCACCCGTCCTTGAACCGCCTGATATCCCGTTATGGAAACACCGCCTTTCTCCGAACTCGGCTTGTCCCCCGAGCTTCTCGCCGCCGTCGAGTCCCTTGGCTTCGAACGTCCCTCGCCCATCCAAGCGATGGCGATTCCGGTCGCCTTGACCGGCAAGGACATCCTCGGCCTCTCCCACACCGGCTCCGGCAAGACCGCCGCCTTCACGCTGCCGCTGCTCGCGAAGCTCGATTTCAAGAAGCGGCTGCCGCAGGCGCTGATCCTCTGCCCCACCCGCGAACTCGCGGTACAGGTATGTGAAGAAGTTCACCGTCTGGGCTCGAAGCTCGGCCAGCTCCGCGCGATCCCCGTTTACGGCGGTGCGCCGATGGACCGCCAGCTCCGCGCGCTCCGCGATGGAGTGCAGGTGGTGGTCGGCACTCCCGGCCGCGTGATGGATCACCTGCGCCGCGGTTCCTTCGACGTGAGCGAGATCCAGACCGTCGTGCTCGACGAGGCGGACCGCATGCTCGACTTGGGCTTCCGCGAAGAGATGGAAGAGCTGCTCGGCGCGATCCCGAAGGAACGCCAGACGATGTTCTTCTCCGCGACGATGAGCCGCGGTGTCACCCATCTGATCGGCAAGTTCGGCAACAACGCGCAGACGATCGAGATCGACCAAAAGGCCAAGACCGTCTCGACCATCGACCAGTGCTGCTACGAAGTGCGCGAGCGCTCGAAGGTGGAGGTGCTCTCCCGCCTGCTCGACATGGAGCAATCCCGCCTGGCGATCATTTTCTGCAATACGAAGCGCTCGGTGGACGAATGCACGGAATCGCTGCTCGCCCGAGGCTATACCGTGGACCGCTTGCACGGGGACATCACCCAGCAGATGCGCGAGCGCGTGCTGCGCCGCTTCCGGGACGGAACCATCGAACTTCTCGTCGCCACCGATGTGGCCGCGCGCGGCCTCGACGTGGAAAACATCGACGTGGTCTTCAACTACGACCTGCCGCAGGATCCGGAGGACTACGTGCACCGCATCGGGCGTACCGGCCGCGCGGGGCGTAGCGGCCGGGCCGTGAGCTTCGTCTTCGGCCGCGAAATCCACCGCCTGGAAATGATCGAGCGCTACACGCGCCACCCGATCCGCCGCGAGCGCGTGCCGTCCCAGGAGCAGGTGGAAGGCCGCCTGGCGGACCTCCTTTTCGATCAGATCCGCGAGCGCCTTGAGAAAGGTGAGTTCGAATCCCATGAAAGCCAGATGGACCGCCTGCTCGAGCAGGGTTTCACGCCCACGGATGTCGCGGGCGCGCTGATCACCATGCTGAAGGAAGCCTCCGGACGCGAGTTCGGAGAAATCGCCGAAGACCGCGAGGTGCCCGGCCAGCGCGGTCGCCGCGACGTGCGCGAGCCGCGGGGAGACTCCCGCGACCGTGCCCCGCGCGAATATCGCGAACGCGGGCCGCGCCAGGAAGGCCCGCACGACAATGCGGACATGGTGCCGCTCTTCTTTTCGCTCGGGAAATTCCATGGCGTGAAGGTCGGCGAGATCATCGGCATGCTTTACGGCGAAGCCGGTCTGCCGGACGGTGCCGTGGGACACGTGAAGCTGTTTGCGAAGCATAGCCGCATCGACGTGCGCAAGGATTGCGCCGACCGCCTGATCCAGATTTCCAAGGGTGCGAACCTCAGGGGACGGAACTTCATCCTCGATTACGACCGCGGGCCGAAGGACGGACCGCGGTAGGCGTTAGGCGGGAGGCTCCGCCCAACCCGCTCGCGGGAGATTGCATGCCGGAAACCCGGCGGATACTCCATGATCGGCACCAGGCCCGCGCGGTTTGTGAGATTCCGGCGCGGGCGCGAAACATCATAGTCCGGGCGGCGTTTCTCTCCGAAGATCGCCCCGATCCATGAAGGTCCTCCGCTTGCTCTGTCCCGCTTCCTTGTTCACCTGTGCGGTGCTTGCCGCCGGGACGGCCGGTGATTCCGGCAGCCGCACCTGGGTTTCCAATGACGGGAGGCCGATCAAGGGTGCCTATTTGCGCGCCAATACGGATACCGTGGTGATCCGGCATGAGGACGGGCGCGAACTGTCCCTGCCGCTCAAATTCCTGAGCGCGGCGGACCGCGAGTTCGTGGAGCAGAAGCGAGCCGCGGCGGTACCTCCCGAGGCCGCTGCGGAAAAGGTGAAGCAATACTTGAAATACCAGCTTTCCGGCGGTTCCGAGAAGTGGCCGGAGGACCGGCGGAAGCGCATCACGGAGGCAATGGATGCCGCCGTCGCCCTCTACAATAAAACCGGTGTCTTCAAGAAAACCGTCACCGCGAACAACAGCCCGGGCACGCCGACGGCCGACGCGAACTACGACGGCTGGATCAACTTCGGCGGGTCGATCAACGCGCGCGTGGCGCTGCATGAGATCGGCCACACGCTGGGCATCGGCACGCATCCGGACTGGCAGGCGAAGGTCAAGGACGGGAAGTGGACGGGCAAGCACGCGCTGGAGCAACTCCGCGAATTCGACGGCAAAGATGCCGTGCTCCATGCCGACCGCATGCACTTCTGGCCCTACGGGCTGAACTTCGACCACGAATCCAGCGAGGAGAACGACCTGCGCCACGTGAAGATGGTGGCCGCCCTGCGCAAGGACATGGGAATCGACTGAGCGACCGCTTGCCAGATGGGGCGTATCCGCTTCACTCCGGGCATGGCGGATCCATGCGGCAAGGCATTAGCAACTTTCAGGATATTCCCGCTCTCGCTCTTGCTGCTGTTTTCCCCCGCTTGTTCATCGCTCCAATCGAACGCCAGTCGTTCCACCGAGAGCCTGCCCCAGGCGAGCGGCACGATGACGGGAACGGGTCACCTGGCGGCGAGTGCCTTTCGCGCCACGGCCTTGGCGGCGCTCCGCCAGCCCGGGACCACGCTCCGCACGGGGTTGGCCGTGCTGTGGCACCGGCCGCAGGAGGTGGTGACGGGGAACCTTCCCGTGGAGGAAATCGTCGCGGCACCCTTGCCCGAGGAGGCTCCGGGCACGCCGGAGTTCGAAGCACTGCTCGACAGGAAAGGCATGCCGCGCCGCAGCTCGGGCAGCGTTTCCTGGCTGGTGGACGGTCCCGGCTTTTTCACGGAGCTCGACCGGCAGCTCGCCGCTGTCCGGCATTCCATCGACCTGCAATTCTTCATCTACGACAACGACGATGTCGCGGTCCGATATTCGGACGAGCTCAAGCGCCGGGCGGAAGATGTGCCGGTGCGGGTTCTTTTCGACGACCTCGGCAGCACCTTCGCGCACACGGCGGCACCGGAGACTCCCGGGCCGCGGGGCTTCATGCCGCCTCCGGATATCGCGCGCTACCTGAAGGCGGAGTCGAAGGTCCGGGTGCGCCGCTCGCTCAATCCTTGGCTGGTATGCGACCACACGAAGCTGCTCGTCTTCGACCAGCGCACCGCGATCCTGGGCGGGATGAACATGGGCCGGGAGTACTACTCCGAGTGGCACGACCTGATGGTGAAGGCGGAAGGCCCGGTCGTGGGGAGCCTCGCACGGGAGTTCAACCGCGCCTGGCGGAAGGCGGGGCCCTTCGGAGATTTCGCGCTTTTTCAAAGCCCGCGTTCGGTGCGGACGCCCGAACCGCGGCCGGGAGATATCCCGCTGCGTCTGCTGCGGACCGATTCCGCCAAGGGACAGACCCACGTGCTGGAGTCCACCTTGCTCGCCATCCGGGCCGCACGGAAACGCATCTGGATCGAGAACCCTTATTTCGCCCACGACGAAACCGCACGGGCGCTCGAGGCGGCGGCCCGCCGCGGCGTGGACGTGCGCGTGATCCTTCCCTCGCGGGGTGACTCCACCATCATGGATGCCGGGAATCTGGCGACCGCCCGCGGATTGATCCGGGCGGGCGGGAAGGTGTACCGCTACCCGCGCATGACCCATATGAAGGTGGCCATCTTCGATGGCTGGGCCCACATCGGCTCGGCCAATCTCGACACGCTCAGTCTCCGCATCAACCGGGAGCTGAATCTGGCCTTCTCGGATCCGGAGGCGATCCGGGAGCTGGAAAGACAGGTGTTCTTACCCGATTTCCGCAGTTCCCGCCTGTTCCGCCTGGAAGAGACCGGCAGGCTGGGGGCACCCCTTGCCGAGACCATTGCGGACCAGCTCTGATACCTAAAGCCAGCTCCCCATGCGAAGGATCCGCCACGACGCCACCCAAGCTCTCCTGCACGCCCAAGGACCGCTGCTTGGCCTGATTACGGTCATCTTCGGTGTCTTCTTCCTCCAGCAGTTCAAGGGCGAGGAGTGGTACGAGTCCTTCATGCTGGTGCCCGCCGCCGTGGCGGAAAGCTGGGAGCAGCTCCGCGGCGGACGCTTCGACTTCGCCAGCGTCAAGGAACTCTCCACGCTGGTGAGCCACGCCTTTCTCCACGGCGACGCGGAACACGTGGTGTACAACATGCTTTTCCTGTGGATCTTCGCGGCGCTTGCGACGGAGCTGCTAGGGCATGGATGGATGTTCGGCATTTTTTTCTTCACCGCGATCACCGGCGGGATCGTCCAGACCGCCCTGAATGCGGGGGATTTCACGCCGGCGCTCGGGGCTTCGGGCGCGGTGATGGGCTTTGAAGGCGCGTACCTCTGCATGGCCATGCGCTGGCAGCTTCCCGACCCGCATATCTGGCCGATGGCGCGGCCCGTGCCACCCGGCAGGCTGGCCCTGATCGGGGCAGCCGGGGTTTTGATCGACTACTATTCGCTTATGAGCCAAAGCGATGCTCCCATCGCCTACGGCGCGCACATCGGGGGCTTCACGGGCGGCTTGCTGCTTGCGGCCCTCGTCCCTCGGCCGCGGAACATCAGGCCGCGCTGAGGGGCGCTGCAAGAGGTCGTTGAGGCCACCTGGCGACCCGCAAATGCATCTGGACCGGCGGGAGCGGGCGTGTTAGAGTTGCGTGCCATGAAACTGTTCACCCTTGTCCCGCTAAGCTTTCTTCTGGCGTTTGCAGCGCCGTCCTGCAGTTATACCGCGGAGGGCTACCAAGCCGCCGGCTACACTTCCCACGACGCCTATCACCGCGGCCTTACCGATGGCAGCGGCGATCGGCTCCACGGCTTGGCGTACGATCCCCATATCAACGAGGACCGGACCCTGCCGCGCGCTCACCGGAAGGACTACCTGTGGGGCTATGTGGACGGTTTCCGCAATTCCGGAAGCTACTATGTCGGCGGAAAATAAGCGCCTCCTCCGGGACATTGGCAGGACCCGGTCGCGGATCGATTCCGGCGGTGGTGCTCGCGTGTCCATCTGCCGCCGGATTTTCCTGCCATTCGGCATCGGACGAGCTTGAATCGCGGTCATGAGTTTACCCGCGAACCTCGTCACCATCCATCCGTATTTCAAAGCGCAGCCCGGCGAGTGGGAGCGGATCGAGGAGATTCTCCTGGAATTCGTCGCGACGACGAAAAGCGAGCCCGCGTGCCTCTTCTACGAATTCACCGTCAATGGCGACGAGGTCTTTTGCCGCGAGGGATATGCCGGCGGGGAGGCGGTACTGCATCATTTGGAGAACGTGGGAGAAGTGCTGGGAAGGATGCTGGCCCATGCGGACCTCACGCGCCTCGAATTCCACGGCCCCGCCGAGGAGATCGCCAAGCTGCGCGAACCGCTCGCGCACCTGAATCCCGCTTGGTTTGTCCTTCATGGCGGGATCGCCAGATAGGAGGGTCCCGGCGGAGGACCGCGATAGATAGTCAGGAAATCCGAACTTTTAAAGATCTGGGATTCGCTTTTGGAGCGTGCTTTGATTTCCGCCCGATTTGATCAGCGCCCGGCCTCCCACCGGCACTTCCATGAAATTCCCCCCCTTCATGTTCACCGGCTTGCTGGTGCTCCTCTCCGCCTGTCCGGCACAGGCGGAGCGAACGAAAGTCCTCATCATCGAGGGCGCCAGCAATCATGATTGGGAGCGGCGGAAGGAAGTGCTGCGTGCGATCCTGTCGCGGGATGGGAATTTCGAGATTGATGTCAGCACTACGCCCGGCGCGGCCGCTGATCCGGCCTGGGCTTCCTGGTCGCCGGATTTCGGGACCTATGATGTCGTGCTTTCCGGTTACAGCAACGGGGCGGGGGGCGAGCCGCGTTGGCCCGCGGCGGTGGAGACGGCCTTTGAAAGCTACGTGAGTTCCGGCGGCGGGTTTGTGGCGCTGCACGAGGCTTGCGACTCCTTCTCCGGTTGGGAGGAATATGGCGAGATGCTCGGTCTGCGCTGGAATCCGGCCGAGGTGGGGAAGGCCGTTCTTATCGGGGAGGGCGGGGTTCTTCAGATTTTGGAAGCCGGCCAAGGCGAGGCCACCAGCCATGGGGACCGGGCGGACACGCTGGTGAAGCGGATGGGCAGCCACCCGATCCACGCCGGTCTTCCCGCCTCCTGGATGGCGGCGGATCTGGAGGTCTGGCGCTATCCGCGCGGCCCCGCGGAAGGTCTCACGGTGCTTTCTTATGCGAAGGAAGCGGAGACCCAGCTTCAGTTTCCCGTGGAGTGGACGGTGAATTATGGCGCCGGCCGTGTTTACGCCTCGAGTTACGGCCATATCTGGGAGGGCGATGCCGGGTCCGCGGGGGTGCGCTGCGCGGCCTTCCAAGAAACCCTGGTGCGGGCGGTGAAATGGTGCGCGGGAGACGCTCCCCCCGCCTCGGTACCGCCTGATTTTCCCACCGGCACCACCGTTTCCCTGCGGGCCTACAAGGAGGGCACGAGCGGCTTCGGCGGACCCCGGCCGGTCGGACCTTTCTCGAACGGCGTGCTGCCGACGCTCTCGGTGGTGCCGACGGGCGTGACGGTGGCCGAGGCCTTCCCGGCGCTCGCGTGGGATTCTCCCGTGGATGCTCGGCCATGGCCGGAAGCACCGGGCCAGTTGATGGTCGCGGAGATGGACGGCCGCATCTTCAAAGTGGCGGATGACGACGGCACCACTAGCCGCCAGGAGGTGCTCGATATCCGGGAGCGCGTTTGGTATTTGAATTGGGAGAACAATGATCCCACCACCAAGCACGGCGGGATTCTTTCGACGGTATTCCACCCGAAGTTCGGGAAGGGCGAGGGCAAGGATTACCTGTATGTCGATTACCTGCATCATCCCGGGGATTTACCGGATGCGAATCCGCCCTTCTACGACCGCTTGGCGCGCTTCACGTGGAACGGCAATGCTTTCGAGCCCGGCAGCGAGCTGATCCTGATCAACCAGTACGATACCGCGAAGGGTCACGAAGGCGGCGGGATGTGCTTCGGGCCGGATGGTTTCCTGTATCTCGCTTTCGGGGACGAGGGAACGGAAAGCGGGGATTCCACGCCCCACACGCAGAAGATCGACGACCGTGCCCGCTCCGGCGTGTGGAGGCTCGATGTGGACATGCAGGGCGGCACCGTGAGCCATCCGATCCGCCGCCAGCCGCTGGGACCGGGCTCATACACGCAGGGATACTACATACCTAGTAATAATCCGTGGCTCGATGCGGCGGGCGGCATCCTGGAGGAATTCTACGCCATCGGCCTGCGCGAGCCGCACCGGATGAGCTTCGATGCCGCGACCGGCCTTTTCTGGATCGGCGACGTGGGGGCGAACAACCGCGAGGAAGTGGACGTGATCGACGGGCCGGGCCTCAATTTCGAGTGGAATTACAAGGAAGGCATCGCCGCCGCCTTCCGGGAGCAGCCCGTCCCTTTGATCGGGCAGACCAGCCCGCCCGTGCACGATTACTCGCACGCCGTGGGGTCCTGTGTGATCGGCGGCCATGTTTACCGCGGCACGGCCCTTCCCGGCATGGCCGGGAAATACCTCTACGGCGACAACGGCACCCAATTGCTTTACGCCGTGGACTACGATCCGGCGACGAAGCAGACGGTGTCCGTCCAGCAATTCGCGCAGGGACGGCCGGGCTATCTGTTTAACGGGATCAGCTCGATCGGCGTGGATTCCCATGGCGAGCCCCTCTTGTTGCAGCTCGGCGGCGGGGTGGCGGGAGCCGGCCAGATTTCCCGCATCAAGCCCGCGGGCCCTCCCGGCGGCGGCACCTGGGAGTACCCTCCGCTGCTCTCGCAGACGGGCGTTTTCACGGATCTCCCCGCGCTCACCCCCGCTCCCGGCATGATCCCCTTCGACGTGAACATGCCGCTCTGGAGCGCGGGCATGGCGAAGAAGCGCTGGGTGATGATTCCCAACGACGGCGTGGCGGACTCGCCCGGGGAGCAGATCACCTACAGCGAGACCGGGAGCTGGCAACTTCCCATCGGCTCGGTGTTCGTGAAGCACTTCGCCCGGCCCGATACTGGGGCACCGCTGGAAACGCGCCTTCTTGTCCACGGCACGGATGGCTGGGGCGGCGTGACCTACAAATGGCGTGCCGACGGCACCGAGGCGGACCTCCTGGAGGAGGGAGGCGAGGAAACCTTCACCATCGGCGGCCAGACCTTCGACTACCTCTATCCCTCCCGGCAGCAGTGCAACATGTGCCATACGGGCGTGGCGGGGCCGGTGCTGGGTTTCCGCACCCGCCAGCTCAACCGCAGCTACGACTACCCCGGCGGCGAGGCGGCGAATCAGATCGAATCGTTGAGCGTGGCTGGCTTCATCCCGCAGTCGATCACGGTTGCGCAGCTCGCGAGCGTGCTGACCTCCGCGCGCGGGGATAGTGCGGCGGTTTCGGACGAGGCTTGGGCGCGCTCGTATTTCGATAGCAATTGCTCGCATTGCCACCAGCCCGGCGGTAGCTCCCGGGCCTTCTTCGACGCGCGGCTGACGACCCCGCTTTCCAGCCAGTCGCTCGTCTGCGGCCCGGTGATCGATGGACTCGGCGCGCCGGCTCCCGCCGTGGTGAAGCCCGGCAGCTTTGAAAATTCGGTGCTGCTGCTGCGCATGAACACGATCGATGAATGCTGTGCCATGCCTCCTCTTGCCAAGGGGATCGTGGACGATGAAGCGGTGGCCCGGGTGGCGGACTGGATCCTGGGGATGGACGCGGACTCGTGCACGAAGTCGCAGGGCTCCTACCGGGCGGCCGTGATCGGCTTCCCCGGGCCCATTCCACCCGGTGCCCACGGGCCGGACCTCTGGCGCTCGAACATCGTGATCAACGAGGACGACACTTTCACCAATACTACCGGTGCCCCTCTTTTGCTGTCGTTGGACCGTTTCCATTTCAATGCCGGCCGTGTCGGCGATCCGCTCACGCCATTCGTAGTGAAGGTGAAGGGGGACAACGACTTCACGGTCGTGGCGATCGGTAGCCCGAGGACCGATTACACCCTCGGCGAAAACAGCCTGCCTTTTTCGGACGTGAATGTGGAAGTGACCCTGGCACCCGGAGAAATCCTTGCAGCCGGCTTCCTCGATGCGAACCCCGACGGCTCCGGGGGCACGCTTCCCGGCATTATCGATTGGGAGGAGGGCGGTACGGAGATCTGGTACGGCGGTGGAGAATCGGATGCGGATGGCGGTTCCGTGACTGCCGGCGCGATGCCGGATCCCGGTGGAGCACTCCACACCACGCTGACCCGCGACTACCGTTTCTCCATCGGCTACACGATCACCGGATATGAGATGGGCAATGGCCCGGCGGCGGAGCCGGGCGCGGTGCCCGACGGCGCGAACTCGAACTTCGTCATCAACGAGAGCGATACCTTCACGAACGATACCTTGGAACCGCTCACGCTGAGCGTGGAGCGTTTCCGCTTCCATGCCTCGCGGGTGACGGACCCGGTCACTCCTTTCATCGTGAAAGTCAATGGTGACAACGCCTTTACGGTGGTGGCCATCGGCGCTCCGCAGACGGCGTATGCGCTCGGCGATAACGACATTCCTTTCTCCAGCGCACCCGTGCAGTTGACGCTGGCACCGGGAGAAACCATCGCCCCCGGCTTCATGGACAGCTTGCCGAACGGTACCGGCGGCACCCAAAACGGAGCCGTTTCGTATACCGAAGGCACCGATGAGATCTACTACAGCTACGATGTGACGAACGTCGGAAGCAGCATCGCGCTCGGCGAGGCTCCGGTGCCGAAGGGCTACCAGCTGACCGACTTGCAGCGCGATTACTACTTCTCGATCTCGCTCGGCTTCGGCGGGCGGGAAGATGAGGACGGCGACGGCTTGCCGGATCGCTGGGAGCTGGCGTATTCCCCGGAGCTTACTGCCCTCACCGCCGCGGGCGACACCGATGGCGACGGTATGACGGATGCTGCGGAGCGCGAAGCGGGAACGGATCCGACCGATGCCACCAGCCGCCTGATGGCGCTGGGAGTGGTGAAGAACGCCGCCTCTGTCACGGCGGCGTTGAAGACGATCCCGGGGAGATTCTACGAGGTCGAGGTGTCGGCCGACCTTCTCTCATGGGAGACGGCGGGAAGCTGGAAAGCGGCGGGTTGGCCGTCCACGGCCACCAACGTGACGATCCCGATGTCCTCGTTGCCACCGGGATCGGGCGCGCGGGTGTTTATCCGCGCGGCACCGGCGGTCCGGGAGTGAAAGGGTGCCGCCTGTCGCATTTTTCGGCGCTACGGCCCCTATCAATTTGCTTGCGGAAGCAGCCCCGAAAACGCGAGTTGAAGTGATGAACTTGGATAGACGCGATTTCCTCCTTTCCCTTTCTTCCGCCATGCTCGCGCTGGGAACGCGCGGCTTCGCCCAATCCCAGGATGCCGCCACGGGTGCCGCGGTCGTCGGCCAGGGCGATTACCAGTGGCGCGTCGTCCCCGGCTGGGGGGTGCTGGATTCCTCCACGCCGGTGAAGGACTGCCACGCCATGATCCAGGTGAAGGACGGGCGGATTTTCCTGCTGACGAACGAAACGCGGAACAACGTCATCATCTACGACCGCGCGGGCAAGCTGCTCGGCAAGTGGGGGACCGAGTTTCCCGGCGCTCACGGATTCACGCTGCTGGAGGAGGACGGGCAGGAGTTCTTTTTCATCACCGACCACGACCGGCACCAGTTTTTCAAGACAACCCTCGACGGAAAGATCCTCCGCACTTGGGATTACCCCGAGAAGAGCGGGAAATATGCGAATGCCGGCGAGTTCAAGCCGACTCACGTGGCGCTGGCCCCGGACGGGGGCTTCTTCGTGGTGGATGGCTACGGGAAAAGCTGGTGCCACCGCTACGACGCCAAGGGGGAGTGGGTGAAGAGCTTCGGTGGCAACGAAGGCGGCGGTGCGAATCTTGCCTGCGCTCATGGTGCCTGGGTCGATACCCGCGATCCGAAAAATCTGCTGTGGATCACCTCCCGGAGCGAATCGAAGCTCAAGCGCTATACCTTGGATGGTGAGCTGGTGGACATCCTGGAACTGACCGGCAGCCAGCCGAATTTCATCGTGCCTTTCGGGGATCACACGCTCGTCCCTTGCCTTCGCGGAAATCTCGGAAAGAACGGGCAGTTTGAGAACGGGTTCCTGTGCGTCCTCGATCCGGAGCGGAAGGTGATTTCGAATCTCGCCGCCCCCGCTCCCGCCTATGCCGATGGGAAGCTGGCGCCTCTCGCAGCCGACACCAAGCTCTTCACCTACCCGCATGGCATGCTGATCGATGACGAGCAGAGCATCTACGTCGCGCAGTGGAATTCGGGGCGGACGTATCCGATCAAGCTGGAGCGGGTGAAGGCGTGACGCGCCGCCCGGCCGCCGCGGTTGGTGGCTTCAGACGTACTGCTGCCCCTCGATCGGCGTGGTGGGGATGTATCCGGGGATGGCATAGACGGCCAGCATCGCGGAAGTGGCGGCGGATTCGACACAGCCGATATCGACGGCATTCCGGCACCAATCGCCCGCGAAGTACAGGTTGTTGAAGCCGGTGTCCCAAGGGGCCAGGCGGTTCGGCGCGCCGGTATTGGTAGAGAGCACGTAGCGCTCGGAAGGATCGATGTTGATCCTGAAATACTGCCACTCGAAACGCTCTTCGTCGGTGGCCGCCGGATCGGGATGGTAGAGGGATTTCGGGTCGAGGGTGCAACCGTCCGGACCGCAAATGCCGGGCCAGAGAAAGGCTTTGTCCCTCAGCCAATCGAAGCAGATTTTTTTGACCCGCTGTCTTTCACGGGCCGGATAGCCCGGGTCGGTTCCCGGGGGCGGTTCGTCCGGATCGTCGGGTGCCGGGCCGCAGAGATAGACGAGGTGGCGGGCACCGGTGGTAGCTTCGGTGCGGAGGATCGGCGTGGCCTCGATGATGATATTGAAGGGATCGGGCGCGGAACCGGCGAGGGCCAGCTCGCAGTAGTGGTTGTTCTCGTCCCAGCGCAGGCCGTCCTGACCCTCGCCCCCGCCGGAAAACCAGAACTGGCAGGCGATGGTGCGGATCGATTCGGCGGTGCGAATCATCCTCTCGTAGCGCGGGCTATGCTCGAGGAGACCCCCGGCGAGATGCCGGTGAGCTTGCGGCGGGATGGCCAGGATCACGTGGTCGAAAGTGTCCGTGGCTCCCTCCGGCGCGGCAAGGGCGTCGGTCAGCACTACCGTCTCCACCCGATGGCTGCTCCAGTTCGATTCCATTCCGGGATCGCCCGGCGGAGGCAGGCTCGCGGGATCCAGTTGATCCTCCAGCGGGTGCTCCGGCCATATCGGCCACTTCACCTCGCCCTTCCGGGAGTGCGGCACCGTGATTTCCTCGATCGGGGAATACTCCTCCACTCCGGGCTTCAGGCGTGCCTGCCGGTTGAACACGATGCTTGCCACGCGATTGCCGTCCTCATCCGGCAGGAGCTTCTCCACGCGGTGGAAGAACTCGAATTTCACGCCGCGGTCCTTGAGCACCCGGTAGAGCGGCACGAAGACGCACTCGCCCATGCCCAAGGTCATGCGATACACGTACGCGCCCTTATATCCGAAGAAGATCCGGAAGAAGCCGCGCAAGGCGGCGCCCGCGGCGAAGTTGGCATTCGCGGTGTCGTGCGCCTTGCCTCCCGAAAAGGCGAAAGGCGTATCGTAGTAGCCGCGGAGGTAGGGAGACTCCTTCAAGTCGTGGTAGATCGCCCCGTGTTCCTTCAGCCATTGGAGGAACTCCTGCTTGTCGAGATCCTTGAACTCCTTGTCCCTCACCAGCACGTCCACCAGGGTGCCGCGCAGACAGGTCCGGTAGAGATCTGCCAAGCAGAGCTCGCGCAAGTCCTCCTCCGAAAGGTCCTTCCTCTTCGACAAGCGGCGGAGACGCCAGCCGGCATAGTCGAGGGCCCACTTGAGAAGCCGGCCCACGACGAGTTCGCCGTACCATTGCTGCTCGCTGCCTGCCAAATTTACAAACGCAAGCGTCTGCGCGCTGGCATGACCGGTGGGGTCGCCGGGATTGACGCCTGCAGGACAGGTGCCGGGAGGAAGGGGCTTGATAGAGCGCTCCAGCCATTTGCTCGCCAGGTGCAGCATCCTGACCATCACCGACCCTAGGATTCCCGTGGCGCGGACATTCGAAGCCATGTGGTCGGCCATCCGCCACAAAGTACTACGGATGTCGGGGCAGGGCGTGCCGTCGCCCGGCGTCCCGGGATAAATTTCGAGATCCATCTTCCACGGGTGCCACTTGCCGTCCTTCCCCTCGTGGTAGAAGACCCCCTCCCTCGATTCCTCGAAGAGCTCGTCCCAATCGGTGCAATCCCCGACGGTGAAGCCGAGCTCCTTGTGCCGCTCCATGCACTGGCGGAGCGTCTTGAAGGCGTTTTCGTAGAACCCGAACCAGACATGGGGGCCGTGCTCCTCGCTCCGGTGGGTTTCGCCACCGCCGCGGCTGCTTGCTCCTTTTCCTCCGAGGCGCCAGCCCGTCTGATAGAGGGTCACGCGATATTTCGCACGCAGTTCCGGGGTGGCGCTCAGCCAATACGCCGCGATGCAGCCGCCCACGCCGCCACCCAGGATGACGACATGCTCACGCGGATCGCTCATATCTCGAATACAGCTGCTTGAACTTCAGGGTCTCCGCCTCCGCGCCGCATTCCGCCAGCAAGGCCAGCCCGCTTTCAAAATGCTGCGATCCACCGGTTCTTACGCCTTGGAAGCAACGGGCCCGCGCTTGGAAAAACTTCGCGCCGAGACGCCGGGCGGCAATTTCCGCCTTCGCGAAATGCTTCGTGCCGCCGGGCCCGTGAAGGCCTTTCGCGCAGTGGAGGATCGGCACGCCGATCGCGAAGCTCTTCGCGAACTGCACGGATCGCTTCATGAAACGAAAGGTCAGCTCGCCGAACTGCCGGTCCTCCGAAAGTTCGGGCGGTCCCCAGGTGCGCATCTCTCCCAGCAGGACGGCGGCATCCGCGAGGAGGAACTGGGTTGAAGACACCGGCGCATGGCTACCGGCCAGCTCCTCGGCGTCGCGCAGCCGCTCCATCGCTTGCCAGGGATTCCCCGCACGCCAGGCGCAGATCGCGCGCATGACGTGGATGGAAGACTGGGTGATCGCGTCGCCGCCGTGGTTGGCGATCTGGCGGCAGCGGGCTTCCGCTTCCTTCGGACCGCGGCAGGCCAGGTCATGCAGGCTTCCCATCATGGCCGCCCAGGTGCGGGATTGGCGGTCGGTACGCTTGATGGCGGAATCCGTGAGAACCGCCGCCCATTCCGCCGCTTGTTTCAGGTCGCCTTGGAAGTAAGCGACGAAAAAAGCATGGGTGGCGGCTTCCTCGACCCGGCGGCCGTGGCCGTGGGACCGCCAGTAGTCCACATTCCCCGAAGCGCGGATGTCCGCCTCCTGCCAGCGCGCTTTGTCCAAATCGACCAGACAGCCGACATGTTCGATGTAGGTCTTCTCGGTGTGGTCGCCCACGCGGCCGATCATCCCGCGCGCGATGTTCCGGTATCGCTCCGCCAGCCAGCGCGGGCGCTTGCCCGACATGGGGCAGGCGATGGCGGCACACAGCGAGGCGAGCACCGCGCTCTCGCCATTTTTCGAGGCGAGATCGAGCGCGGTCATGCAGCACTCGGCGGAGCGCTTCTGGTCATTCTGGAAGTAAGCGATCTCCGCGAGCATCAGGGCGGCCCGGGCGGCGCCTTCGAGCACCGGCGAGGCGGTGGATGCCGCCTTCGGCCGTCCGGTCGCGAACAACCAGAAGTGCCGCCACAAGATCCCGGCACCGATGGGGAATTCCCCTTGGCGCGGACTCACGCCGTAAAGAACCAGAGCCCTTTCCAGAAGGGCCACGGCATCCTCCACCATGCCCCAGTGGAAAGCGGCTTCCCCTTCGATTTGCAAGAGCCGGGCCCGCCGGGCGATGGCCACCGGACCGCCGCCGGCTTCGTGCGGCCGGTCCAGCTCCAGGGCGGCTCGGGCCGCCTCGCGTGCTTCGCGCAGGGCGAAACGGGCCAGTGCGGCACGGGCGGCGCGGTCGTAGAGATCGATGGCTTCCTCGTCGCGTCCCGACTCCCGCGCATGGAAAGCGGCTTCCGCAGGGGAGAAATCCCGCGGTGCCTTCGACGTCATCCACTCCAACGCAGCTCCGTGTCCCGCGACCCGATCCCGGTCCGACAGCAGGGACAGCGCCGCCTCGCGCAGGAGGTCGTGATAAAACGAGAACAAGCCGCGGGCGCCCGGGACTGCCACGATGAATTCCCCGAGCAAGTGCGACTCCCAGCACGCCTTGAAATCGATCCCGGGCGAACAAGCCAGTGCGGTGAGCTCCGCTTGTTCCCGGGAAAACGGCTCGCGCCATACGGCGCAGGCACCGAGCAGGGCGCGCAAGCGCGGGGACAGATCGCGGAAGCGCTCCGTCAGCGGCATTTCCCCCCGGTTCCCGGCGGTGGCGCCCTCGCTTTCCGCGGCGAGGTCCAAGGTGCCGCCCATGCTTAGGAGACGCCGCCGCCTGCCCATCACGGCCACCGCCTCCCGCGAGACAAGCGGCAGGCCGCCCGAGATCCGGTGGATCTCCTGATTCAGTTCATCGGTGATCCGCTCGAAGCCGGAAAGCTCCGCGAGCAGGTGCCGGTGCTCTTCCAGCGAGAGCGGGCCCAGCGCGATGTCTTCCGGCGCGGGATGTCCGCGGCGGCCGAGGATGAGGAGCAGGGGTGCCTGCAGGCGCGATAGCGCGGCGATCACGCCGAGGCTGCCCTCATCCATCCACTGGATATCGTCCACGATGACTGCCGAGGGCTGTTCCGCTACCAGCCGGACCAGCACGTTCGCCGTGAAGTCGGGGAGCACGTCCTTGTACTGGAGGGGGCTTAGACCGCCATCCACCGCCGCATCCGCCTGCACGGGTTCGGAGAGGAAACGGACCAGGTTTTTCACCAGGGTCTCGTCGAGCGTGAGCTCCGCTCCGAGTCTCTGCACCGTCGCGGGAACCCTCTCCGCGCCGATTTGTGAAAGGATTACCCGCCACGCGGAAAAGGTGCCGGGGACATCCGAAGGCAGACACGAGACGCGCGCGACGCGCATCTCCCGTGCCGAGACCAGCCAGGAAGCCAAGGCGCCGATCAGATGGGATTTTCCGGCACCGGCAGGCCCGGCGATGCTGATCTGCCGGACCGCCGCGGAACCGTCCTGCTTGCCGATGTGGTCGCGGACCCAATCCCAGAGCTCCGACCGGGCGGGAGGTGTCACTTTCCCCGCCGCCGTCTTGCTGACTTCGAGGCGGTGGGCACAGAAGGGTTCCGACAAAAGGCCGGGAAGAAAGCCGATGCGCTCCGAGCGGTAGGGTGGCGGCAGTTTCCCCGCCGTCCTTTCATCCATGACGAGCCCGTCCATCTCCATCGCCGCGAGCCCTTCCAGGAGCCGCTCCGCGGTGCCGTCCGCCCCGGCAGGACCGGGGACGAGCACGAGAAGAGCCGAGGGCTTCCCGGCCAAAATCCTTGCCGCGCGGGCGAGCAGTACCTTGAGCAGGTCCGATCCGTCCGTCGCTTCCCCCGCGTCGGCGGGAAGCCTCCGGCTGCCGCCCTGCTCCATCCGCTGCCACAGGCACCATGCCACGCAGCCTTGCCCGGAGATCGCGGCCTCTGCGGCCATCCTTTGATCTTCGCCCGTCATGAGCACCTCAGGTGGACCAGATTTTCCTGCCGAGGGAGAGATCGAAATCGAACTTCGCCCGCAAGGGAGCACCCACCGGCCCCGAAACGAGCCCGATGCGGTGGAGCAGCGCGCTGCTCCGGAATGCCGGCACCACAAGTTCCCAATCGCCGGACTCACGGCTCAGGTGCGTGAGGTTGGAGAACTTCATTTCGCTCGTCGCCACCGAGCGGTGGCAGGCCGCGCCGGGGACGCTCACGTCGCGGAATTGCTTGAGGAAGACGAACTCCTGGGCGGTCTCGAGTTCCGAAAACATGCCCACGAGCCGGGAGAAGATGAAGTCAATCGCGGCATCGCCCCAGTCCGTCTTCCATAGCAGGTCGAGGAAGCCGGGCTCCGCTTCGCCGAAAAGCTCGTCCTTCACCGTTTCCGCCAGGCTGCTGGCGAAGGAGCCGGCTTGCTCGACCGGAGCTTCGTCACCGGAGGAAGTCCGCAGGAGGGCAAGCAGACGGCAGTTCTTCAAAGTGGCCGCTTGTCCCGGGCGGGCGGCTACCTCGCAGCGCGCTTCGCCGCCATCCGGCCCGATGTCCACCTGGCCCATGATCTTCGGAAAACCGAATGCTTCCCGGCCGCTGATCAGGGCGGGGGACGAATCGAGGCACAGCACGATCGGGTAGAACTTGATCGACGGCATCCCGCCGTTCCAAGCGATCAAGGGCAAGGTCACCACCATCTCCGACTCGGAGACCGCACCCCAGTCGTCGTGGAGCGGGTGCAGGGAACGCATCTCCGCCATCCGCATGAAGATGACAAAGGCCACGGGCAGGGCGGTAAACTTCACCTCCGCCTCGACGCCGGGAGGGCGCCAGTTCAGCGTTTCATCGACCCATTTCTGGGCTTCGTCGCCGTTGATTTTCCGAACGACCGACAGCGATTCCACCCCCGTGATACGGAAAGGAGGGCGGAAATTGAGATCGGTATCACGCTCGGTGTAGGGGATCATGAATCGGAGGGGGGAAATCGGACACGGATAATGTTCCGGGACTGAAAATGAGAAACTAACAAAAGCTACTGCCGCCTGCTATCGGAGAGATTCCTATCCCGGAGCCACCTCTTCAGGTATCCCGGCTATCGCCTTTGGCCATACCCAGCCAGTCCCGGGCTTGTAGAAGCAGCTCGGTGCTATTCGAGCAGCCCAACTTCGCTTTCATGTTCTCGCGATGGCTATCCACGGTCTTGCTGCTGATTTCCAGCAGCTTTGAAATCTCCTTCGTCGAGCGACCCTCGCCCATCAGGCGGAAGACCTGGAATTCGCGATCGCTGAGCGTTTCGATTCCCGCGGCAGAACTTTTCGACCAACTCCGCATCATCTCGTCCGTCAGCGCCGGCGAGCAGTAAACCCTGCCCGCCTCGATCATCTGGAGCGCCTCGAACAAGGCCGCCACGCGGTTGCCCTTCATCAAATACCCCGACGCTCCCGCCTTTAGCGCGCGGGGGCCGTAGCGGAGTTCCGATTGCATGCTGAATACCAGTACCTTGCAATCCGCCGCGAGCTCCTTGAGCTTGCGGATCAGATCCAGCCCGTCCCCATCCGGCAGGGCCAGGTCCACCACGGCCAGCGTCGGTTTCACCCGGGCGGCGATCTCGATCGCGGCTGCCTGGGTCTGAGCGCAGTGCAACCGGTAGCCGGGCATCTTCGATTCGACCAAAGCCTTCACCGCCACGAGGATGATCGGATGATCATCGACGAGCAGCAGATCGCGGGTTTCAGGATACGTGGACATCCGGGGTTCCCTGAGCCTGTTATCAGGGAATCTCCCTGAAATCGACAGGGAAATCCGTCACGGCGCAATGCCGTGTTTCCGGGCGAATTCTTGCGCCGCCGCCGAATCCTTCTTTTGCCATTCGGAATGAATGGCCTCGAGCGCCTCGTCCCGGTCTTTGCCGGCCGGTAGCGTCTCCGCCCATTGGGCGGCGGATTCGGGTTCGTAGGGAGCCACGGTCACGGCGTAGGCGCTCACGGCAGCCTGCCGGGCAGGACCATCCCCGGTGGAGTTGATCCATTCCCCGGCGGCCTTGTAGTCCTGCCTTGTCCATGTCTTCACCAGCTCCCCCGTCTTTTGCCTGAACAAGTCCTCGGGGACTTTCTCCGCCATCCAGTCGATCCACTGCCCCGTGTCATTCTTGGCGCCCCATGAGTGGAATCCTTGGACAAAGGCGGCATTCTCCTCGTCGCTGAAGGTGGTTTCCTTCAACCAGACCGAGGCGCTATTGAAGCCTTCTTCCATCGCCATGCTCCCGAATTTTCCCACCGCGGCGTTCAGCATTTCTTTCCGGGCCCCGGGGTCGGAGCCCCCCTTGAGATGGTCCCGCAGGGCTGCGAGCACCGCGCTGCGCTCCTCGGGCGTGCGCGCGGCTCCGGCAATGCTTTCCGCCGCGGTCGAGGGTTCCTCCAGGCGCAGTTCGCCGATAAGTTGAAAGGCGAGGCGGGGATCCTGATGGGCGGCACCGGCCACCACCGCCCGCTTGGCATTGTCATTCACCAGCTCGGGGTGCTCCGCACCGTTGGAATGGATCCATTCCAAGGCGGCCACCGGATCGTCATGTGCCCACCTGGAGAGGGCGGAGGAAATGACGTGCTCGCCATGTCCCCGTTCCCCGAGGAGATCCGAAGACTCCGCGAAGAGCTCCAGCGCCTCCCGCGGATGATCGTTCGCGAGCGACATGATCGCCAGACCTAGGATCCCGCGGCGCATATGGTTATCCAGCCCCGGCGCGATCTTCAGTTCCGCGACGAGGACCTTGAGCTGGAAGACGTCCAGTTCCATCATCTCTTCCAGAATCGCGAAGATGCGCTTCTGGACCTCCTCGCCGGGCTGCTCCCCCCGGCTTTCCATTTCCTTCATCTCGCGGGCGAAGGCCGCGAGCTTGGTGGCGAAGGCCTTTGCTTCGGCCTCCCTGTCGCCCGGGTTTTCCCGCCGCGTTTTAGTGTCCTTTGAAATCGCCCGCTTTCCTTTGATCTCCCCGGGAGAAAGCCCCATGGCCCTGGCGTCCTCGACCGCGCGCGCATGCGTCTCGCGCGCTACCGCGAGACTTGCCTGATTCCGCCGGCCGAGGGCACCGGCAACCACCAGGATGAGGAAAGTAATGAGGAGCGATGTCTTCATAGGGGGAAACCCGCGGGCTACTTCGGCGGGAGGACGGTTGCGCGGGTACGGACGCCGCCGGCTTTTTCCAGATGTTTCAGGACCTCCTCCCGCTTTCCCGGGTCGATGATCTTGTCCACAAACGGCAGCGCTTCGTCGCGGCGGCCGCGCGAGGCCTCGCTCGTCAGGAAGGCCACCAGCGCATCATCTTTTCCACTCTCCGCCTGATATCCGACGGCGAGCTGCGCCAACTCCGGGAATTCCCGCCACTCGCTCATATGTGCGAGGGCCTGTCCGCTCAGGCGTTCTGCGTCCTCCGGAGCCTCCCGCAGGATCCACTCGCGGCTTTCCTCGACCGTTGTATCCAGCTCGTTGCCATTGCTGATCCGCTTGCGCAGGGAGTCGGCGACCACCGCGGCGCGTTCTTCCCGGGATGCACCGCTTGCGACGAGGAACTCCGTCACCCGCTCGTAGCCGCCCTGTCGCACCAGGCCGCTGGCGGAACTCGCCAGCGTGGACGCTTGCGCCTCCGCCGGCACTTGGCTGCGGACCAGCTCCGCGAACGCCTTCTCCGTACCGGGTTTGATCATGTCCGGCCCCTGCCGGAGGAGATCGGCCCTTTGATCCTCCGGGACGGCCGCGAGCCGGGAAGACGCCGCGACGGGGTCCGACTCCAGGAAGGCCGCGATCAGTCCGGCCTCGAACCGGAGCTTGACCGGGTTCTTGCCATCGAGGGTCTTGCTTTCAAAGGTGTTCTTCGCCACCTGCTCGTCCATCCAGCGTGCCGCTGCGGCGGCGTCCTTCTTCGTCCAGAGCCGAAAGGCGCGGGAAAGCTGCCACCCCAACTGCTCGTCACCCAGCCGGTCGGCGAAACGCTGCAACACGATCTCCGGATCCTTCTGGGCCAGCAAATCGATCAACATCGATTCAAGATCCCGCGCGGCGTCGGCGGGAAGATCCAGGGCGGCGATCTCCTCCAGAGCGGCCTTCAGCTCCTCCGGCGGCATCTCCGCGAGGCGCCTCTGAAGCGCGATCAACGCCTTCATGTCGGGGAAGCTCTCCTGGTTGGACGCTTGGACGATCTTTGAAACCTTCCTCCAATCGATGGTCTTCTCCTCACCCGGACCTTTGCCGGGGGAGACATCCGCGCGCGTGGGGTTGCCAGCCGCCACCTCCTGCCGGGTTTGCTCGATATGCGCGCGCAGGATCGTGGTCTCGTCCTTTAATCTGGACAAGGAAACGCGCTGGGAGCCCAGCCAGAGGGCGCATAAGGCCAGCGCGGCGACAGGTGGGGCCAAGGCAATGGGTTTCATGGCAAGATCCGGCTACGTCCGGGATCGTATGCTGAATTTCGCCTCGCCGTCCGCTGGAAAATGGCGCCGGCGCTGGAACAGGAATCCAGGATCGTGCGCGTGTGGGAAAGGCTACCGCTTTTACTGCTTCGCATGAATAGGTCGGCCCGTACATCTTCCGCCGCGTGAACCCCGCTCTCGATACGCTGCTGCTGCCCTTCTCGCGCGGGGAGATTCCTGTCCCGCGGCGCGCGCTTTTTCTCGGTGCGGAGCCGCATCCGGATTTCCAGAAATGGCCGGAGGTCACGGGCTGGCAGCCGTCCTTCCCGCAGGCAGAGGCGTGGAAGAAGGCGGGACACCCGCTTGACGAAGCACCGGCCGGAAGCTGGCCGCTGGTGTTGCTGCTGCCGGGTAAATCGAGGGACGAGACGCTGGCGGCCTTTGCCCGCGCCTACGACCTCCTGGAAACCGGCGGCATGCTCGTCGTTGCGATGGCGAATACCGCCGGAGCAGCGCGTTTTGAAAAGGAGCTGGCGGAAGGCGCAGGAGCCATCACCTCCCTGCAAAAGAACAAATGCCGCGCTTTCCATGCGGTGAAGAGCGCGGACTGGAACCAGCCGCTGCTGGCAGCTTGGCGCGAGCTCGGAAAGCCGCGCTCCTTGGGAAGCACCGGATTCGTCGTGGAGGCCGGGATTTTCAGTACGGACCATGTGGATCCGGGTTCCGCCCTGCTGGCTGAGCATCTCCCGTCCAATCTGAAAGGCGGCGCCGCCGATCCCGGCGCGGGCTGGGGATTTCTTTCGCACGCGCTCATGCAGAAAAACCCGGACCTCAAGGCGCTCCACCTTTTCGAGGCGGATGCCCGCGCGCTTGCTTGCGCCCGGAGAAATCTCGCCGGTTTCTCCCTCCAGCCGGAATTCCACTGGCATGACGTGGCGGCGGGCCTGCCCGGGAAATACGAAATCATCGTGATGAACCCGCCCTTTCACAGCGGGCAGAACACCGACATCTCGCTGGGCCGCGCCTTTCTCCGCGCGGCTGCCGACTCCTTGCGCACGGGTGGACGTCTTTTCATGGTGGCGAACCGCCAGCTCCCTTATGAAGCGGAACTGGATGCGCTGGGGCTGATCTGGCGGAAGCCGGTTGAGGACGCCACCTACAAGCTGCTCTTCGCCGAGAAGCGCCAGATCGGCGCCAAACCCATGACCTTCCGCTAATTCCCATGAAGCTCGTCAAGCTG
Source organism: uncultured Luteolibacter sp. (assembly GCA_966211015.1). Classification (GTDB taxonomy): domain Bacteria; phylum Verrucomicrobiota; class Verrucomicrobiia; order Verrucomicrobiales; family Akkermansiaceae; genus Haloferula. The sequence goes on along the minus strand of CBIHMP010000010.1, from coordinate 4,026 downwards.
CTCGCCAACCTCGGCTATGGATCGCGCACGCAGGTGGAACGCCATCTCCGGTCCGGCGCGGTGACGGACCTGCAGGGGAAGGTCCTCGGGGCCCGCGACTTCCCGCCGCACGGCGACATCCTCTTCAAAGGGGAGCCGCTCGATCCGCCCGCGCCGCTCACGCTGATTTTCCACAAGCCCTACGGCTACACGTGCAGCACCGACGACCCGGGCGATACGATCTACGATCTGCTCCCGGCACGCTTCGCCCTCAGGAACCCGATCCTCAGCCCGGTGGGGCGCTTGGACAAGGAAACCACCGGGATGCTGCTGATGACCGACGACGGCAAGCTGCTGCACCGCATGATCAGCCCCAAGCACCACGTGCCGAAGACGTACCACGTCACCCTGGACCGGCCGATCGAGGGGCACGAGCAAGAGCTTTTCGCCAGCGGCACCCTCGTCCTGCGGGGCGAGGAAAAGCCCTTGCTTCCCGCCAGGCTCGAAGTGCTCGGGGAAAAGGGAGCGCTCATCACTTTGGAAGAGGGACGCTATCACCAAGTCCGCCGCATGTTTGCAGCAGCGGGCAATCACGTCGTCGCCCTGAAGCGGACACGGATCGGGAGCTTGGGCCTGCCGGAAGAGCTCGGGGAGGGTGCGTGGAAGATCCTCTCGCCGGAGGAAATCGCCGCCGCCGCCGCGGCTTCGTAGCGGTCAAGCCCCGGCCGGTGCCGCCGTTTCCTCGTGGGCCCGCCGCACCTCCTCGGCAATGATCCGGATACCGCGGCGAACCACCGTCTCGTCCATGGTGAAGGTCATGCGCAGGCATTCGTGGCGGTGCCGCCATGATTCGTCGTCGTTGCCGAAGAAAAAGTAGTGGCCGGAGATGATCAGCACGCCGCGCTTTTTCAGGCGTTCGTAGAGCTCGCGCGAGGTGATCGGCAGACCGGGGAACCATAGCCAGAGAAAGAGCGCCCCTTCGCTACGGTGGATGTAGTAGTCGAAATCCTCTCCGAAGCTCTCCGCCACGAGTTCCCGCGCCTGGCGGGACTTCGCGATGTAGAACGGCTTCACCGTTTCATTCGCGATACCGAGGATTTCCCCGCTCTCCACCAGCGGCAGCGCGATCGCCTGGCCGATGTTCGGATTCGCCAGGCCGATGATCGAGCTCATGGAGGCCATCGCCGCCGCAATCCGCGGGTGGGCGACCACGATCCCCGTGCGGGTGCCGGGCAGGCCGATCTTTGAAAGGCTCAGCGTGAGGATGATATGCTCCTCCCACACCGGCTTCGCGTCCGTGAAGATGATGTTCGGGAAAGGCGCGCCGTAGGCATTGTCGATGATCAGCGGGATCCCGTGCCGCTTCGCGAGGTCGGAGAGCCGGGAGATTTCGCCGTCGGTCAGGACGTTGCCGGTCGGATTGGTCGGCCGGGAAACGCAGATGGCCGCGATATCGTCCGTCACTTCCAGCGCGTCGAAATCCACGCGGTATTTGAACTCGTGCGGCCCTGTCTTTTCGATCTTCGGGGGTACCGCGCGGAAGAGGTCGCCGCCCGCACCCTGGTTCGCGTAGCCGATATACTCCGGCACCAGGGGCAGCAGGATTTTTTTCCGGCGGCCGGCCGGCATTTCCCCGGCCAGGAGGTTGAAGAGGAAGAAGAAGGCCGTCTGGCCGCCAGCGGTCACGGCGATGTGCTCCGGCCCGAGCGGCCAGCCGAACTGGCTGCGGAAGAGACCCGCCAGCGCGCCGATGAAGCGGGGATTGCCGCGCGGGGGATCGTAGTTCCCCAGCACCTTCTCCATGGCACCGGGCTCCGCCAGGATCTCCTCCATGCGGCGGCGCCAGATGGCATTCACCTCCGGGATGTGGGCGGGCTGCCCGCCGCCGAGCATGCAGATATCGGGACCGCCGTGGGCGAGGGCGTTGCCCAGGTCTTCCATCAGCTCCTCGATGCCGCTGCCGCCGGCGAGCTGCAGGCCCATGTTTGAGAATTCGGGATTCATGACTCGGGTGCCGTTGACCGTCGGATGCCGCACCCTATAGTGGCCGCTCTTTCCTGAACAACCTTTCTATCCCATGGCAATCCAGACCGGCGACAAGGCACCCGATTTCACCCTCGTTTCAAAAACCCCCGAGGGACCGCAGCTTGTGACGCTGTCGGACTTCGCGGGAAAATCGAATATCGTCCTGCTGTTCGTGCCGATGGCTTTCACCGGCGTCTGCACGCAGGAGTTGTGCGATGTCTCGGGCGGTCTCGGCGAATACGAATCGCTGGATGCGAAGGTCTTCGGGATCTCCGGCGACAACCCCTTCGCGCAGGAAGCTTGGGCGCAACAAGCGGGCATCACCCTGCCGCTGCTCAGCGATTACGAGCACGCGGTGGCAAAGGCCTATGGCGTGGCCTACCAGCAATTCCTGCCGGAAAAGAACCTGATCATGGGCGGGGTGGCCAAACGCTCCGCCTTCGTCATCGATAAGGAGGGTACCGTCCGTTATGCCGAGGTGCAGGAGCACCCGAAGGATCTTCCCGATTTCACGGCGGTGAAGGCGGCGCTGCAATCGCTGGCTTGATCGTTCCGGGAAATAAAAAGGCCGCGGGGAGTCCCGCGGCCTTTTCTCGGAAGAAAATCAATTGCCCTCCACCGGCGGCGATTCCTCATTGCCCGGCGGCAGCGGGGTCGGCTCCACCGGCGGCACGACCGGAGCATCCGCCGGAGCCGGCGTGGCATCCGGGACGACCGGAGCGTCCGGATCAATCACGGTAGGCGGTGGCGGGGCGGTTGGATCCACCATCGGGACCACACTGTCGGGCGCGGGCGGATAAAGCTGGATTTCATTCGGCGATCCCGCGGGGCCCAAGTCAGCGGACTCCTGCTGATCGGTCACCTGAATGTTGGGGACATAGCCGACCTCGCCGCTGTTCAGCTCGACTTTCACGTAGTTCCCGTCGTCGGAAATCACCTTCATTTCGGTATTTCCGGCCAAGGTCTTCTCGGCGGTCGCGTCGCCCTTGGGGCGGCTGGCGAAGAAGGCCACATTGTCCATGTTCGTGCGGACAAATGCCCCCGGTTTGTAGCCGGAGCGCGTGGCTACCGCGGTCCGGCCGGAGCCTGGGGCCACCAAGGGATCGAATTCTCCCTGCGTGACCAAACCGCCTGTTTCACAGGAGGAGAGGGCGAAAGCACAGGAGCCGAGGACGAGGAGATGCCACTTCATGAAGATGACCGCAACTTGGCACGGGCTGAGATGAGGGTCAACGCGATAACAGGCCGGATTCCAGATGCAGCCGGAGGGCCTCCCGCCAGTCCCTCGGCGGCCTTCCAAGCAGCGCTTCCAGCTTCCCGGTGGCCATCGCGGTGTGACGGGGCCGCGGTGCCCGGAAAGCTCCCATTTCCGCCATCGGCAGGTCCTTTACCATGCGCAGGGGAAGTCCCGCGCGCTCGTGGAGGAGGCGCACGACCTCCACCGCGATCCCGTGCCAGCTCGTCACCGGCCCGCCGTTGCAGGCATGAAAGAGTCCGGGTGGCAGGCCTAGGGAAAGCAGGCCTTCGACCCAATCGCAAATGTCCGGGGTATAAGCGGGCAGCGAAAATTTATCCGCCACGGCAGACAGCATCCGTCCCGCGAGCGCCCCGCTGATAATGGAATCGGGGAATGCCGGCTTCTCCGGCCCGAAGACCCATGACACGCGCATCACCGTGCCGCCTGCCGCCAGGACCCCGCGCTCGCCTTCTTCTTTCGTGCGGCCGTACACCGAGAGCGGTGCCGGCGTTTCCTCCTCCGTACGCAAGCCCGGTTTCCGGCCGTCGAACACGTAGTCCGTGCTGAAATGCAGGATCTTTTTCCCCCGCTCCCGGCACAGGGCCGCCAGAACCGCCGGGGCGAGGGCATTCGCGCGGCGGGCGAGCTCGGGCTCGTCCTCGCATTGCTCCAGGCCGGTCATCCCGGCGGGGTTCAGGAGGACGTCGAAATCCACCTCCGCCAGAGCCTCCGCGACATCAAGACCGTTCAGATCCAGAAGCGCCCGTGGCAGCTCGGTCACCGTG
>CBIHMP010000009.1:0-31651 GCA_966211015.1 uncultured Luteolibacter sp. | reverse complement strand
GGTGAAGAGCACGGTGAACTCCCTCCAGCGCCACCAGTGGATCGGAAAGCGGATATCGGTGAGGCGCTCGCGCCGCTCCGGCGTGGGCTCGTGAATCCCCGGGGAAGCCTCGCCCAAGGACACGCCGACGTCCCGCAGCGGCGGCTCACCCTCCGGCACCCGGAGGAACAGCCGTGCCTCTGCAGGGACGTGAGGCACGAATTCCTCCGCGACCAGGGCCGTGGCAGACAGGAGAGGGAAAATCAGGCGGAGAAACATGCTGCCGATACGCGTAGAATCGAGGCGGCTATCGGCGGATTACTTCAACTTTGTCGCCATTGCGATGAGTTCCTCCACAACCGCCCGGGCTGACTTGGCGGCGGAAGCATCCGTGAGATTCCCGGAAGCGTCGAATTTATCCGACGCGGAGCTCAGGGCGAATTGCCTCGGAACTACGAGCACGCCGATATTTCCGAGGATCGAGCGGAGGTGGACCAGAGCACGCAGGCCGCCGAGCGCGCCCGGGGAGGCGGAAAGCAGTCCGGCGACCTTTCCCCGATAGGCGGCCAGCGAAGGCTCGTCGTCCGTCTCGGTGCGGCTCACCCAGTCGATGATGTTTTTCAGCAGCGGGGTGACCGAGGAATTGTATTCCGGCGAAACGAAGAGAATGGCGTCGCTGGCGAGGAATTTCTCCTTCAGGGCCTTGGCGGGGGCGGGCATCCCTTCGGCGTCCTCCAGGTCCTGATCGAAGAGCGGCAGGCGGAAATCGCCGGGATCGACCAGATCGGCTTCCGCGCCCGCTTCCTGCACGAATTTCGCGGCCACGGCAGCCAGCTTTTTGTTGAGGGAGTCGCGGCGGGCGCTACCGGGGAGAATGAGGACTTTCACCATGAGGGAGAGCCTAGCAGCGATTCGCGGGCGGGCAATTGCCGCTTACTTCGGCGCCGCTACCGGGCCGCGGAGGATCAGGTCCAGATTGTAGCGGAGCCCGGCACCCAGGGCGACCGGATCGATCGGCTCCGGTCCGGCGATCCGGGCCAGGAGATCGCGCTTGCGGGTATCCTTCGCTTCCGCGGCGCGGGTCACCTGCGGCTCGAACGAGTCGAAGAGCATCTTCTTCATCTCGGCCGCCGGGTGAAAGGGTACCGCGGCAGAGGCCGGGGACCCGGCAGCCGGGGCGGCGGCCTCGGGGGCGGCTGGGCGGAAGATCGCACCCGTGTCCACCTTTTGCCCCCGGGGGCTTCCGCTGATGCGGAGGGCCTGCGCGCTGCCGTCCGGGCCGAAGGTGACCGCGACATCGAAGGGGACCTCCGCCCCGGAATTGGGAAGATGAATGACGGTGACTCTCACGGTGGTGTTGCCCTCCGCGTCGGTAGCTTCGACAGGCTTCTGGGTACGGTAGCGCGCGCCATCGAGCGAATAGCGGGCGGAGCCGTCCCGCTGCCAGCCGTTGAGGCTATTTCCGAACGAGGCATGGTCGAAAGCACACACCGGGGCGAGGGAGGCGAGGAGGAGGGCGAGGATGATCTTCACGGAAAGGTGCTTGTTAGAATGAAAGACGCGCGCCGGAGTGCCAGATCCAGGCATCCGTATCGAAGCCGGCTCCGGCCTCATCCTTCAAGAGCACGTGCTCCACGCCGTTCATCAGGATCAAGTCGTCGCGGTAGAGGTGGAGATTCGTGCCGAGGTAGAAGGAGTGGTATTCATCGCCTGCGAAAACGGGAGTGGCATCGAAGTACGGATCGGAACCCACGCCCATGCCGCCGACGAGCCCGCGGGCATCATCCGTATCGGCATAGTGGTAGCGGCCCACGAGTTGCAAGGTGCCGGGAAGGAGCCAGTAGCTCGGAGTGAGCGAAAGGCCCCAGGCGTTCGTCTCGCCGTTCACCAGGATGAATTCGCCGTCGAAAGCGAAGCGGTCCTGCTGCAGCTGCACGCCGGTCGAGAAGAGGTGGCGGAAAGCCGGGTTGCGGGCGATGAGCTGGTTGCCGTTCGCGGAGCGGCGGCCCGCCACATTGTAGCGGGGGATGGCTGGGTTGTTCTGGTCGTCGAAGTTATAGATATAATCGGCGTGCCAGCGGGTGCGCAGGGTCGAGCCGCTTTCCGTCTTGCTGAGGTCTTCGTAGGCCAGGTTCGCCACCAGGAAGCCGTCGCCTTCGACGCCGGGGAGGTTGGAATCGTTGTCGGAGGAAAAGAGGCCGAGGCCCCAATCCCACCGGCTGGTGTCCTGGCCGACCATGATGCCGAGGGTGGATGCCGGGGCGACCATGTTCACCAGGAAGGATCTCTCCGGCACCAGGAGGTGTTGCGGCTCGGTGGTGTACTCCGTGGTGAAGGACGGCCGCATTTTGCCATAGCTGACGTAGGCGTTTTCCAAGAAGGAGGTGCGGCCCTTCAGGCGCTCGATGCCGTTGTAATTGGCGTCGCCCGCGAACTCCGCGACGGCTTCGATTTCTGTGTTGCGGAAGGCACGCAGACGGGCACCGAGGCGGGCGCGACGGGTGCGGGTACCGTCCAGATCCACCTCGCGGCCGCCTTCCGGAGTCGCCTGGCCCCAGGCACCGCTCCAGTGGAAGAGCCCGGTGACGGCGATCTGCTGGAGCCACGGATTGGCGGGGTCCTCGAAGAGCACCGCTTTCGACCACACCGGATCGGCCGGGCTGGGAGCCCAGACGTCGGAGATCGGTGCGATGACTTCCTCGCCTTCCACGGCTCCTTCCTCCGCGGTGGCGGGTGGGAGCGGGACATCGGCAGCATCTTTCTTGCCCTCGAGAACATCGAGCGCCTCGTTGCCGTGGAGCGGGGAAAGCAGGGCGACCACACAGCCGGCGCGGCAGATGCGGCTGGCGAGGGAAGCGGGAAGGGAGGATCTCATGGGAATCATTTGGAAGAGGCTTTCTTGTCCGCGGCTTCCGCCTCGGCGCGCTCGGCGGCTTCGCGCTCCTTGCGCTGGGTCTCGCGGTCGGCGGCCCGGCGCACGCGGCTCAGATATTGTTCCAAGCTGGCTTTGTGGCCGGTCTTCAGCGCGAGCGCCCGCTCGATATAGGGAAGTCCTTCCGCGTATTGCTTCTCGCGCACGAGGAGCTGGCCCATGCCGAGATTCGCCTGGTAGGTGACCGCCTCCTTTTCGAGCGCGAGCTTGAAATGGACCTTCGCCTCGCCGAGATGCTCGGTCCGCGGGGCTTCCTCGGTTTCGTTTTTGGCGAGCGAGTCGTAGTGACGGGCGAGTTCCAGCAGGACCTCGGCATTGCCGGGATCGCGGGTGAAAAGATCGCGGAGCAAAGTGCCGGTTTCCTCGGTATTGCCCGAAGTTTGGGCGACTTTGACCCGCACCAGATCCAGTTCCATAAGATCGCGCCCGCTCAGCGTGGCGGTCTTTGCGATCTTATCCACGAAAGCCGCGGCCTTTTCCGGATAACCGTAGTCGTTGAGGATGCGTGCGGACTTCAGCGCGCGGGGGACATCCAGCTTCGGCGCCTTGTCAATCGCATCGAGGTAGGCGAAGAGGGCGAGCTGCGCCTCGCCCTGCTCCATGTAGAGATTGCCCAGCAGGTTCAGCTCGCTCTCGGTCGCCTGGCCTTTCAAGCGAAGCACCTCCAGGTTCACCGCGGCGTCGATCTTCTTGTCCAGGCCGATGAGGGCGTTCGCCTGTTGGAGCCAAAGCTGGCGATCGTCCGGGTTCTCCGCGATCAGCGTATCTAGCAGGCTGATGGCCTCCGGAAGCTTCTCCTGGAGCATCAGGGACTGGGCGAGCCCGAGCTTCCAATCGCGGCTGGCGGGGTCGAGGAGATAGGCCTGGCGATAGGCATTCTCCGCCGCGAGCGCGTTCTTCTGCTGGAGGTAGCAGTAAGCCAGCAGGCCGTAAACGCGAGGGTTCGTCTCTCCCAATTCGATGGCTTTCTGGAGCACCGGAACGGCTTCCTCGAGCTGGCTCTTCGAGATGTAGAGATAGCCGAGATTGGTGTGCGCCCGGCGGAAGCGCGGGAAGCGCCGGATCGCTTCCAGGAACGCGCGGCGGGCCTCCTCCGGCCGGTCGGCGGAGAAATACAAGTTCCCGAGCACGAACACCATCGCCGCGCTGATTTCACCCGGCTGTTTCTCAGGGTCGGTGGGTGCCTCGGTCTCCTTGATGAAGCGAACGATCTCCTGTTCGGCGGCGGTGAATTGGTTTTTCTCGAAAAGGTCCCGCACTTTTGCCAGCAGCGCCTGTTCTTCGGTGGAGACCTTGGGCTCGACGTCGGAAAGAAAGCCGTAGCTGCCCACGAAGTCCTTCACGAACTTCGGGTCGCGGAAGAGGCTGGGCGGCACGCTGATGCGCTCCGCGCCGGCCGGAACCAACGAGGCGAGGAAGATGAGGCACGCGGTGCACCGCAGGAGGGGAAATTTGCTCGGAGAGACCATGCAGGGAGAGGGGCTAGTTTTTCTTCACTTCAAAGTTAAAGGGCACCACGCAACTGGCCCGCACCTTTCGCCCGGCCTTGCTGCCGGGCTTGAATTTCCATCTGGCCACGGCGGCCATCGCCGCTTTGTCCAGCTCCGGGTGGCCGGAACTCTGGCGGATCTTGGTCGAGGAGATTCGTCCGTCGGCATCGATCACGCACGCGACCAGCACCTTGCCGCCTATGCCTTTCGAAAGGAGGGAACTCGGATAGTTGGGAGGAAATTTCGAAGTGGGAAGGGGTGCCGAGTCAAGGTCGTCGCCCATCATGTCATCTCCCTGTTTCATCCCGAAGGAGGGCACGTTCATCACGAAACCCCCACCGGTGCCGAGGGGCAGGTCGGCGAGCGCCATGTCCATATCCAGATCCGCCGGTTCATCCACGGGTTCTTCGGGCGGAGGCTCTTCGTCCTGCTCCGGAGGCGGCTCGTCCATCGCGAGAGCTTCGTCCTCGGGCGGAGCCACGGTGACTTCCGGCGGCGGGGCGACGGGATCGGAAAACTGCTCGTTCAGCTTCTGGGAGAGGGGAATGGCGACGAACACGATCACCGTCGCGATGATGCCGCCGAGAATCGCGAAGATCCCGGACATGCGCCCCCGGGGAGGCCGGTACACGTGACGCTGCAAGCTCATGCTACTTCGTGGAGACCGAGATCTTTTCCTTCGCCGCGCCGGCCAGGATGGCTTGGCCGTGGACTTGCTGGACGATCCCGTGAGAAGATTCCTTGTCCCCCTGGATGATGACCGGCATCTCGGGGTTCTCCGTCAGCAGCGGTTTGATTTTACCGATCACCCCCTGGATGCCGACGCTCTCGCCGCCGTAGTAAACCTTGTCCTCCGCCGTCACCGCCAGGAGGATGCTATTGCTCTCCAGGCTGCTCGCGCCACCGACGTCCGGCTTGTTCACGGCCACGCCCGTCTCTTCGACGAAGACGGTGGAAACGATGAAGAAGATCAGGAGGATGAAGATACAATCGATCATCGAGGAAAGGTCGATGTGGACCTCCTCGTCGCCGTCATCTGAAAGGCTGCGTCCGAACATGTCAGGAGTGGGGTTCGCGGTGGAAGCGGGTGGTCAGGATCAGGCTTTCGACGCGGGTGAGGGCTGCGGAGATGCCGTTCCGCTTGTTCTTCACGATCAGGGCGATGAAGAGGCCGGGCAGCGCGATGGTGAGGCCCGTCTGGGTGGTGATAAGGGCCTCCTGCATGCCGGCGGCCACCTTCTGCATCCCCGAGGCGCCCTTCCCCTGTGACAATCCCGCAAACATGGCGAGCATGCCCATCACGGTCCCCAGCAATCCCGCCAGCGGTGCCGCTGCAACCAGCGTGTTCACCACGAACAAGCGCCGGTCGATCGCGGCCAGCACGTTCAGCCGGATCTCTGCGAAGCGGCGCTGAACCGTCTTGATCGTGAGGCGCGGACCGTGGAGGGCATAGCGCAGAGCCTCGCCCATGCGCCCCTCCGCTTTCCCGGGATCCGAGATCCAGTCGGTCCATAGGTCCGCGTCCTTCTCGTTCAGGTTCCCCCGGTTCACGTAAGCGAGCGCGGCGAAGGCGGTGGCATAGAGAATGAACGCGACTCCTCCGAGCATGTACATGATGCCCCCGCCTGCGAGGAACATTTCGAGAGCGTCGCGGAACATGGACTGCATGGGCGGGTCAGGCAGGAAGAGGGGAAAGCTCCACGTCGTCACCTTCGGCCTCGGGAAGCTCCTGGCGGCGTTCCAGTTCCGTGGTGCCATTCATCAGCGCGATGGCGATGCCTTCCACCTCGTTGAACTTGCCCTTGGCAAGGCTCTTCATGATCCCGTGGAGGACCAGCACGGGGATGGCGACCACCAGGCCCTCGGCGGTGGTGATGAGCGCCTCGGAAATGCCCGCGGAGAAATTCTTCGCGTTGCCGGTGCCGTAGATTGCCATCGCCTGGAAGGTCTTGATGATGCCGAGCACGGTGCCGAGAAGGCCCATCAAAGGAGCTGCCGCCGCCGTCAATCCCAGGAAGGGAAGGAAGCGGTCGAGCCGCGGCTTGATGGTCACCAGCTTTTCGAAAAGCGCCTCTTCGAGCACGCGGCGCTTCTCGTGGAAGCGGCTCACGCCCGTGCGCACCAGACCGCCGGCCATGCCGGGCAACTTCGCCGCCTTTTCTTCCGCCGCGTGCCGGTTTTCCACCAGCAGGTCGTCCAGGATTCCATTGATTTGCTGGCGGGTGGGAACGGGGAAGCGGGTGACCTCCACCGCCTTGAAAATGGTGAGCACCAGTGCGATGGCTCCCAAGCCGAGGATGCAGTGGCCGACGATGCCGCCCTTCTCGATGGTTTCGCCGAGAGATTCCTGCGCGGCCTGAACCTCCAGTGCTTTGCCCATCGAACCATCGAGCGGGATCGAGCCATGCCCGCTCGCGACCGTGGTGGCGATCAGTCCTTTCTCCACCCCTTCGAGGCCCACCACCGTCGGCAGGCCGGTGCCCGTGGCGGTAAAAGAGGCGACACCTTCAAAGTCCCCGTCCTTTGATTTGAAGAAGACGGCCGGGCCCATCGCGAGAAAGGAGCCTTCGAGCGCCTCGCTGCCGTTCCGCAGCGCCTTGCCCTCGAAACGCGAGCCGGCGGAGACGTCCGAAAAACGGGACAAGGCCAGCTTGGGGATCTTCAGCCGTTCGGTTAGCTCCAAGACATGGTCGTTGCCGGCGGAAGCGGCTTTCTGTTCGGCTACCTCGATATCGGGCAGATAGCGCTGGTTCTCGGCCGGATGCAGGCGTGCGACCAAGGCTTTGCCATACTGGTTGAGAATGCCGGAGGAGTAATCGAATTCGGTCTTCGAGATTTCGAGGTTGCGCTCGAGGGTTCGCTGCCGGGTCTCCCGCAGTTCCTTGTCCTTCTCCAAGGCCCGCAGCTCCTTGGAGAGGGCGAGCGCCTCGTCGTCCAGGCGGTTGATCTCCCGGTAGAGGGCGGATCGCATCGCCGTGTATTCCTTGTGCGTGCCATCCAGTTCCTTCCGGGCGGTACGGATATCGGATTGCGCCTTTTCCGCGGAGGTCTGGGCGGAAAGAGAGGCGATGCCGAGCATGAGCGCGGCAAGCGGGGTGAGTCGTTTCATGGAAGGTCGATGGGAAGGTTCACGAATTTAGCGTCGATGTCCCCTGTGGTCACCCCGACCAGTTCCTTGATGCCCGGCGCGAGGTCGCTTTTCTCGGTGAAAATCCAGCCGTTCTTCTCCGAGGGCATTCCGACGAGGGCAAAGTCGCCGGTTTCGTTTACCGCGTAGGCCGCGGCCATGCCGAAATAGATCACCTTCATGTTGTATTCCCGGCCGTCCGGTGCCCTATGAAGCTCCTCCCGGAGGTGGATCGTTTGTTGGAATTTCTCCACCTCGGAAAGCAGGTTGAGCACGTTGTTCAGGCGCCTCGCGAGTCCCTCTTTCGCACCGTCTCCGGTGAGAGCGGCATCCTTCCGCAGTTCCTCCACCATCTGTGCGGTCTTCGGCTCGGCCGTTAGCGGAGGCGGTAGCAAGGGGAAGCGCTCGAGCAGGCCCGCCTCGATCTCACGAACGCCGGTGGCGAGAGCTTCCTTGGACTTCGCGTAGGCTTCGCGCTTGGCGATCTTCTCCAGATCTTCCTTCTCCGCGCCGCCGCGCTCGGTCTTGGCGCGCTCGATCTGCTCCTTCAGGTCCTCGATCTCCTTTTCGAGGCCTTCCTTGTAACCTTTCAGGACCTCCTGGTCCTTTTCCCAGGAGTCTTCCTCCTTCTGGATCTCGCGCATGGTTTCAATCCATTCGCGGACGGACTTGCGTAGTTCATCGGGACCGGCGGCAGGGGCGGAAGGCTCCTGCGCCATCAGGGGTAAGGTGGCGAAAACGACACCGGGGATCAGGCGGGAAATGCGCATGGCGGGAAACGAAGGAAAGAAAAGGGGGCCACCGGCGTTTGCCGATGGCCCCGATGTGACGGTTTCGTCAGACAGGATGCTTATTCGGCGGAAGGAACTTCAATCCGGTAGAACTCCTTCTCCGGAAGCGCCTCGAAGGTCGCTTCCAGGGCCGGAGCAGGAGCAAAGGGAACAGTCAGGTCCGAGGAACGGAAGACCGGGATGCTGAGCGTGACGTTGGTGCCGTCGCGCTGGACCATCACCTGATTGCCGGTGACGAGATCCTGGATCGCGTCTTCGGTGTAGAGGTTGTCCAGCAGCGCGGCATCCGCGACCAAGGGATTGAAGCCGAGGGCGAACTTGGTCACTTCGAGCCCGTCGCTAAGGCCGTCGCCATCGGTATCGGCGAGAGCCGGGTTGGTGCCGTGCGTGCCCTCCTCGGAATCCGTCAGGCCGTCTCCATCGGTATCCACATCCTCCACCACGTCGGAAAGATCGCCGAGGTAGCCGAATTGGGACAAGTAGGACCAGCCGTCGAGCCAGCTCGAGCTGCCGAAGGCTCCGCGGTAGCTGGTGGTTTCAAAGAAGCCGGCCGGGGCTCCCGCGGGGAAGGTGCTCAGCGTCGCGCCATTGGCGGTGAAGAGCGGGCTTGCGGTATTCGGGCGAGGATCGAGCCCCTGGTTCGGGACCCGGCTGATACCGCCGAGGTTCGGGATCGCGCCGATGGCGGAGTTGCCGGTGCCGGTGGGGGAGCCCGCGGCATTGAGCGTGGCCAGCAAGCCGGCGGTGCCGCCGAAGCTGCCCCAGGTGTTATTGGAGAACACGGAGGGAGCGGCCGTGGTGACGCCGTCGCCGACGCCGTCGGCCGCCTTGTCGATGGCATTGCCGCTGAACTGGTGGATCACCGAGTTGTGGAGCTGCCCCGAGAAGTAATCGTCGAGGTAGAAGGCGGCGTTGGTGCTCGCTGCCGCCGTGGCGCTGTTGCCGATGAAGGTGGCGTTGAAGATCTTGGCCGTGGTGTGGGGGGTGCCGGCCGTGGTGTTGCCGTTGCCGCCGTCCCACTCCCCGCCGCGGTCGCCGAACGCCGGGTCGGCGTTCTGCAGGGCGAACCAGAACTGGTGGTGGCCGCTGTGGCCTTCGTCGAGGTCGAAGCTGTCGTCCTGGCAGAAGGCCACGGCGATGCGCTTGGTGTTGACCGTGCCGCCGAAGATTTCCACGCCGTCATCGGTGTTGGAGACGACCTCGACGTTCTCGATGGTGGTGCCGCTTCCGACGCCGCCGAGGGTCAGGCCGTTGATCTCCTTGCCGGAGGTGTAAACGTAGCCGCCGAAACGGATGGACACGTATTTCAGGACGCCGGAGTTGTCGGCGGCGTCGGTGCCGCCGTAGAGGATGTCGGCGCTGCTGCCGCCGGGGAATCCTTCGATGCTGTTCTCGTTGGCGTTGGTGCCGCCGACGTAGAAGTTGATCGGCGCGTCGCCGAGCAGGATGATGCCGCCCCAGAAGGCGCCGTCGCCCTGTGCGGGGTCGAGAAGTGCCATGGGATTGCCGTCGATGCCGTGGACTTCTTCGTAAGCGGTGAAGACGATCGGGTTCTCCGCGGTTCCTTCCGCCATCAGCTTGGCACCCCGTGCGATCACCAGGGATCCGTAGGTGTCGTCGGCCGTGTCGAGGATCGCGTCCTGGCCGGCGGCGTTGGCTCCGAGGATACGGGTGCCGGGCTCGATGGTGAGCGTGGCTCCGTTCTTCACGAAGATGGACTTGTTCAGGACGTAGGTCTTGTCGGCGGTCCAGGTGGTATTGGTCGTGATGTCGGCGGTGACGAGGACTTCGCCGAGGTAGCCCTTCTTGTCCAGGTAGGACCAGCCGCGCAGCCAGTTTGCCGAGCCGCTGCCGAAGGCACCGCGGTAGTTGGTGGACTCGAAGAAACCGGCCGGGGCTCCCGCGGGGAAGGTGCTCAGCGTCGCGCCATTGGCGGTAAGGGCCGGGCTGCCTGCCTGCGGACGTGGATCGAGGCCCCCATTAGGAGTGCGGCCGATGCTTCCGAGCAGGGGATCGGTTCCGATGGCGGAGTTGCCGGTGCCGGTGGGGGAGCCCGCGGCATTGAGCGTGGCCAGCAAGCCGGCGGTGCCGCCGAAGCTGCCCCAGGTGTTATTGGAGAACACGGAGGGAGCGGCCGTGGTGACGCCGTCGCCGACGCCGTCGGCCGCCTTGTCGATGGCATTGCCGCTGAACTGGTGGATCACCGAGTTGTGGAGCTGCCCCGAGAAGTAATCGTCGAGGTAGAAGGCGGCGTTGGTGCTCGCTGCCGCCGTGGCGCTGTTGCCGATGAAGGTGGCGTTGAAGATCTTGGCCGTGGTGTGGGGGGTGCCGGCCGTGGTGTTGCCGTTGCCGCCGTCCCACTCCCCGCCGCGGTCGCCGAACGCCGGGTCGGCGTTCTGCAGGGCGAACCAGAACTGGTGGTGGCCGCTGTGGCCTTCGTCGAGGTCGAAGCTGTCGTCCTGGCAGAAGGCCACGGCGATGCGCTTGGTGTTGACCGTGCCGCCGAAGATTTCCACGCCGTCATCGGTGTTGGAGACGACCTCGACGTTCTCGATGGTGGTGCCGCTTCCGACGCCGCCGAGGGTCAGGCCGTTGATCTCCTTGCCGGAGGTGTAAACGTAGCCGCCGAAACGGATGGACACGTATTTCAGGACGCCGGAGTTGTCGGCGGCGTCGGTGCCGCCGTAGAGGATGTCGGCGCTGCTGCCGCCGGGGAATCCTTCGATGCTGTTCTCGTTGGCGTTGGTGCCGCCGACGTAGAAGTTGATCGGCGCGTCGCCGAGCAGGATGATGCCGCCCCAGAAGGCGCCGTCGCCCTGTGCGGGATCGGGGAAGGTTTCGCCGTCGTCATCCAGACCGTCACGTTCTTCCTTCGCGGTGAAGACGATGGGGCGTTCAGCGGTGCCCTCGGCCATCAGCTTTGCTCCACGAGCGACGACCAGCGACCCGTAGGTGTCGTCGGCGGTGTCGAGGATCGCATCCTGGCCGGCGGCATTGGCTCCGAGGATCAGCGTGCCGGGCTCGATGGTGAGCGTCGCGCCGTTCTTCACGAAGACGGACTTGCTGATGATGTAAGTGTTGTCGGCGGTCCAGGTGGTGTTGGCGGTGATGTCTGCCGTCACGTTGATGTCGGCCGCGGTCACCACGGTGGGGATTGCTACGAGGGGAAGGTAGCGGAGGTAGTGGGTCAGTTTCATGGGATGGTCGGTGGTCGTTCAGAATTCGACTTCGAAGGAGAGGCTTGCCGATCGGCCCGGCTTGTATGACCGGTAGATAAGTTCCGAATCCTCGACCCTTTCCGTATCGGTCCCGTCGAGGAGGTTCCCGAGTTTTAGTTTGACGGTTCCGACACACTCGCGGAGGTCGAAGCGTTTCATCAGGACCAGATCCAGCGAGTGGTAGGCATCCCTGCGGATGGCCGGCGTGGTGTCGGTCAAGGGGACGCCCGTGAGATAGGACCCCGTGTAGTTGTAGATCAGGTTCGCCGACCAGCCCGTGGGCTGGTGGTCGTAGCCGAAGATGAAATTGAAAATGTGATCCGGCTGACCCTCGTAGGTGGTGGTGATCGTCTGGATCCCGGAAGTGCCGACCTGCTGTTGATACTCGAGGAGCGAATCGATCAGGGTGAAGTTCGAGGTGATGTTCCAGTGCTCCAGGAACCGCTTCCGCACCTCGAGTTCGATCCCTTGGAGCGTCCCCTGATCACCGTTGACCCAAGTCTTTTTGTTGAGGTTGTAAGCCTGGGCGATGGGATCGGTCATCGACTTGTGGAAGAGCCCCACGGCCATGGCCGCGCCCGGCTCCGGATTCCACTCCACACGCAGGTCGAAGTTGCTGATGAAGGTGTCCTTCAGATCCGGATTGCCCTCGATCACATCGCCCGTGGATTGGTCTTCCGTGATCACCGGTGCGAACTCGTAGAAGGTCGGCCGCGCGATGGTACGGGACCATGCGAGGGAGGTCGTGAACTGGTTTTCGCGGCCAAAGTCCCGCGTCAGCGTCACGCCCGGGAGCAGCGAGTCTTCCTCCTGCTCGACCGGGGCATCATTGGCGAATGCCGGGG
The DNA here is from genome assembly GCA_966211015.1 of uncultured Luteolibacter sp. Classification (GTDB taxonomy): domain Bacteria; phylum Verrucomicrobiota; class Verrucomicrobiia; order Verrucomicrobiales; family Akkermansiaceae; genus Haloferula. Next base: position 19,269 of record CBIHMP010000009.1, on the reverse strand, counting down.
AGTTCAGCCCGGGAAGGACCTGATAGGAGCGGCTCTCTTTCTCCGCGCGCGCACCTCCGACGATCGTCCAGGGACCGTGATTGAAGGTCCCCATGAGATAAGTCGAGATCACCTCCGAACCCGCGTCCACGTTGCGCACCGTGCGGCCGATTTTCGTGGCTTCGGAGAGAATGAGATCGTCGCCCCGGGTGGCCGCGTTCGTGCCGGACCAGCCGCCGAATTTCGGGTCTCCGCCGGGGCTTCTCACGGAGTCGAAGCCATCAAGGTAGTCCACGCCGTTCTGGCCGCCGTTCCCGAGCAGCCACTCGTTCAAGCCGCCGCCGATCTGGTAGATGAAGAGCCGGCCCCGGACCTCGCGCGAGCGATCGAAGCGGTTCGCGCCGAGCTTGAATTCGAGGAAGTGACTGTCGTCCCGGTGATAAGCGGGAAGGGTGAGATCGATCCGCTCGTTGTCGGACTCTTCCTGCGTGCTCAGGCTTTCGCGGAAGCTTTGAAGGGAGGGCGTGCCCGACGCGTGGACATCCGCGAACGTTTCCGTTCTTCCCAATCCCGGGTTGTAAATGTCTCCCTGCTCCGACTGGATGCGAGGATCGGTGAAGTCGAGCTGCGAGTAGTAGAGGGTCCGGCTGTGCGGGCGGTCTTCCAGGGCATCGCTGCTGGAGATCATCCAGTCGATCCTCGGCCCCCGGTGTTCTTCCCCGATCTGATGGCTCCCGTCGAGTTGGAACACCTCCAGGTCGCGTTGGAGAGGCACGATGTTTTCAAAGCCATAGGTCGTGTAGGCTCCGGCTCCCCAGGGGTTCCTTTCTGCCGGAAGATATTCCGGGATGTCATCGGAGAGATCCGTTTGATTGTCACCGATCGTCACCTGGTCTTCGGCGCTGTGATTGCGGAACCAGGTGAGTCCCACCTTGTGTTTCTCTCCCAGCTTGAAGCCCAGGGACCCGAGGCCCCCCCATTTCACGGAGCTGGTATAGCGGTCCTCGGTTTGGGTGCGGTTGAAATAGTCGTCCGCAGTCCCCGGCTTCAGATCGAGGCCGGGGTTCAAGTTCCGGCCGATCTGCACGTTGTCTCGGACCGAGTCCTCCTTCGAATGCGTGAAGGCGAAGACAGCGCCGATCTCGAGGTCGCCGATCGGCTTGAAGGTGTCGCCGATGGTAAGGTCCAGGCTTTCGCCGGGGCGGACATCGCGCGTTCCGGAGCGCATGCCTGCCGAGGAGTGGACCTTGGCCCAGGCCGCAGCAGCTTTGGCCGCTGCCTCGCGCTGTGTGGCGCTGGAGGGTGGACGGCTGCCGGAATGTCCGACCGGGAGCCCTTTCTCGGTGGAGCCGGCGGCAGGGGGCAGGCCGTCGCTGGCGGTGCCCCAGAAATCCAGGTCCCGGCCGGGAACCGTCCGCATGTTCTGGCCATCGAGCTCGGAGTTCCACGAAGTGCCGTATTCGAATTCAATGATCCGTTCCTCCGGAAACCGGAGCGTTTCGATCAGCACGGTGCCGCCCGCGAACTCCGCCGGAAGGTCGGGCGTGAAGGTTTTGTTGATCGCGACGCTCTGGAGCAGGTCGCTCGGAAAGAGATCGAGCTGGATCGCCTTCTTCGAGGGATCGGCGGAGGAGATCAAGGCGCCATTGACCAAGGTATTCGAGTAGCGGTCTCCCAGCCCGCGGACCACCGCGTATTTGCCGCCGACGATGTTGGCACCGGAAATTTTCGAGACGGCATCGCCCGCATCGCTCACGCCGGTCTTGGTGAACTCCTCCTTGCTGATCCCGGCGGTGATGTTCGGTCCTGCCTGGAGATCGATGAAGAGATCTCCTCCGCGGCTCTCCTGATATTCCCCGACGATGCTTTCCTCCTCCAGGACGTATTCCTCGCTTCCGCTTTCCGCAGGCTTCTGACGCAGGCTGAAACGCAGTTGTACCGGGCCGGAGGGGTTCGGGCTGACACCCAGGACTTCGGGAGAGTAGTTGAGGGCCGATGCTTCCGCGGTGAAATCTCCCGCGGGCAGGCCGTCGATCCGGAATTTCCCTTGCCCGTCCGTCTCCACGGTGCGGCCGGTACCGATGACATCCACGATCGCCCCGGGGATTGGATCGAGCGTCGTCGCGTCCGACACTTCGCCGAGTATTACGGCGGTCCCCGCTTGCTGCTCGATCGGGAGCACCCCGAAGACACCTGCAGGCGGCGCGGGATCGGTTCCCGCGGGAAGCGGGGCGGGCTGCCAGGGAGGCAGGGGATCGGTTTCCGCCGGAAGCGGCTGTTCCACGGGCGCGGAAAAAGACCACGCTTGTTCCAGGCCGGCGGCTGGGGCGGGAGGAATCTCCGGCGAACGCCAGTAGCCCCCGCTCGACGAGGCGGTCCAGGAAAACGGGGACACTACGGCTACCCGGGCGGTCCCGCCCATATCCGCTATTTCCTCCTCTTTCTCGGGCAGCAGGGCGGCGAGCAGCAGGGCATCGCCTGCCGGCATGGAGGGCAGCGTGTCGTCCGCAAAGCCGTGGCAGGGGGAGGTGACAATGGCGAAATTCGTGGCACAAGCTACGGCCACGCGGAACCACTCCCGGGTACGGAATGGAGGAGGAGACGGGGAATCGGAAAAGGGAGGCATCGCAGCCGGAGGGCTGCGAGTCGATACCGGGCCGTTCTAACCGGACGAAGCGGTGCCCGGTGACGCTTCCGTCACGGACGGTCGGGATTTACCCCATCCGCATCACTCCACACGTGCCAAGCGAAGGAGTTCGCGCAGTCTTTCCGGCGCTGCGGCTGACGTTTTCGCCACAAATCCGCGCGCGTGGGCGAAATGCACATCCGGCTCCGCCTCGATCCGGGTGAAGTCGAACCTCGGGTCGTCGTTGTGACGGGAGAGCCCGTAGCCGCTACCCCGGCGGTCCGGATAAACGAGCGCCGCGACCTCCGCGCCTTTGCCGATGGAGTCGAGGTAGCGCCCGATTCCGGAGGAGGGCTCGTCCGGCAGAGGCTCGGTCCGGGGCAGGAAGAGAACCTCTTCATTCCCCACGCTCCAGAGTTCGGCGTGCGCCGCAATGAAATCGAGCCGCTCGCGGAGGGAGCGGAGATATTCCAGCAGGTCTTCGCCGATATAGCGCATCACCTCCCACACCGGATCGCCCGGGCCCAGCCGGGAAGCCTTCGCGAAGCGGCGCAGCAGCGTCACGTCCACGGGGGAGTTGAGCTTCGACAAGGTATCCCGATCCACCCCCAGCCACTGCGCGGTGGTCACCGGTCCGCGGGTGTCGAACCATTCGGCGGGCTCCAGCCAGTCGCAGAACCTGCGGGCATCTTCGTAGAGGCCGAGGTGCTGGAGCACCAGGCTCAGGGAGCAAGCCGGGGGATGGTCCGCGGGGAACTGGTGGTGATCGAAATTATTCTTCGCAGGGTCGTGCTCGCCACCAACGTCCACGACGGCGGTGGCGGGATCCGCGAGGTCCTCCGGCGTGGGCTCGCGCCGCACGACCTCGATGCCATGAACGGCGACCAGGAGGCTGCAGGCCAGGAATTCGTCCTTATGCGCGCCGCCGGGGTGGGTGAGGATACGGGTGATCAGCATGGAATTCAGGAAAGAGGCGCGGACCTTAGCAAGGGCCGCCGCAACGGCAACCCCCGCGTCCCCTCCGCAGGATTTCGATCATGCCGATCCGCCGGCGCTTCTACCGGGACACCCCCCGCTGCGACCCCTCGATGAATCCGATCAGGTGCTTCACCTGCTCCGAGTTCGCGGCCTTGTCCGCTTTCAGCGAGCTGAGCTGGGTGGCCAGATTCGCGTCCTTCTTCAGGAAAAGTTTCTTGTAGGCCGTCTTCAGCGCCTTGATGTCGCCCTCGTCGAATCCCCGGCGCTGGAGTCCCACGAGATTGAGCCCGCGCGTGGCACCCGGATTGCCGTCCACGATCATGTAGGGCGGTACATCCTGGACGATCTTCGCGCAGCCGCCGATGATCGAGTGGCAGCCGATCCGGCAGAACTGGTGGATCGCCGCCAGGCCGGAGACGATCGCGTGATCCCCCACCTCCACGTGTCCGCCGAGGGTGCCGTTGTTGGAAAGGATGATGTGGTTCCCGAGCTGGCAATCATGGGCCACGTGGGAATAGCAGAGGAAAAGATTGTCGGATCCGATGCGGGTGGGGATGTCCTCCCGGGTGCCGCGGTGGATCGTGCAGTTCTCGCGGAAGACATTGCGGTCGCCGATCTCCAAATAGGTCGGTTCCCCGATGTACTTCAGATCCTGCGTCTTGCCGCCGACGGCCGCGAAGGGGAAGAACTCGTTGTCTTTCCCGATCCGGCAGGGGCCGCCGAGGATCACGTGGGAGTGGAGCACGCAGCCCTCGCCCAGCTCGACTCCGGCTTCGACAATGCAATAAGGCCCGACGCGGACGTTCGCGCCGATTTTCGCTTCCGGGGAAATGATCGCCGTGGGATGGATCACGGGCGGAATCACGAATCACCGCGCGCCCGATGGCGATTGTTTTTTGCGACCTCCGCACGGCTCTCCGGGGGAGGGAATCCCGCACCACCGCCATCCGCTGCGTCCGCTCCTTTGAACTTGGAACTTTCACCGGCCGATTTCACGCTCCGCCCATGCGCACCGCGGTTTACGCCGGCTCCTTCGATCCCCCCACGAACGGTCACCTATGGATGATCCAGCGGGGGCTCGAGTTATTCGACCGCCTGATCGTCGCGATCGGCAGCAATCCCGCCAAGAGCTACACCTTCACCGTGGACGAGAGGCTGGAGCTGCTCCGCGCCTCCATCCCTTCCGCGGAGCGCCTTACCATCGCCCACTTCGACAATCGCTATCTGGTCCATTACGCGCGGGAGCAGGACGCCCGCTTCATCCTTCGCGGCATCCGGGGCCCGAACGACTACGAGTACGAGCGGGTGATGCGGCACATCAATGCCGATCTGGCTCCGAACATCACCACCACCTTCCTGATGCCTCCGCGCGATATCGCCGAGGTCTCCTCCAGCATGGTCATGGGGCTCGTCGGCCCGACCGGGTGGGAGGACCAGGTGCGGCGTTACGTTCCGGTTCCGGTCTTCACGGCCTTGGAACGGAGGGCCTCGCGGCTACCCTGATCCGCCCGGGCAGTAGGAAAGCGGCCGGCGGGCTGGCGAAGCGCGAGCTTGTCATGGCAACTCCTTCCGAAAGAAAGGAGAGCGTTTCACGTACCCGCCGGACCGGTTTCCCAAGGCGTGCAGGAGAGACGTCGCGCGTGAGGATATCGCCAAGTGAAGGTGAAAATCCGGTGAAATAGGCGCGTCTCTCTGCCCCGGTCACTCGAAAGAGGAAGCTGTACCGCGCGGTTTCGCATTTGCATCCAGTACAGATTGCGAAAAATACGGGCCGCTTCCCGGCAGCAAGCGTTTCAAAACCCGAACGCGCCGGGAGGCCTGCCCGCCATGAAACCCTTGCTTCGCATCTTGCTTTGGATCGCCATCTCCTTGCTGGGAGCCTTTGCCGTCGGCGTGGCCGCCTTCCAGCGGGCGGAGCCGGTGAACGCCCTGTGGCTGGTGGTGGCCGGGGTCTGTACTTTCGCCGTTTCCTACCGCTTTTACTCGGCCTGGCTGGTGGCGAAGGTGCTCACCGTGGATGACCGTCGCGCACCTGCCGCGGTGACGTGCAGCGACGGGAAGGACTTCGTGCCGACGCCGAAATGGGTGGTCTTCGGTCACCATTTCGCGGCGATCGCGGGGCCCGGGCCCTTGGTCGGGCCGGTGCTGGCGGCGCAATTCGGCTACCTTCCGGGGACCTTGTGGATCCTGATCGGGGCCACCTTGGGCGGCGGAGTCCACGATGCGGTGGTGCTGTTCGCCTCGATGCGGCGGGAGGGGAAATCGCTCGGCCAGATGTTGAAGGAAGAAATCAACCCCGTGGTCGGCTTGATCGCCATGATCAGCCTGCTGGCGATCATGACCATCATCCTGGCGGTGCTGGGGCTGGTGGTGGTGAATGCCCTGGCGGAAAGCCCCTGGGGCCTATTCACCATCGCTGCCACGATCCCCCTGGCCATGATCATGGGCCTGGCCATCAAGAGCGGGCGGGTGAGCGTCACCGCCGCGTCGGTATTCGGCGTCGCCGGGCTTCTGGTCGCGGTGGCGGGCGGCCAATATCTCACGGCAGGGATGAAGGAAATGCTCACGCTGGAGAAAACCGAGCTCGCTTGGGCGATCATGATCTATGGCTTCGCCGCCAGCGTCCTGCCGGTCTGGCTGCTGCTGGCCCCGCGCGATTACCTGAGCACCTTCATGAAGCTGGGCACCGTGGCGATCCTGGCCGTCTTTATCGTCGTGCTGGCCCCGCCCCTCCGCATGCCCGCGATCACCCCGTTCATCGATGGCAGCGGTTTCGTGGTCTCGGCCCCGGTGTTTCCCTTCGTCTGCATCACCATTGCCTGCGGTGCGGTGAGCGGTTTCCACGCGCTGATCTCATCCGGCACCACACCGAAGCTGCTCGCCCGGGAAAGGGATATCCGCCTCGTCGGCTATGGATCGATGATCGTGGAGATGCTGGTGGCGCTGATGGCGATCATCGCCGCCTGTGCCCTGCAGCCCGGTCAGTATTTCGCGATCAACTCGCCGGTGAATCCGAATGACTCCGTCGCGGTCGCGGCGCAGATCGCGAAGATCAATTCCTACGGGCCGGAATACGCCGTCACCGTCCCGGAGATGGAGAAGCTGGCGCACGATCTCGGCGAGCCCCACATCATCGGGAAGATCGGCGGAGCGCCGACTTTCGCGGTCGGCATGGCACACATGTTTTCAAAGGTGATCCCCGGAAACACCGCGCTCTCGCTCTGGTATCACTTCGCGATCATGTTCGAGGCGCTCTTCATTCTCACGACCCTGGATGCGGGGACGCGGGTGGGCCGGTTCATCCTGCAGGATCTCCTGGGCCAAATGATGCCGAAGATGCGGAACACGGGCTCGTGGACCGCCAATGTCACGGCCACCGGCCTGCTGGTCGCGGCCTGGGGATATATTCTCTATCAAGGGGCGATCGAGCCGGAGGGCATCGCGAAAAGCCTCTGGCCGATCTTCGGCATCGCAAATCAACTGCTGGCGGTGATCGCCTTCTGCCTCGGCACCACATTGCTAATCAAGATGGGCAAAGCCCGCTATGCGTGGTGCACTTTCGTGCCGATGGTTTTCCTGACGGCGGTCACCTTTTCGGCCGGGATCATGAAGATTTGGTCGCCGAAGGCGGCAGGCTTTATTCCCGCCATTCAGAGGTTGGAAGCGGCGATCGCGGGCGGACTAAGCGGGGAGGCGCTGGAGAAAGCGCAGACCTCGCTCACCAACGCGAAGGTGGACGTGGGCATCACCGCGCTCTTTCTTGTCCTGGTGTCCGCCATCGTCGCCGGCTGCGCCCGCGAATGGTGGCTGCTCCTGCGGAAGCGCAAGAAAGCCGTGCTGCACGAAAGCGAGTACGTCGCCTTGTAGCGGGCTTTGCTCTGCCCTCACATCACCCGGTTCACCAGCGCTTCGCCCTTCTGAAACCGTTCGAAGTTCTCGATGAAGTGCCGGATGAGCACGCGTGCTTCCCCGGCCTGCCCTCCGGCGGTATGCGGGGTGATGTGGCAATTTCCGCAGGTCCACAGGACATGGTCGTCGGGCAGGGGCTCCGGCTCGGTGACGTCCAGCCATGCGGCGCCCAAATCACCAGATTGCAGCGCTGCAGCCAGTGCTTCCTGATCCACGGTGCTTCCCCTTCCGATGTTGTAGAAGATCGCCCCCGCCTTCATTTGCCCGAAGCGAACCGCATCGAACCAGCGCGCCGATCCGGCGTTGTCCGGGAGGATGTTGATCACGTGATCCGCCTTGCCCAGCGCCTCCGCGACGTGGTCCGGCGTGATCACGGTGACCTTTTCATCGCCGCGCGGGCTACGCCGCATCGCGGTGATCTCCATCCGGAAAGGCTGCAGCAACTCCACGAGCCGCTCCGCGATCGCCCCGTAACCGACGATCAGCAAGGACTGCCCTTGGAGCAGGCGGCTGTTCCGGCGCAAGGTTTTCCATTCTTCGGTCCCGTTGGCACAGCGGGTCTTCAGCGCGGAGGGGAGCTGACGCGCGTTGGCCAGCATGAAGGCGAAGACGTGCTCGGCGCAGGCGTCGTCATAAACGCGGGAGCTATTGGTGACGGGGATGCCGCGCTCCTTCATCGCTGCCCGGAAGTCCGGCGTGTCGTAGCGCGTGAATCCGGCGGTGCTGACCTGGAGCCATTTCAGCCGGGTCGATGTCAGGACCGCCTCGGTGCGGGGCTGGCCGAGCACGATGTCCGCCTCCTGCATCAGGGGATCGGTCGGCACATCCGCGAGCACTGAAGCGCCCGGGGAAGCCGGACGCAAAAGTTCGTGCGGCGAGATGCTCTCCCGTAGCCAGGAAAGGAGCTCCGGTGTGGTTTGGAGATCGGTGAAAACCTTCAAATGGGACATCGCCCCGATAATCCCCGCCGGCGGTGGAGCGGGCAAGCGCGGAGAGGCACGCATGCGCGCGCGCCGGTGTATCGGAGATCCACGTCGGGAAGCGCCTAGAACGGATCATCCGGATTTCCCCACTCCGGAGTGATGCGCCACTCCTCCACGAGTTCCCGCGGGAAGTCGTCGAGGAAGCGGGAGGGGCGCTGGATGATATCGCCCGTGTAGGATTTCGGATTGATCAGCGGATAGGTCAGGTACAGCTCGTCTTTCGCCCGGGTGATCGCGACGTAGAAAAGCCGCCGCTCCTCCTCCAGTTGATCCGGATCATCGGACTCCAGGATGCGGCCGTTCGGGAATTGCCCATCGGCGAGCCAGATCACGAAGACCACCTTCCATTCCAGCCCCTTGGCCTGATGAATCGAGGAAAGGGTGACCTTCTCGTCGTCCTTTTCCGCACGGTCTCCCGTGGGCTCGCCGTCGGCGGAGCTCAGGAGCGAAAGCTGCGAGAGGAAATCGAGGACGTCCTCGAAGTTCGTCCCGTAGGCCATCAGTTGCTCGATGTCGCTGCGGCGGTTCTCGTAGTTGTCGTAGCTGGCGCGCAGGTGGTCGTCATACATGCCTTCCAGCACGCTGAAGATCATGCCCGGAGGACGGGCGAAGGTGCCGCCGGGAGTGAGTTCATCGAGGACGTAGCCGAACTGCTCCCAATGCTTCGCCGCTTTCTTCGGCGGCTTCAGCTTCGAGAGCACCTCGCTCCACACCGGGATCTCCTCCTGCTCCGCCCAGCCGGTGGCGAACCAATCCCGCCAGAGCTTGTCCGCACCGGCGGCGCCGATGCCCGGCATCAGCAGTGCGATCCGCTTGAAGCTCGTCTCGTCCCGACGGTTCGTGACGAAGCGGAGGAAGGCGGCGACGTCCTTGATATGAGCTTGCTCGAAAAAGCGCAGCCCGCTGGTGATCGCGAAAGGGATGCCGCGCGTCGTGAGCTCCATCTGGATCTCCAGCGACTGGAAGTGCGCCCGGTAATGGACCGCCATCTCTTCCAGGGGGATTCCCTCGTCCCGAAGCTCCAGCATTCGCTGGGCGACGAAGGCCGCCTGCGTGGACGGATCTTCCAGCGGCACCAGCGCGGGCTTCACCCCGAGCTGCTCGCGCGCCGAGCGCAGATCCTTGTCGAAGCGGGCGCGGTTTGCCCGGATCGCCGCGTTCGAGAGGTCGAGGATCTCCGGGACGCTGCGGTAGTTCGTTTCGATCTTATGGATCCGGCAGCCCGCGTGGCGTTCGGGAAAGGAAAGGATGTTCCCCATGTCCGCGCCGCGCCAGGAATAGATCGATTGCGCGTCGTCGCCCACCGCCATGACGCTCGCCCCTCCTCCCGCGAGCAGGTCGATCAGCTCGCTCTGGACGGCGTTCGTATCCTGATACTCGTCCACCAGGATGTGGCGGAAGCGCTTGCGATACAGGCCGAGCAGATCCTCGTCCTGCCTGAAAAGCTTCAGCGTGAGGACCAGCAAATCGTCGAAGTCCATCGAGTTCGTGTCCTTCTTCCTCTTCGCGTACCCGGCTTGGGCGCGGTGGATTTCCGCCTGCCACTCCTCGAAATACGGATAGCGGATCCGGATGATGCTCTCCAGCGACTCGCCGGTGTTTTCAACGAGGCTGAAGATCGTCGCCAGCACGTCGGCCTTGGGAAAGCGCCGGATCTTCGTGTCGATGTCGAGCGAGGCGACGACCCCGGTCAGCAAGGACTTCTGGTCATCGCGGTCGAGGATCGAGAAGGACTTGGTGAACCCCAGTACCTCCGCGTGGCGGCGCAGGATCCGGTTGCCGATCGAGTGGAAGGTGCCGCTCCAGAGCGCGGAAACGTCGTGCGGCACCAGGTGCCGGACCCGCTCCGTCATCTCTCGCGCCGCCTTGTTCGTGAAGGTCAGCAGGAGAATGTTCCGGGCCTCGACATCGTGATCCAAAAGGTAGGCCACCCGGTAGGTGAGCGTGCGCGTTTTCCCGGAACCGGCCCCGGCGATCACGAGGGCAGCGCCGGGAGGGGAGGTCACGGCGGCGAATTGCTCGTCGTTCAACTCCGCCCGGTAGTCGATCCCCGAGGAAGGTCCGGCCGCGTGCCGGTGCAGCGTGTACTCGCGCGCCATGCCGCGAGCTTCGCGGATTCCGCGTGGGGATCAAGGGCGCGGTGACGGGCGAGGACGGTCACCCGCCCAAATACGCCTCCTGCACGCGCGGGTTCGCCTTCAGATCGGCGGAGGGGCCCTCCAGCAGCACGGCTCCGGTCTCCAGCACGTAGCCGTAGGAGGAGACGTCCAGCGCCAGATTCGCGTTCTGCTCGACTAGCAGGATCGTCAGCCCTTGCTCGCGGTTGATTTCCACGATCCGCTCGAAAATCGACTTCACCAGCAGCGGGGCGATGCCGAGCGAGGGTTCGTCGAGCATGAGGAATTTCGGATTCCCCAGCAGGGCCCGGCCGATCGCCAGCATCTGTTGCTCGCCGCCGGAAAGCGTTCCCGCGGCCTGGCTCTCGCGCTCCTTCAGGCGCGGAAAGAGATGGTAAACGTAATCCGTCTGCTTCGCCACCCATGCCTTGTCGCGCTGGAGGTAAGCTCCCATCGCCAGGTTTTCTTGTACCGTCAGGTTCGCGAAGATCATGCGGCCCTCGGGCACGTGGCAGAGCCCGCGGGAGACGATCTTGTGGGCGGGGATGCCGGTGATGTCCGCCCCCTCGTAACGGATGCTCCCCGAGGCCGCTTTCACCAGGCCGGACAAAGCCCGCAAGGTGGTGGATTTCCCGGCTCCGTTGGCACCGATCAAGGTTACGATGCTCCCTTGCGGCACGCTTATGGAAACGCCGTGCAGCGCTTTGATCGCGCCGTAGGAAACATGGAGATTCTCGACCTCAAGCATTGGATGATTCGCTCGGATGGGCTGCGGTTCCAAGGTAAGCTTCGATGACCTTCGGGTGGCACTGGATTTCCTTCGGCGTCCCTTCGGCGATCTTCCGGCCGTATTCCAGCACGGCGATGCGTTCGCAGATGCCCATGACGACCTTCATGTCGTGCTCCACGAGCAGGACGGCGAGCTGGTAGCGGTCCTTGATGAAGCGGATGAGGTGCATGAGGTCGTCCTTCTCCGAGGGATTCATTCCCGCCGCCGGTTCGTCGAGCAGCAGCAGCTTCGGCCGGGTGGCCAGCGCCCGGACGATTTCCAAGCGGCGCTGGTCGCCGTAGGGCAGGGAAACGGCCATTTCGTCGCGGAATTTCGCGAGCCCGAAGATTTCGAGCAGTTCCAGGGCATCCTTCTCGATCTCCGCCTCGCTCTCGCGCCAGGCTTTGCCCCGCAGCAGGGATCCGAGATAGCCCTGCGGGTTGTGGAGTTGCTTGGCCACGCGGATGTTGTCCAGGACGCTCAGCGAAGCGAAGAGGCGGATGTTCTGGAAAGTCCTGGCGATTCCGTGCGCGGCGAGCCGGCTGGGCTTGATGCCGGCGGTGTCGCGGCCGTCGAAGCGGATCACTCCGGAGGTGGGCTGGTACACCCCGGTGATCATGTTGAATGCCGTGGTTTTGCCCGCGCCGTTCGGCCCGATGAGCCCGACGAGCTCGCCCGTCCGGATCCCGGTTGTCAGCTCGCACACGGCCGTGAGGCCGCCGAACTTGATGGTGACGTTTTCCAGCTCCAGCAGGGGCGCGCTCATACGGTGGAACGACGCTTCAGGGTGAGGAGGGAAGCCAGGCCGCCGGGGCGCAGGAGCATCAGGAGGATGATCAGGAGAGCATAGATGATCATGCGGTATTCCGCGAAGTCGCGCAGGAACTCCGGCAGTACGGTGAGCAGGATCGCCGCCCCGATGACTCCCGCGGTGCGGCCCATGCCGCCGAGGATGACCATGACCACGATCTCCACCGACTTCAGCCAATCGAAACCGGTGGGTGCGAGGAACTGCTTGTGGTGGGCGTACAGGCCGCCCGCGATGCCGGCGAAAAAGGAGCCCGTCACGAAGGCGACGACCTTGTAGCGGGTGGTGCTGATGCCGGAAGACTCGGCGGCGATCTCGTCGTCGTGCACGGCGAGGAAGCCGCGGCCATAGGTGGAATTCACCAGTGCGGTGATCGTGTAAACCGTCACGGCAGCCAGACCGAAGGTCCATCCGAGGTTCGTGAATTTCGGGATGCCCTTCAGGCCGCTGGCCGCCCCGACCGCCTCCGTGTTCTGCGCGATCACCCGGATGATCTCCCCGAATCCGAGAGTCACGATCGCGAGGTAATCGCCACGCAAGCGGAGCGAGGGCACGCCGACGGTCAAGCCCACCAGTGCCGCGAGGAGGCCGCCCGCCAGCAGCGAGACAGGAAACATCGCCTTGGCATTCGCGCCGAGCTGGAGGGAAATCCAGGCTGCGAAATACCCTCCCACCGCCATGAAGCCCGCATGGCCCAGGCTGAATTGGCCGGTGTGGCCGTTGATCAGATTCAGGCTAACCGCCAGGATGATCGCGATCCCCACGTCGATCCCGATGCCCAGGTAGTAGCGGTTGAAGGAATCCGAAAAGAAGGACAGCAGCACCGCCAGCGCGATGCCCGTGAAAAGCCAGCGTTTTGCTCCGGGGAGAGGCATCAGACTTTCTCGATGGTGGCGCGGCCCAGCAGGCCCGCGGGTTTGAAGAGGAGGATCAGGATCAGGATCCCGAAGGCGATGGCATCCCGGTAGTTCGAGAGCCCGGGGATTCCCCCTGCAAAGGTCTCCAGCACGCCGATCAGAAGGCCGCCGAGGACAGCGCCGGGCAGATTCCCGATCCCGCCGACCACGGCGGCGATGAAAGCGCGCAGGCCGGGCTGGACGCCCATCAAGGGCTCGATGCCCGGGGCCTTCATCGAATAAAGGATCCCAGCGATCGCCGCGAGGGCGGAACCGAGCCCGAAGGTGAAGGAGATGATGCGGTTCACAGGAACCCCCATCAGGGAAGCCGCCTGCTGGTTGAAGGAAACCGCTCTCATCGCCGTGCCGATCTTCGATTTCTGCACGATGAGCCACATCGCGGCCAGAAGGGTCATCGTTACGAGGGGAACGATGAGATCGGTGCTGCCGAAGATCAGTTTGCCGGCTTGAAACTGCTTTTCCGGCAGGAGGCGCGGGAAGGATCGCGTGGCGGAACCCAGCACCGCATCGTTCTGGCAGGTGAATTCGATGAAGAGCGAGACGCCGATGGCGGTGATCAGAACCGTCAGCTTCGGCCGGTTCCGCAGGGGCCGGTAGGCCAGATACTCGATCAACATGCCGATGCACGCGCACACTGCCGCTGCCACGATGAAGACCATGACGGCCCCGAAGACCGATTGCGGTCCCAGCATTTTCTCCACCAGCGGAGCGAGAAAGAAGGCCGCGAAGGCCCCCAGCATCAGCACGTCGCTGTGGGCGAAGTTGATGAAGCGCAGCACCCCGTAAACCATGGTGTAGCCCAGGGCGATAAGGGCGTAGATCGAGCCAAGGCCGAGACCGTTGATGAGCTGCTGGACCGTTTGTTGGAAATCCACGTGCTTGAAACGGGTTGGCAGCCTGTGGCCGTTGTGGGATCGATCACGGGGATTCCCCGGCAGCCGCGTCGTTCTTACGGGTTCACCGTGGCGGTGTAGCGGAACTTCTCGTCTTCGATCTTGATGAAGACCAGTGCCTTCACGGCATCGCGGTTGGCATCGAGGGAGAATTTACCGCTCACGCCCTCGAAATCCTTGGTCGCGGCGATTGCGTCGCGGAGTTTGGGGCCCTCCGTAGTGCCGGCGCGTTTGATGGCATCGGCGAGCAAGTAGGCGGAGTCGTAGCCCAGCACGGCCATCGCGTCCGGAACCTTGCCGTCGAAGCGCTTCTTATAGGCCTCCACGAAGGCGGTCATCTTCGGGGTTCCCTGGTCCGCGGCGCAGTGGGTGGAGAAGTAGTTGCCGTTCATGGACTCCTTGCCGATGTCGAGCAGCACGGAGCTTTCCCAGCCGTCTCCGCCGAAGAGCGGGGCGGTCAGGCCGACTTGCTTGGCCTGGATCGCGATCAAGGCGACATCCGTGTAGTAGCCCGGAACGAACACGGCCTGCGGCTCGTTGTTCTTGATCGTGGTGAGCTGGGCCTTGAAGTCCTTGTCGCCGCCGTTGTAGTCGAGCTCGGTGACCAGCGTGCCGCCGTTGGCGAGGAACTTGTCCTTGAAGCACTTCGCGAGCCCCTTGCTGTAGTCGCTCTTCACGTCCGTCAGCATCGCCACTTTGGTGGCCTTGAGCTCCTGGGTGGCGAAATTGGCCAGCGCGGCACCCTGGAAGGGATCGGTGAAGCAGGCGCGGAAAATGTAATCGCCCGCCTGGGTGACGGCAGGGTTCGTCGAGGCCGGGGAGATCATCGGGATCTGGCTCTGCTGGCAGATCGGCGCGGCTTCCAGCGAGCGGCTGGAGGCGACTTCACCGAGGATCGCGACGACGCCGTCCTTTGAAATCAGCTTGTTGACTGCATTGGCCGGCTCCCCGGGCTTGGACTGATCGTCCTCCGTCAGCAGCTCGATCTTTTTCCCCAGCACTCCGCCCGCGGCGTTGATCTCCTCGATCGCGAGCAGGGTGCCCTCGTGCGAGGACATCCCGAAGGTCGCTTCCTTGCCGGTAAGGGATGCGAATTCGCCGATCCTGATCGTTTCCCCGTCGCCTTTCTTGCAACTGGAGAAGCCCAGTGCGGAGGCGATTGAAATGGCTGCCAGCGGGAAAAGGAAATGAGGGTTCTTCATCGGGGAAAGGAATCGGATCGGAATACCGGAGCGAAAGCTAGGAAGCCGACCGGACGAGCGCAACCGTAAAGCAGGATCTGTACCCCTTCCGCGGGCGGGGCTTGCGGATTTTTCCGCCGCTGATAGGCTCTTCTCGTGATCCCGGAGGACCATGTCTGGCTGAACCCGCTCATCCACGAGCGTTGGCTCTTCATGGCGGGCAAGATCGAGCGCCAGCCCGAACTCCTGGAGATCCCGCTGAAAAATATCGCCCGCTGGATCGCGATGGACCGCCTGGGCGACGTCCGGCCGCTGATCCTGTGGCGGGAACGGATCGAAAAAGCGAAATCCTCCAAGGAGGCTTTCGCGGATCTGCTCGCCTTCCTCCGGGATGACGGGGAGGAGGCCCGTTTCATGAAAAGCTGCTCACCGTTTCCGGGAGTGCTCAGTGAGGAAGAAATGGATCGGTTCCTATGCGCTTGGACACACTGAAACACTTGGTCTCCTCCGTAGCCAAGTTATCAGAGGCGGAGAAAATCATTGTTTTTGGGTCGGCGTCTCTTTTGCCATCGTTCCCCGAGCTCGGAGATGATCAAGCAGGGCCCTTGGCACGGACCCACGACGCGGATTTGATTATTACTCCATTCGTCGAAGAGGTAGGAAAGTTGCTTCACATCACGTTCGGAGAGAGCCGGCCCTTCCACACCCACTTCGGTTACTACGCCGATATCGTCCGTCCCATTGCCTTCGAGCAATTTCCGAAAGGCTGGGACGACCGCTTGGTCCCGCTGCAGGGGGTCGAGAGGGTGTTCTGCCTAGAGCCCCACGATATGGCGGCGGCGAAGTGTCAGGCCGGGAGGCAGAAGGATATCGATCTGTTGGCCTTGCTCATCTCGACGGGTCGGCTGGATCCGGAGCTCTTGCGGGAGCGCCTTTTTGCCGTCGCGATGCGGGAAGCGATGATCGTGCGCTCGCACAACATCCTGCGCGAGGCGATCAAGAAGGCTGCCTCCTCAGCCTCCTGATTCCACCGCCGCCACGATTGCCCCGAAAACCTCCTCCGCCCGGCTCACCGGCACTGGCGAGCCGATGATCAGCGGCTTCTCGCCATCGTCCACCTTGTCCCGCCCGTGGGAACCCTTCACCAGCGTGGCGTCCAGCGGGATCACGTCTAGCAGGCCCCGCAGCCCGAGCTTCTTCTTCAGGAGGAATTTCGCGATCTTCAGCTTCGGGTGCGCGATCTCCGGGTCGAGGAAAAGCTCCACCGGGTCGTAGCCCGGCTTGCGGTGGATATCCACGCAGCGCGCGAAGTCCGGTGCCTTCGCATCGTCCTCCCAGAAATAGTAGGTGAACCATGCGTCCGGTTGTGAAATCGCGATCAGCTCGCCTGCCCGTTCTTCGCCGATCCCGCCGCCCCACAAGTCCTTTGCCGCGCGGACCTCATCCACGCCTTCGGTCTGCTCCAGCAAGGCCTTCACTTCCGGCAGCAGCGATCGGTCGTTCACGTAAACGTGCGCCATCTGGTGATCGGCCACCGCGAAGACCTTCGAGCCGCCGGCATCCAGCGTCTCAAGGCCGAGTTCCTCCTTGATCTGGATCCAGCCCCGTTTGCGGAAGATGCGGTTCAAGTGGACCGGTCTCGCTACCTTCGAAATCCCGTATTCGGAAACCACCAGCACCTTGATGCCGCGTGATTCGAGAAAATCGATCAGGTCGCCAGCGACGCGGTCGATCGCCTCCAGCTCCGCCTTCATCTCCGGCGCGTCGGGTCCCCATTTCTGAAGCCCGTAATCGAGATGCGGCAGATAGACCAGACTCAGCGCCGGCTTCTCCCGCTCTTCCGTCCACTTGGCGGAAGCCGCGATCCATTCGGAACACGCGATTCCCGCGCCCGGGCCCCAGAAGCTGGGAAAGGGGAAGGGGCCGAGGTCCGCCTTCACCTGCTCCCGCAGCTCCATCGGCTGCGTGTGGATGTCGAAAACCTTCCGCCCGTCCGCGGGGTAAAGCGGCCGCGGGGTCATCGCGATGTCCGCGCTGGAGTACATGTTGTACCACCAGAAGAGCTTCGCGCAGGTGAAGCCGGGGTGCTTGCGGCGCAGGTGCTCCCAGACCTTTTCGCCGCGCACCAGATGATTGCTCTGCTTCCAGAAGCGCACCTCGGCGCTCTCCCGGTCGTACCAGCCGTTCGCCACGATCCCGTGCTCGCGCGGGCTCTTCCCGGTCAGCATGGAGGACTGGGCCGTGCAAGTCACCGCGGGGAAGGCCGGCGGAAACGACTGCATCCCGTGCTTCTGCGCGAACGCTGCCAGCCGCGGCATCGAAGGGCCGAGCAGGGAAGGGGAGAGCCCCACCACGTTGATGACCGCCACGCGCTGCATGCGCCGGAGTCTTCCAGCCGGAGGGCGGCATGGCAATCCCCGCCATGCCGGCCGCTTCAGGCCAGGATGTCTTTCACCACCTTCGCCGGCTCCACTCCGGTCAGGCGCTGGTCCAGACCTTGGAATTTGAAGCTGAGCCGCTCGTGGCTTAGACCGAGCTGATGCAGGATCGTCGCGTGGAGGTCGCGGATGTGCACGGGGTTCCGGGTGATGTTGTAGCTCATCTCGTCCGTTTCGCCGTAAACCTGTCCGCCTTTCACGCCGCCGCCTGCCATCCACAGCGAGAAGCAGCGCGGATGGTGGTCGCGCCCGTAGTTGGTCTCGCTGAGGCCGCCCTGGCAATACACCGTGCGGCCGAATTCCCCGCCCCAGATGACGAGCGTGTCTTCCAGCATTCCCCGTTGCTTGAGGTCCTGGATCAGGCCATAGCAGCCCTGGTCCACATCCTGGCACTGCGAGCGCAGGTCGCGCGGGAGATCGCCGTGCTGGTCCCAGCCGCGATGGAAGATCTGGACGAAGCGGGTCCCCCTTTCGAGCAGGCGGCGGGCCATCAGCGCGGAACTCGCGAAAGTGCCGCGCACCTTGCTGTCCTGCCCGTAGAGCTCGTACACGTGCTCCGGCTCGCCGGACATATCCGCGAGCTCCGGCACGGAGGACTGCATGCGGAAGGCCATCTCGTACTGCTGGATGCGCGTCTGGATTTCCGGATCGCCCACCGCCTCGTAGGACCGCTGGTTCATCGCGTTCAGGCCGTCCAGCATCTTGCGCCGCAGGTCCCGGGAAATCCCGGGCGCGTCCTGGAGGTAGAGCACCGGGTCGCCCTTCGAGCGCAGTGCCACCCCGGCGTGCTTGCCCGGCAGATAGCCCGCGCCCCAGAGGCGGGCCGAGATCGCCTGCACGTTCGCATACGGGGAGGTGTGCGTGGCGTGCAGCACCACAAAGGTCGGCAAGTCCTCGTTCATGCTGCCCAGGCCGTAGGACAGCCAGGAGCCGATCGAGGCCTTCCCCGACTGCATCGAGCCGGTGTACAGGAGCTGGTTCGCGGGCTCGTGGTTGATCGCCTCCGTGTGCATCGATTTGATGATGCAGAGATCGTCCGCCATCCGGGCGGTCCACGGCAGCAGTTCGCTGATCCAGGCGCCGCCCTGCCCGTGCTGGGCGAATTTGAAGATCGTAGGAGCCAGCGGGAAAGCGGCTTGGCCGGAAGTCATCCCCGTCAGGCGCTGTCCTTCTTTTGCCAGCCAATCCTTGAGATCCTCCTTGAAGCGCTTCTGCAGGTCCGGCTTGTAGTCGAAGAGGTCCAGCTGCGACGGCGCGCCGATCAAGGAAATGTAAATCGCCCGCTTCGCCTTCGGCGCGATGTGGGGCAGCATCTCCTCCATCGCCGCGGGCGAGGAAAAGGCCCGGCCGCCGCCCAGCAGGGACGACAGCGCCGCCACCCCCAGACCGGTGCCGTTCTTCCGGAAGAACTGCCTGCGGGTGATTGCGGAGTTGTAGTCGTGGATCGTATTCATGGCTCTGAAGGTGGTCCGCTCGGTCCCGCGAGCGGATGGAGCAAGGGGTGGAGCTTGTCGGGAATGAAAAGATCGGAAGAGGTGCCTGCGCTCGCTTCGTCCGCCCGGAGGACCGGGTCTTTTACTTGTTCAGCGTTTCGTCCAGATTCAGCAACTGGCTCGACACCAGCGTCCATGCCGCGAGTTCGGAGACGTCAAGCGCGGCATCGGCCTTGCT